>RZZN01000024.1 GCA_009929855.1 Gammaproteobacteria bacterium
TCGCGCTCTTCGGCTTCAACTCGGGCGCGGCGCTCGCCACGGTCGTCGGGGTGCTGATCGAGGTGCCGGTGATGCTCCTGGTGGTGCGCATCCTCATGCACACCCAAGGCTGGTACGAGTCGCGCCCGGGGATTCCGACCTACGAGGAGTGCTGCCCGCCCGTCGCCGCCCATGCCGAGCGAACCGGGACTGGGGGTTGAGCGAGGGTCATGGACACACTCACACGCTATTGGCCCGCGCTCGTCGTCCTCATCCTGGTGCTGGGCGGCGCCGGACTCTACCGCTGGCTCGGGAGTCAAGTCGGCGCACCCCCGGCGCCCAGGGCGACCGAGATCACACCCGACGGTCGGCCCGTGCTGGTCGAGCTAGGCTCCAACTCGTGCGCAAGCTGCGTGGCGATGCACCGGGTGCTCGACGAGCTGCAGGCTGCCCACGGGGATCAATTGCAGCTCGTCTCCATCAACATCCTGGAGCAGCCGGAGCGGGTCCGCGATTGGAAGGTGATTGCCATCCCGACCCAGGTCCTGCTCGACGGGGAGGGACGCGAGCTCGATCGGCATGTCGGATTTCTCTCGGCCGACGCGATCCGCGCACGCTTCGCCGCCGCCGGTTTCCCGCTCACCGCCCGAACCGGGGATGACACCTGATGGAGTGGCTGCAACCCCTGTCCGACGCCCTGTCCGGCGCCGTCGCCCTGGCAGCGCTGGCGGCGCTCGTCTGGGGTTTTGCGAGCATCTGGCTCAGCCCCTGTCATCTCGCCGGCATTCCGCTGGTGGTGGGCTATCTGGCCCGCACGCCCGAGCTGACGCCGGCGCCGGCCCGACGCCGGGCCCTCGTCATCCTCGCCTTCGCCCTCGGCGTCCTGGTGAGTCTGGTACCGCTGGGGCTCGCCACACTCTGGCTCGGTCGGATTGCCGGCGATATCGGGGTCTCGAGCAATGTTCTGGTCGCCGGTCTGTCACTCGTGGCCGGACTCTATCTGCTCGACTGGCTGCCGATCACCTGGCGCTGGGGTCTGCCGCAGCCCCGGTCGCGGGGACCGATCGCTGCCTTGCTGCTCGGACTCGTCTTCGGCCTGGCCCTCGGCCCCTGCGCCTTCGCGTGGATCGCCCCCGTGCTTGGCGTGGCCTGGATGCAGTCCGCCGAGGGTCTGGTCGCCTTGCCCGTCCTCCTGCTCGGACTCTTCGCGGTCGGTCACTGCGGCGGCGTGCTGATCGCCGCCGGCTCACTGCACGGGGTCCAACGCTGGCTCGATCGGCTCGGGCAAGTCAGCGGCTTTGGCTACGGACGCGCGGCCTGCGGTCTGCTGTTGCTGATCATGGCGGGTTATTTGATCGCCACCGCATGAGTCATGCGAAGGAAAGAGGAAAGTTTCGAAGCAGATCATCGATGAATCAATCTCGCCCTTTGAACAAACGGCGATGCGATTCGAGCATCGATGTCGATCCGATCGTGTCGGACCGCACAAACTGAACCCCGAACCCCGACCCCTCGCCCCAGGCTAAGCACGATGACCACATCCAAACCCCCTCCGGTCGCCGCCGGGCAGAACCTGAATGACAATTGGTCGGCCCTGCGCGATGCCATGCGCGCGCACCCGGCCGAGCTCAAATGGCTCGGCGGCGCGCTGGCGCTCTTCCTGCTGATCTGGTTCCTGCCGGTCGGGACCGCACGCTTCGACGGCGCTGTGTTGGAGGGACTCGAGCTGCTGCGCTGGTATGCCCGCGAGCATGTGCTGCTCTGTCTGGTCCCGGCCTTCTTCATCGCCGGGGCCATCGCGGTCTTCCTCAGCAAGGATGCGGTGATCAACTATCTTGGTCCCAAGGCGAATCGCATCGCGGCCTATGGGGTGGCCTCGGTCTCCGGCTCGGTGCTGGCGGTCTGCTCCTGCACCGTATTGCCGCTCTTTGGCAGCATCTATCGGCGCGGCGCGGGTCTGGGGCCGGCCATCGCCTTTCTCTATGCGGGTCCGGCGATCAACATCCTGGCCATCATCCTGACCGCGCGTATCCTGGGTCTGGAGCTGGGCCTGGCGCGCGCCCTGGGGGCGGTGGTCTTCGCCCTGGTCATCGGGCTCATCATGCACTGGATCTATCGCGATGAGGAGCGTGAGCGGGCCGCGCGCGCCCAGGGTCTCGTCCTGGGTGGCGGGACCGACCGGCCGGTGGGCGAGACCCTGACCTTCTTCGTCCTGCTGATCCTCATCCTGATCCTCGCCAACTGGGCCCCGGCGAGCGCCGATGACAGTGCCGTCTGGCACCTGGTCCATGCCCTGAAATGGCCATTGACAGCACTGGCGGCACTGGCCCTGGCCCTGCTCCTGACCTGGCGTTGGCGCTGGCCTTGGCCGCCGCTGGCCGGGGCCGCGGGTCTGATCCTGCTGCTCGCGCTCCTGGTGCCCGGACATCCCGAGCTGGCCTTCACGGTCGGCGTGGTCGGGGTGGCGACGGCCGCGGCGCTGCGTCCGGGTGAGGGCACCGATTGGCTCGCCGAGACCCTGAGCTTTGCCAAGCTCATCCTGCCGCTGCTGCTGGCCGGGATCCTGGTGGCCGGTTTTCTGCTCGGGCGGCCCGGTCATGAGGGCATGATCCCCTCGGGGTGGATCGCCGCGGCGGTCGGCGGCAACGACCTTTCGGCCAATCTACTGGCTGCGCTGGTCGGTGCCTTGATGTATTTTGCAACCCTGACCGAGATCCCCATCGTACAAGGATTGCTGGGCGCCGGCATGGGGCAGGGTCCGGCACTCGCCTTGCTCTTGGCCGGACCGGCATTGTCGCTACCCAATCTGTTGGTGATCCGGGGACTGCTCGGCACGTCCAAGACACTCATCTATTGCGCGCTGGTGGTGGTGATGGCGACCATCTCCGGTCTGATCTTCGGAGCCTTCTACACTTGAGGAGTCATTTCACATGATCAAGCTGCAGATCCTCGGCGCGGGCTGCGCCAAGTGCGCCACCCTGGCATTGCATGCGGATGTCGCCGCCAAGTCGCTCGGGATCGAGTATGCACTCGAGAAGGTGACCGATCTGGAGGCCATCATCGATGCCGGTGTCATGAGCACCCCGGCCTTGGCGATCGACGGCGAGGTCAAGAGCAGCGGCCGGGTGCTTTCGGTCGAGGAGATCAAGCGGCTGTTGAACACCTGAGACTCGGCCATCGACTCGTGCGCATTCAGCGAGATCGGGGATGAGCATGGCGGCGTCGGCGACGCCCATGTCGCGGCCAGCAGATGCGTCCCGCAATCGTGCGCTCGTTACCCGTGGAGACGCTCGGTGATCCAGACATGAGCCATCGGCATCCACATCATGAGCATGAGCACTCACACCAGCACCATGGCGCGAGCGCGCCATTGCTGCTCGCGACCCTGCTCACCCTGGGTTTCGCCGCGGTCGAGGCCACGGTCGGGCTCTGGGCCGGATCCTTGGCCCTGGTGGCGGATGCCGGGCACATGCTCAATGATGCCGCAGCGCTCGCCTTGGCAGCCGGTGCGGCTTGGCTGGCACGGCGCGCGGTCTCGGCGCGACACAGCTTTGGATTCGGGCGCGCCGAATTTCTCGCGGCCTTGATCAACAGCGCCGCGCTCCTGGCCCTGGTGGCTTGGCTGGTGGTCTCGGCCATCGAGCGCTTGCAATCCCCACAACCCGTGCAGGGCCAGGCGGTCATGGTGACGGCCGCGCTGGGACTGGGGTTGAACCTCGTCGTCGCCTGGATGCTCTCGCGCGGTGAGAAGACACTCAATACCCGCGCGGCCCTGCTGCATGTGCTGGGCGACCTGCTCGGCTCGGTCGCCGCATTGGTCTCCGGCCTGGTCATTGCGGTCAGCGGCTGGACACCCATCGACCCGCTGTTGTCATTGGCGATCGGTGCGCTCATCCTGGTCTCCAGTCTCCGCCTGCTGCGCGAATCGCTGCATGGCTTGATGGAAGGTGTCCCCTTCGGGCTCGATCTGCCGGAGGTCGGATACGCACTCGCCCATGTTCCAGGGATCGCCTCGGTGCACGATCTCCATATCTGGACGGTCAAGTCCAATCAGATCATCCTGAGCGCGCATGTCGTGGTGCACGATCTTGCTGAATGGGAGCGGATCCTGGAGCAGAGTCATGCGCTGCTCGACGCGCGTTTTGGCATCGGTCACGTCACCTTGCAGCCCGAGCCGATCGCGCGGCGTGTTCATTGGCGCGAGCGGACCAGCCAGCATCACTCCATTGGCATCGCGCAGCATGCGCCGAGCGTCCAAGCGGCGGATCAGGGGCAAGCAGTGAGCAAGCGAACAGGTATGAAGAGAGACTGAGGGCAGTGAATCCAACAGCGCAGACAACGCCGACAGAGGGCGACGCACTCCTGGTCGTCGACGTACAGAATGACTTCATGCCCGGTGGCGCACTCGGCGTCAAGGGTGGCGATCGGATCATCCCGGCGATGAATCGCTCGATCGAGTCGTTCCTCGTCCGTAACCTGCCGGTCATCTATTCACGCGACTGGCATCCGCCGGATCACTCGTCCTTCCTGGACAATGGTGGGATCTGGCCAGCTCACTGCGTCCAGCATACCGAGGGCGCAGGTTTCCACTCGGATCTTTTGATTGCGACGCCGACACGGCTGTTCTCGAAAGGCACGCGCGCGGCGGAGGAGCAATATTCGGCGTTTCATGCCGAGGATGAGACCGGGTCGCCACTGAGCAGCACATTGGCGCATCTGGGTATCGAGCGCGTCTATATCGGTGGACTCGCGACCGATTATTGCGTGCTCAACACTGTGCTCGACCTTCTGCAGGCGGGCTATCGGGTGATCGTCCTGAACGACGCCTGTCGCGCCGTCGACGTTTCACCAAACGACGGCCACGCTGCGCTCGAAAGGATGATCGCGCGTGGTGCGGTCATGATGTCGAGCCTGGACTTCAGGAGTCGAGGATGAACCCACTCAGCAGTCCACTGCTGACTGACCTCTATCAGCTGACCATGATTCAGGCCTATGTCGAAAAAGGCTTGAACGCACGCGCCTCATTCGAATTCTTTGCGCGCTCACTGCCCGAGCAACGGTCCTTCCTCGTCGCCTGCGGTCTGGAGTCCTGCATCCAGTTTCTCGAGTGCATGCGCTTCACCGACAGCGAGCTCGATTATCTGAGCCGCAGCGGACGCTTCTCGCCAGCGACCATTCGATACCTTGGAGACTTACGCTTCAGCGGCGATGTCTACGCGATGCCCGAGGGCAGCATCTGCTTTGCCGACGAACCGCTGATCCGCATCGAGGCCCCGATCGGCGAGGCACAACTCGTCGAGACCCGGCTGATCAATCTCATCCAGTACCAGACGCTCGTGGCCAGCAAGGCCGCCCGCTGCGTGCTGGCGGCGGACGGACGCGCGACACTGATCGACTTCGGTCTGCGCCGCGCACACGGCGCGGAGGCCGGTTTGCTCGCGGCACGGGCATCCTATATCGCCGGATTCATCGGCACCTCGACGGTCCTGGCGGATGCCCTGTTCGGCATCCCCATCTTCGGCACCATGGCCCACTCCTTCATCCAGGCCCATGACAGCGAGCAGGACGCCTTCATCGATTTCTGTCTCGCCAACCCGAACAACACCACCTTGCTGATCGACACCTACGACACGCTCGCAGGTGCGCGAACGGTCGTCGAGGTCTCCCGGACGCTGGCCTCACAAGGGATCCGGGTCCAGCGTGTCCGGCTCGACAGCGGTGACTTCCTCGCATTGTCCAGGGAGGTCCGCCAGATCCTGGACCGTGGCGGGTGCCAAGACATCCAGATCTTCGTCAGCGGCAACATGGATGAATTCAGCATCAGGGATCTGCTCGATGCGGGGGCCCCGGTCGACGGTTTCGGTGTCGGAACCAAGTTGATCACATCCGCCGACGCGCCCTATCTCGAGTGCGCCTACAAGCTCACCGAATACGCGGGTCGGGCCAGGATGAAAACGTCGACAGGCAAGGTGAGCCTGCCAGGACGGAAACAGATCTTCCGCGCCCATCACGAGGGTCGCATGGCCGGCGACACCATCACGCTGATGGACGACCCCCATGGCGCCCACCCCCTCCTCGTGCCGGTGATGATTGGCGGCAAGCGACTCGCCCCGCCCAGGACACTCGCCGACATTGCACGTGCCACCCAGGATCAGCTCGCCGCCCTTCCCGTCGAGCTGCGCCGACTCGAACCGCCATCCGCACCCTATCCAGTGCGCGTCTCCGCCGCGCTCGAGTCATTGCGTCAGGCAACAGCGCACGCGCTCGCTGGTGTATCCTGATCAAGACACGTCCAGCACAGCGTTGTCAGGGTCCAGCGTGGCGAGCGCCAGGGCGCAACCCGCGCCATTTCGCAAACCAGACCGATATGCGAGGCAGCACATGAGGGTCGGCACTCGATTGGATCGAAGATCAGTCATCGTCGCCGCGCTATTGCTCGCGATGACACCCTGGAGCATTCAAGCCGCCGACACCGACCCGGCACTGATCGAATCGATCGGTGCGATCCTGGCCGAGCAGCCGGTCGAGACCCTGCGCATCCAACCCGCGGCACTGCAAGACGATCCGCGCGAGGATTTCTATTTCGTGATCGATGTGCGTCCTCGAGATGAATTCAAGACCGGCTTCATCCCTGGCGCGGTGAATCTGCCATATCACGAATTGACGAGCCTGCTCGAGCGCCTGCCCGAGGGCCGCGACGAGGCCATCCTGCTCTATTGCGATACCGCGCTGCGCAGCATGCAGGCACTCCTGGCGCTGCGACTCATGGGCTATCGCGATGTCTGGTATCTCACTGGTGGGCTGAATCGCTGGCGTGAGGAGGGTCGTCCACTGCAGCAGTCCACTGAGGAGACGGCACACTGACCGAGCTCAGATTCGGGTGAGGCGCGCGACGCTCAGAGCCTGGCTGACACTGCGGCTCAAAGACCCTCTCGAAGATGAAGTGATCTCGACTCGACGCTGGTCCAGCCGGTGACATGGCAGAGATCCTGGCCTGCCAGATAGCCCGAGGCCTTGTCCAGAGACCAGGCGAAGGTCTCGTGATTGGTGCGAGAGTCGCCGCAGATCGGTGCACTCGGAGGCTTTCTCCGCGAGCTGCGCCACGAGGAAGTCGGTACGCGCACTCCACAAAGAGCGTGCAGTCTGGCGATGTAATGCGCAAGGCGGCGCGGACAACCATAGGACTCACCCATGGGAGCAGGTCTTCGATGAGCGCCATACCCCGCTTGACCATCCTTTTCGACAACATGCCCGGATCGCTCGAGCTGAGCACGCTTTGGGGCTTTGCTGCACTGATCGACATCGGCGAGCAACGCATCTTATTCGACACCGGAAGCAATGGGCGCGTCCTACTGAAGAACATGGCTGCGCTCGGGCTGAGCCTCGACTCGATCGACCTGCTCTTCTTGTCGCATCCCCATTGGGATCACATGGGCGGGCTGGATTCGGTGCTGGAGCTCAACGGCGAGATCAGCGTCGTGCTCCACGAGGGTTTCTCCAAACATCTGATCGCGGATCTGCATGGACTCTGTCGCGAGCTCGTGGTGATCGGCACCGAACCGCGGCGACTTGCGCCTGGTGTGTATTCCAGCGGTCTATTCGATAGCCAGCCGCCCGAGCAAGCCCTGGTGATCGAATCCGGCGGGGTCACCGCGGTGATCAGCGGCTGCGCCCATCCCGGAATGGAGAGGATCGTCGAGCGTGCAAGCAGGCTGCTTGGAACACCGATCCAGTGGGCGATCGGCGGTTTTCATCTAATGGATCAAGAGGATGCCGAGATCTTTCGCACGATCGATGCGTTGCAAACACTCGGCATCACCCATGTGGTGCCGACCCATTGCACTGGCGAAAAGGCCAAGATGGGCTTCGAGCGTGCCTATGGCGCCCAGTGTCTGAGCGGCGGGGTGGGGCGGGTCATTTCACTGCATCCAGACCAGCCAAGGCGCTCGATCGAGCAGGACGGCGCTGATCGGGCGTCAGCCATCATGCATCGGTCGTCCGAATGAGATGCTTGAGGATGCGGCACCCCAGCGGATTGATCCGCCCGAGCGGTTGACATGGATGCCTGCATTGGATTTTGCGCTGAGCGATGCATTGATGATCGGCGCTGGCGCACTGCGCGCATCGCAACTGGAGATTCAGCCGAGCCGAGAATCTCGGTCCCGGCTGGGGGATGCGATCAACCACCCCGCCCATTCATGGGCTTGGCTCGCGCGACCCGAGCCGCTCGCGGGCTTGGATCGAACCGAGCCGGGATCGAGAGGGGCGTGGATCAGATCAGGAATTCATCTCGATTCTTTCCTTCCAGCCAATTCGGCACGCGACCCTTGCCGGACCAGGTCTTGCCGGTCTCGGGATCGCGGTATTTGGCGGGAAGCACACCAGTGCCGGCGCGCCCGCGGCCGAACAAATCATCGGGCTTCAGATCATGTTCGTTGATCATCCGCACAACCTCGGCAATCGCATTATGGCGCTCCTGCTTGCGGATCTCGGCAATTTGCAGTTCAAGTTCTTCTTTCTGAGCAAGTAGCTCGGCAAGCTCTGTCATTGGAATCGAATCTTCCATCAAGGGTTCATGAAAACGGCAAGGACGCGATGCCCAAGCCACTTGAATAGTTTAAAGGGGATTCAGTCAAAGATACAATGATCTTCAAAGAATCGACCAATTCCTATTGGCAGCCCACCGCCTGATGTCGGGTTCTTCCAAATGCTTGAAGCGCCCGCCCGCGACCTCGAGGCGGCACGCAAACCCCACACCCGGTACGACTCCAGTCAAGCGTCGCCTGAATCACCTGGAGCGAGGCGCCAGCGATTGGCAGCCTGATCGTCAGTGGCCCGCGCCTCGACCCAACGCTCGCCCTCCGGAGTGGACTCCTTCTTCCAAAAGGGTGCGCGGGTCTTGAGGTGATCGATCAGAAACTCGCAGGCGCGGAAGGCATCGCCACGATGCTGGCTACTCACTCCGACCATGACGATCGGATCGCCTGGAGTCAAACGCCCTACACGGTGCAGGATCCTGACATCGATCAGATCCCATCGCGTCATGGCCTCCGTCACGATGGCGCTCAGCGCCTTCTCGGTCATCCCTGGATAGTGCTCCAAGGTCATGGCGGTGACACTGGTGTCGGCGTTGAAATCTCGCATCAAACCGATGAAGGTCACCACCGCGCCGACGCGCGGGTCACCCCCCCACAGGTCCGCTTGCTCGGCCAATGGATCGAATGGCTCGGACTGGATCAGGATATGCGGCATGGGTCTCGACTCCTCCCGGGCGGTGACGATCTCGCCGATGCGGCAGCGGTCTCGTCGGTCCAGGACAACTCACCATTGGGCAAAGGTCTTCGGCTGCTCGACGCGCTATCGTGACGGACCATCAGGGGCCAAGGGTTGAGGGGTTGGTTGGAGCCTCGCATTGACCCGGCGCTCACGTCCATGGGGCCAATAGGGTCACCGCCCGACGAGGAGTCGATCCTCGATCCGGTGCGTACCGCCCTGATCGGCTCAGCGGTTGCCGACCGCGGACACCGTCAGACGTCGAGGATCGAGTCGAGCACGGGACTGTGCCGAGGCGTGGCGACGACGACCATGCCGTTGCGCAACGGCCGTCGCCTCACCGCTCGGTTGGGCGCGGTGCCGCTCAGGCCGCCGCTGCGCTCGCGCTGGCTTGAGCCATCGCTTTGGCCGCCGCGCCAAGCTCGTTGTCGATCATCAGAAGTCCTTCGCCTTTGTCGCCGAACAGACGCAGTCGGCCCAGGATGTCGTTGACCGTCGCCTCTTCCTCGATCTGCTCGGTGACGAACCAATGGAGAAAGATCCCAGTGGCATGGTCCTTTTCAGACAGTGCGTGATCGACCAGGTCGTTGATCGAGGCGGTCACCGACTGCTCATGCTCGAGTGTGCGCTCGAACATGGCGAGGATCGAGCCAGCCTTGGCCGGCGGCCCATCGATCCCGGCGAGCTTGACCTCCGCGCCCTGATCGAGCTGATAGCGCACCATCTTCAAGGCGTGCGCCATCTCCTCGCCGTGCTTGGCCATGAACCAGGCGGCGGTTCCGCGTAGATTGATCTCCTCGGCCTCGGTGGATAGGGCCAGATAGAGATAGGCCGAGTAGATCTCGCGATTGATCTGCTCGCTCAGCTTGGTGGCCATGGTGGTGGAAATCATCTCGGCGTCCTCGCGGTGGATGAATTGGAAGCGGTGGAGAGAGCGGACCCACCACCATGGTGAGCCAGCCCCCCGTCCGGTCAAAGTGTGATTGTCGAATCAGCGATTTCAAGCCCGGCCGAGCCCCTGTTGGGTGTGATGCGCCCGGGCGAATGCTGCCCAGTGGGGGAGCCGCACTCGCTCAGCCAATCGGCGAGATGCCGATCAAGACTCGATGGAGCCAGAACATGAAGAGCAGATAGAGTCCGATCCCGCCCACGATCGCGATGGCATCGTTGATCGGACTCGGTGGGGCACCATGCACCGGCGGGCCGACACGGCGCTTGAGCGAGATCCGATCCGCGACCGCCCAGGCCAAGAAGGCGCCGAACAGCACGAGGTCGGCGAGCATCCCGTTGGCCAGCAGATGCGCGGTGGCCCAGATCTTGACCGCAAGCAACATGGGGTGCTTGGTGGCGCCCTGGATGCGACCCGGCAGATAGGCCGCAAGCAGCAGAGGGAAGACCGGCAGCAGTAACAATAGACTGACATGACGCAGCCAGGTCGGTGGCTCGTAGAGGATGACCGGCGCGAGCTGGACCTGCCCATAGCCCACGACGATCAGATAGAAACCGAGCAAGGCGATGACACCATAGCCGGCCTTCCAAGCGATCTCGCCGAAACGGGTGATGAATTGGGTCCGCCACTGGTCGTTGATGATCGAGATTGAATGGATCCCGAGAAACAGGATCAGACCCAAGAGTAACAATGCCATGCCAATCAAGTCTCCATATCAAGATGATGATGTCGCTTCACCGCGAACCCCGCCGCGCAAGGATTCCATCCAAGGCATTGGCGAAGGCCTGCCGGTCGCGCGGCCCGAAGGCCGGTGGTCCGCCGGTCTGGATCCCGCTGCCGCGCAGGGTGTCCATGAAATCGCGCATGGTGAGGCGCTCGCGGATATTGTCCTTGGTATAGCGCTCACCGCGCGGATTCAATGCCAAACCACCCCGGTCGATGACCTCGGCGGCGAGCGGGATGTCGGCAGTGATGACCAGATCGCCAGGACTGAGTCGCTCGAGGATCGCCTGATCGGCGACGTCATAGCCAGCACCGACCTGGAGCGTGCGCACCAGCGGCGAGGGTGGCCGGCTCAGTGGTGCGTTCGCGACCAGCGTGACCCGCACGCCGACCCGCTCAGCCGCGCGGTAGAGGATCTCGCGCACGGCGCTCGGACAGGCATCGGCATCGACCCAGATCTGCATCTGTCGTGATCGGTTAGTCGGCGTCTGCGGGATCGTCCGCCGGCGTCACGGACGGCTGTGTGGTCGGCTCGGGCTCACGCGACTCCCGCACCAGGATCAAGCCACCCAATGGGGGCAAGGCGATCGGGATCGAGTAGGGCCGTCCCATCCAGGATACCGGCTCGGCCGTCACGCCACCGGCGTTTCCGACATTGCCGCCACCATAGACCTCGGCATCCGAGTTGATCGCCTCGCGATAGAATCCATCCATTGGCACGCCGATGCGATAGCTCATGCGCGGCACCGGGGTGAAATTGAAGACCGCAGCGACGATCCGCTCGCCTTGGCGGTCCTTGCGCAGATAGCTGAGCACCGATTGCGAGCTATCGTGACAGTCGATCCACTCGAAGCCAGCCGACTCGAAATCCACCTCGTGCAGCGCGGGCTCGGCGCGATAGAGCCGATTCAGATCCGTCACGATCCGCTTGACACCGGCATGTTGTGGACGCTCCAGCAGGTCCCAGTCCATCGCGGCGTCGAAATTCCATTCGGTTCCATGGGCGAATTCACATCCCTGAAAGAGCAGCTTCTTGCCGGGATAGCTGAACATGAAGGTATAGAGCAGACGCAGACTCGCGAACTTCTGCCAGGCATCGCCGCACATCTTGTCGAGCATCGACCGTTTGCCATGGACGACCTCATCATGCGAGAAGGGCAGGACGAAATTCTCGCTGAAGGCATAGAGCAGCCCGAAGGTCAGCAGGTCGTGATGGAAATGACGATAGATTGGATCCTTCTCCATGTAGGCGAGTGTGTCGTGCATCCAACCCATGTTCCATTTCATGCTGAAGCCCAGACCACCGCGATAGGTCGGATGCGACACCGCCGGCCAGGCCGTGGATTCCTCGGCGATCATGAGAGTGCCGGGATAGCGCTCATGGGCGACGCTGTTGAGCTGGCGGATGAAGTCCACGGCCTCCAGGTTCTCGTTGCCACCATATTTGTTGGGAACCCACTCGCCGGGATTGCGCGAGTAGTCGAGATAGAGCATGGAGGCGACCGCATCGACACGCAGTCCGTCGAGATGAAATTCCTCCAGCCAATAGAGCGCGCTGGAGAGCAGAAAATTCTTCACCTCATGACGTCCGTAGTTGAAGATGAGCGTTCCCCAATCGCGATGCTCGCCCAGCCGCGGATCGGCGTGCTCGTAGAGCGCCGAGCCATCGAAACGCGCCAGGGCGAAGCGATCCTTCGGGAAGTGCGCCGGCACCCAATCCAGGATCACCCCGATGCCACGGCCATGCAGATGATCGACGAAGAAACGAAAATCATCCGGTGAGCCAAAACGGGCGGTTGGCGCGAAATAGCCGGTGCACTGATAACCCCAGGAGGCATCGAGTGGATGCTCGGTGATCGGCAGCAGCTCCACATGCGTGAAGCCCAGATCGATGACATGGTCGGCGAGCTGCTCGGCCAGCTCCCGATAGCTCAGAAAGCCGCCATCCTCGCGCCGCCGCCAGGAGCCGAGATGGACCTCGTAGACCGCGAGCGGCCGCGCCTGCCATGGTGTCGCGGCACGCCGTGCCATCCAATCATCGTCCGACCACTGGAAGCGGCTCGCCACCGGGAGCAGCACCGCGGTCGCGGGACGCTCTTGAAAGGCTTGGCCATAGGGGTCGATCTTGACGTGAATGTTGGTGTCGCGGTCGCGGATCTCGTACTTGTAGAAGCCCTTCGGCCCGAGACCTGGGATGAACAGCTCCCAGACACCGCTGCCGCCACGCACCCGCATGGGATGGACGCGCCCATCCCAGTGATTGAAGTCGCCGACCACGCTCACCCGCTCGGCGCCCGGTGCCCAGACCGCGAATTGGATACCAGCCACGCCATCGACCTCGCGCGGATGCGCGCCGAGAAAGCGGTAGGCATGCCAATGACGTCCCTCGCCGAAGAGGTGCAGATCGAATTCGCCGAGCTGGACAGGGAAGCAGTAGGGATCATGGTGGACATGGCGCAGACCCGCCTTGTCCACCCAATCGATTCGATAGCGCTCAGGAACCTTTGAGGCCGTACCCTCCCAAACGAAGAAATCAGTCCCCTCGACGCGGGTCATCGCGGCATCGGCCTCGACCAGGAGCACGCTCTCGGCTTCGGGCAGAAAGACGTGCACCCGCGTCTGGTCACCGCGTGGATGACGCCCGAGGACCTCGCACGGATCATGATGGCGTGCCTCGATGATCCGCTGCCAGGACTCGGGAAGCTTGGAGGATTCTGATGTCGCGTGCGCCATGATGGTGGACTGTTCCTTCGCGGTCGGATCGTGAGACGCCGTCACGCGGATCTCTTGCGTCTGCTGACTCAGCGGGTATGTGCCCGGAGGAGGTTGGCGCGCCTGATGGGGCTGACCCCGCCGTTGCGTGCCAGCTTGATGGTACCATAGGCCGGTGGCTTGACATGCCGGCGCTCATCCAACCCATAAGGAGGTTTTATGCCCCAAACCAACCCACGCTTCGTCAGTCGCCTGACCCGCAACACCCTGGCGCTGATCCTGGCAGGGGGACGGGGATCGCGCCTGATGCATCTCACGGCCTGGCGCTCCAAGCCAGCCGTGCCCTTTGGTGGCAAATTCCGCATCATCGATTTCCCGCTCTCCAACTGCATCAACTCCGGGATCCGCAGGATCGGGGTCTTGACCCAATACAAGGCACACTCGTTGATCCTGCACATCCAGAAAGGCTGGGGCTTCCTGCGTGGCGAGTTCGGCGAGTTCGTCGAGCTATGGCCCGCTCAGCAGCGGGTCGCCGAGACCTCCTGGTACGCCGGAACGGCTGACGCGGTGTTTCAGAATCTCGACATCATCCGCGACCACAATCCGGACTATGTCCTGATCCTCGCGGGTGATCACATCTACAAGATGGACTATGGCGCCATGATCGCCTATCACGTCGAATCTGGCGCCGACATGACGGTTGGCTGCCTCGAGGTGGAGAGCGAGCGCGCGCGCGAGTTCGGGGTGATGGAGGTCGATGAAGCAGGACGGGTGAGACAGTTCGCTGAAAAGCCCAAGGAGCCCTTCACGATCCCAGGGAGTCCCGGCAAGAGCTTGATCTCGATGGGCATCTACGTCTTCAATCGGAGCTTTCTCTACGAGCAGCTGATCAAGGACGCCGACACGCCGCGCTCGTCGCGCGACTTCGGCAAGGACATCATCCCATCCGTGATCAAGAGCTACCGGGTGATGGCGCACAGCTTTCGGGATCCGCGCACCAACGAGCAAGCCTATTGGCGCGACGTCGGCACCGTGGATGCGTTCTGGGAGGCCAACTTGGAGCTGATCGGCGTGACGCCGCCCCTGAGCCTCTACGACAAGGGCTGGCCGATCTGGACCTATCAGGAGCAGCTGCCGCCAGCGAAGTTCGTCTTCGACGATGAGGACCGGCGTGGCATGGCGGTCGACTCCATGGTGTCCGGCGGCTGTATCATCTCGGGGGCCACGGTGCGGCACTCGTTGTTATTCTCCAATGTCCGGGTCAACTCATATAGCTATGTGCAGGACTCGGTCTTGCTCCCGGACGTGGTGATCGGGCGCAATTGCACCATCCGCAATGCGGTGATCGACAGTCTCTGCCAGATCGAGGAAGGGATGTCGATCGGGGTCGATCCGGAGGCCGATCGGCAGGCCGGCTTCCATGTGAGCGAGGGTGGCGTGACACTCGTCACGGCCGAGATGCTCGGCCAGGATCCGAACCATGTGCGTTGAGCAGCGGCCAATGATGCGCATCGAGCTCAATGGCGCCACATTCGAGGTCGCCGAGCACACCACCATGGCCGAGCTGATCGAGCTGCGGCGGCTCACTGGTCGGCGTCTGGCGGTCGAGGTCAATGCCGAGCTGCTCCCGCGCGGTCGCTTCGCCGACTACCGGTTGGCGCCAGGCGATCGCGTCGAGATCATCCATGCCGTGGGCGGCGGCTGAGCCGTCGCCACACCAACTGTTCGCCGCGCGAGGGCCATCGCCCTCGCGCCGCCCCACCTGACACTTCATGACGAGCAAGACTGATGAGCAACGCGACCGTCGCCACCGATCATTTCACACTCGCCGGCCGGGACTACCATTCCCGTTTGCTGGTCGGCACAGGAAAATACAAGGACTTGGACGAAACCGCCCGAGCCATCGAGGCGAGTGGCGCCGAGATCGTCACGGTCGCGGTGCGGCGCACCAATCTCGGCCAGAACCCGGACGAGCCCAATATCCTGGATGTCCTCTCGCCCACGCGCTACACGATCCTGCCGAACACGGCTGGGTGTTATGACGTCGCGACCGCGGTGCGAACCTGCCGTCTGGCACGCGAGCTGCTCGACGGTCACTCATTGGTCAAGCTGGAGGTCCTGGGCGATGAAAAGACGCTCTTCCCGGACGTGATCGCCACGCTCAAGGCCGCCGAGGAGTTGGTCAAGGACGATTTCCAGGTGATGGTCTACACCAATGACGACCCGATCGTTGCCCGCCAGCTCGAGGAGATCGGCTGTATCGCGGTGATGCCATTGGCCGCGCCGATCGGCTCGGGCCTCGGGATCCGCAATCCACTCAACATCCGGACCATCGTCGAGAACGCGCATGTCCCCATCCTGGTCGATGCCGGCGTGGGCACCGCCTCCGATGCCGCGGTCGCCATGGAGCTCGGGTGCGACGGCGTGCTCATGAATACCGCGATCGCCGCCGCGCGCGATCCGCTGTTGATGGCCAGCGCCATGCGCAAGGCGGTCGAGGCCGGACGCGAGGCCTATCTCGCCGGCCGGATGGCCCCGAAACGCTTCGCCTCCGCCTCCTCGCCGCTCGAGGGTCTCTTCTTCTAAGCACTGGGGGACCCGGATCCGGCCCGAGGGCGTGGGTGCTGTCATGACCACTGACGACGCGAGCGAGTCGAGCCATGCCGAGGAGTGGCCACGGCGCCGGGTGCGCAGCTATGTGCTGCGCGAGGGGCGCTTGACCGCGGCCCAGGAGCGCGCCTTTCGCGACCTTTGGCCGCGCTACGGTGTCAACTGGGTCGCGGGCGAGCCGCTCGCCTTGCCCGCGCTCTTCGGCGATGCCCGACCGGTCATCCTGGAAATCGGCTTCGGCAATGGTGAGTCGCTGGCCAGCATGGCGCAGCAACGAGCCGATCACAATTGGCTCGGCATCGAGGTGCATCGCCCCGGGGTCGGCCATCTGCTGATCGAGATCGAGCGGCGCGGGTTGGACAATCTGCGCGTGCTCCGTCATGACGCGGTCGAGGTACTTGCACACGGCATCACGCCCGGTGCGCTCGCTGGCGTTCAGCTGTTCTTCCCTGATCCCTGGCCGAAGCGCCGCCATCACAAACGCCGGATCCTGACCCCCGAGATGGTCGATCTGTTGGCCCGGGCGATCCGGCCAGGCGGCGTCTTCCATGCCGCCACCGATTGGCAGCCCTATGCCCAGCAGATGCTCGCGACCCTGGAGGGCGCCCAGACCACCTTCGTGAACCTGGCCGGACCTGGTCATTACGCCCCGCGTCCAGCGACCCGCCCGCTCACCCGCTTCGAGCAACGCGGCGAGCGTCTCGGGCATGCGGTCTTCGATCTGATGTTTCGCCGACGCGAATGGCCGGACTGAGGATCGAGGGGCTGCGCACACGCGTGCTTGGGCCACTCGACCTGACCCTGACCGCAGGCGAGTTGGTGCTCGTGTCGGGGCCGTCCGGGTCGGGCAAGAGTCTACTGCTGCGCGCGATCGCCGACCTGGATCCACATGAGGGCGAGGTCTGGCTGAACGATGAGGCGCGCTCGGGGATGGCCCCTTGGCGCTGGCGACAACGGGTTGGACTGCTTCCGGCCGAATCATCCTGGTGGGCCGAAACCGTCGGCGAGCATCTGCCCGGGGTCCAGACGGCGGGAGCGCGACGCTTCACGCGCACCCCGCGGGCAACGCCCGCGCCCAGCGCGGCACCGCCATCCATGCTGCACGACTGGCTCGCACGGCTCGGTTTCGCGCCCGACGTGCTCGACTGGTCGATCGAGCGGCTCTCCACTGGCGAGCGTCAGCGGCTCGCGCTCGTGCGCCTGCTGGTCCGTCTTCCAGAGGTCTTGCTGCTCGACGAGGCCAGCGCCAACCTGGACCCGGCCAATACCGCCCAGGTCGAGTCGATCCTCGCGCACTACCGTCAGACCCGGCGAGCACCCGTGCTCTGGATCAGCCATGACCCCGCACAGCACGAGCGTCTCGGCGGTCGCGCGCTGGTCATCCGACAGCGCGCACTGGAGCCGGCATGACCCTCATCACGTTGCAGCCACTCGACCTGGCTCTGGCCTCGCTGCTGGTACTGCTGCTTGCGGGCATCTCCTGGTGGCTGCGCCTCGGGATCGCGGGTCGGGTGCTGGTCGCCGCACTGCGCAGCACGGTGCAACTCATGCTGGTTGGGCTGGTGCTCAAGGCGCTCTTCGACCTGACCAGTCTTGCGCTGATCGCACTCATGGCGCTGGTGATGCTCGCGGTCGCCGGTCTCGAAGTGATGCAGCGCCAGAAGCGCCGCTATCTGGGACCCTGGGGCTACGGGATCGGCATCACCTCCATGTTTCTCTCCTCCTTCAGCGTCACCCTGCTCGCCGTGACGCTGATCATCGGGGTCGACCCCTGGTACCAGCCCCAATATCTGATCCCACTGCTCGGCATGCTGCTCGGCAACACCATGACCGGGATCGCGGTGGCGCTCGATAGTCTGACCCGCCAGGCCTGGGACGCCCGCGGGCGCATCGAGGCGCGACTCCTGAGCGGGGCGACCTGGGACGAGGCGATCGAGCTGGTGCGCCGCGACGCACTGCGCTCCGGCCTCATCCCCATGATCAATGCCATGGCGACCGCGGGATTGGTGAGCCTGCCCGGCATGATGACCGGTCAGATCCTCTCCGGCAGCCCGCCCATGGAGGCTGCCAAGTATCAGCTGCTCATCATGTTCCTGATCTCGGCGGGCACTGGACTGGGCGCCATGGCCGCGGTCTGGATCGGCTCGCGCCGGCTCTTCGACGAGCGTCAACGACTGCGCCTCGATCGGCTTTCCGGGGCGGCTGGACATTAACCGCCGCTGGCCGCGACCCTGTGAGTATCCAAGATCGCGCGCCTCCCGAGTTTCATGCTTTCGGCGCACGGGTCTCCCGATACAATAGACTGCATCATCGACGACGCGCGAGGTGTCGTCACTTTCGATCCAGCGAAGTCAACTCATGCCCAAAGACACCTCCATCCACAAGGTTCTCATCATCGGCTCCGGTCCCATCGTGATCGGCCAGGCCTGCGAATTCGACTATTCGGGCACTCAGGCCTGCAAGGCGCTGCGGCGTCTTGGCTATGAGATCGTCCTGGTCAACAGCAACCCGGCCACCATCATGACCGATCCAGGCATGGCCGACGCAACCTATATCGAGCCACTGGATGCCCCGACCCTGGAGCGCATCATTGCCCAAGAGCGACCGGATGCACTGCTGCCCAACCTCGGCGGGCAGACCGCGCTCAATCTGGCCTCTGAGCTCGCCAAGCAAGGGATCCTCGAAAAATACGGGGTCCGGATCATCGGGGTCCAAGCCGATGCCATCGAGCGCGGCGAGGACCGTCAGATCTTCAAGGACACCATGACCGCGTTGGGCGTCGGGATGCCACGCAGCGAGATCGCCTACAGCCTGGAGGAGGCCGAGCGCCTGGTCCAGGAGATCGGCATCCCCTGCGTGGTGCGTCCCGCCTATACCATGGGCGGCACTGGCGGGGGCCTGGTCTACAATCTGGAAGAATTCCGCACCGTCGCGATCCGCGGGCTGGCCGCCAGCCCAACGCGCCAGATCCTCATCGAGGAGTCGGTCGAGGGCTGGGAGGAGCTGGAGCTGGAGGTGGTGCGCGACGCCAAGGGTCAGAAGGTGACCGTCTGCTACATCGAGAACATCGACGCCATGGGCGTGCACACGGGCGATTCATTCTGCTCGGCGCCCATGCTCGACGTGCCGCTCGAGGTCCAGGAGCGTCTCCAGAGACACGCCTACGACATCGTCGACGCCATCGGTGTCATCGGCGGCACCAACGTGCAGTTCGCCTACAACCGCCAGGACGGGCGCATCACCGTCATCGAGATCAACCCGCGCACCTCGCGCAGCTCGGCCTTGGCCTCCAAGGCGACCGGTTTCCCCATCGCCTATGTCTCGGCCCTGCTCGCCGGTGGTCTGACGCTCGACGAGATCCCGTACTGGCGCGACGGCACGCTCGAGCGCTACACCCCGAGCGGTGACTATGTCGTCATCAAGTTCGCGCGCTGGGCCTTCGAGAAGTTCAAGGGCGCGGAGGATCGGCTGGGCACCCAGATGCGTGCCGTCGGCGAGGTGATGAGCATCGGCAAGACCTACAAGGAGGCCTTGCAGAAAGCGATCCGCTCGCTGGAGATCGGCCGTCATGGTCTTGGCTTCGCGGCCGACTATCACGACAAGTCGCTGGAGGAGCTCACCGCCCTGCTCGCCTATCCCACCAGCGAGCGTCAGTTCATCCTCTACGAGGCGCTGCGCAAGGGCGCGAGCATCGATGAGCTGCACCGACGCACCCATATCAAGCCCTTCTTCCTGCGGCAGATGCAGGAGCTGGTCGAGCTGGAAGAGCAGCTGCTCGCCCATCGGGGTGGCGATCTGCCCGAGGATCTGCTCCGGCGCGCCAAGCAGGATGGCTTCGCCGACCGCTATCTGGCCCAGATCCTGGACCTCCCCGAGTCTACCATCCGTGCCCGGCGGGCGCGCCTGGGCCTGGTCCAGGCCTGGGAGGCGGTGCCGGTCTCGGGGGTCGAGGACGCGGCCTATTACTATTCCACCTACAACGCCCCCAACCAGGTCTCCAGCAGCGGACGCGACAAGGTCCTGGTGCTCGGCGGCGGTCCCAACCGCATCGGCCAGGGGATCGAGTTCGACTATTGCTGTGTCCATGCCGCCTTCACACTGCGCGAGCTCGGCTACGAGACCATCATGGTCAACTGCAACCCCGAGACCGTCTCGACCGATTACGACACCTCCGACAAGCTCTATTTCGAGCCGCTCACGCTCGAGGATGTCCTGGCCATCTATGAAAAGGAGCAGCCGATCGGCGCCATCGTCCAGTTCGGCGGTCAGACCCCGCTCAACCTCAGCAAGGAGCTGGAGGCGGCCGGGGTCAGGATCCTCGGCACCTCGCCCGAGGCCATCGATCTGGCCGAGGATCGCGACCGCTTCCGCGAGATCATGACCCGCCTCGCGATCCCGCAGCCCGACGCCGGCATGGCGAGTCATCTGGAGGAGGCGATCGCGATCGCCGAGCGGATCGGCTATCCGTTGATGGTGCGACCCTCCTACGTGCTGGGCGGGCGCGGCATGGAGATCGTCCATGACGAGGAGATGCTGCGTCACTATGTGGCGCGCGCGGTCGACATCTCGCCCGATCGGCCGATCCTCATCGATCGCTTCCTGAGCCATGCACTGGAGGTCGAGGCCGATGCCATCTCGGACGGGGTCGACGCCTTCGTGCCCGCCATCATGGAGCACATCGAGGAGGCCGGCGTCCATTCGGGCGACTCGGCCTGCGTGCTGCCCCCGGTCTCCATCTCCCCGGCGCACCAAGCCGTGATCGAGGACTACACCAGACGCATCGCCATCGCACTCGGGGTCAAGGGATTGATCAATGTCCAATATGCCATCGCCGACGACACCGTCTACATCCTCGAGGCCAACCCGCGTGCCTCGCGCACCGTCCCGCTGGTCTCCAAGGTGTGCGGGCTGAACATGGTCCGGCATGCCACCGAGATCATGATGGATCGATCGCTCGTCTCGCTTGGGCTGGAGCGGCGTGACATCCCGCATTTTGGCGTGAAGGAGGCGGTCTTCCCCTTCTCCATGTATCACGAGGTCGACCCGGTGCTCGGCCCCGAGATGCGCTCCACCGGCGAGGTTCTGGGTCTTGCCGACAGCTTCCCGCTCGCCTTCCACAAATCACAGGAGGCGGCCAAGCAATACCTGCCACAGAGCGGCACCGTGCTGCTCTCCGTGACCGCCGCCGATCGCGCCGAGGCGCTCGAGATCGCCCGCGATTTCCTGCGTCTCGGCTTCAAGATCAAGGCGACCGAGGGCACCCATCGCTACCTGACCGAGCATGGCGTGGATTCCGAGCCGGTCCTGAAGCTGCACGAGGGTCGCCCCAACATCGCCGATCTCATCGCCGACGGTGAGCTGCAGCTCGTGATCAATACCCCCTTTGGGCGACGCGGCACCATCGACGACTCCTATATCCGCAAGGCCGCGGTCAAGAGCAAGCGCCCCTATGTCACCACCATGGCGGCCGCGCGCGCGGCGGTGCGCGCGATCGCGGCCGCGCAGCCGCTGGTGTCGGTGGTCCGATCGCTGCAGTCGTACCACGCCGATATCCGGTGATCTGGTCGGCGGGCGGTGAGCGTCCAACCATGCGGTTGGCGATCACCGCATTGGACTTGGTCGTCATGGCCGTCAGCGCGCGCATGCCGACAGGCAAGCGTCGCCCCGGATGGACCAGACGATCGATCTCGGAGCGCGCGGCCTCGGCTTGACAGCCGATCGCACTGGCCAGGAGGTTTGCTATGGTGTCGCTTGCTCGGCGCTCGGCCATCCTCCAGAGGACCGACTCGCTCCTGATCGCGCGCCGACTCGCCCTGACCCTTCTTGCTTGCGTGCCGCTCCTGATCGCGGCATTCACCACGCCTGCCGTCTCATCGCCCATCGATCTGGGACACCCCACGCACGTGCCGACACTGGCCGCGCGGGCCGAGGTTCTGGAAGACCCCACACGCGCGCTCGACCTGGCCGCGGTGCGCGCCTTGCCGGACGGCCATTGGCAGAGCAACCGCGAGGAGATCCTGCGCTTCGGTCTTTCACACTCGGCATGGTGGGTCCGACTCTCACTGCGCAACGCCACCAGCGAGCCGCTCGAGTTGATCCTGGATGTGGCCATGCCGCGGCTGGACCTGCTCGATCTCTATCTGCTGGAGGGCGAGCAGGTCATCGCCGAGATCCGCACCGGCGATCAGCGCCCCTTTCACGACCGGGCACTGCGGCACCGTCATCTCGGCCTGCCTTTCAGTATCCCACCGGGCGGCTCACGCGAGATCCTACTGCGGATGGACACCCTTGATGGGCTGTTCCCACCCATCCCATTGCGACTCTGGGATGTGGAGACGTTTCAGAGCGCGAATCAGCATGACAATCTGCTCTGGGGAGCCTATTACGGAGCATCCCTGGCACTGTTGATCTACCATCTGCTGCTGTTCGTCTCCAGCCGCAACCTCGGCTTCCTGCTCTATGCCATCTATCTGGCCGGCTTCACAGTCTGGACCCTCGGGTTCATCAGCGGCTTCGGCCAAGCGCTCCTGTGGCCGAGCCACCTGAGCTGGAACAATGAATTCGACATCCTGGTCCCCGCGCTGGTGCACATCGCCGCCACCGCACTCGTCGTCTACTTTCTAGAGACTCGCCAGCGCACACCAATCCTGCATGCACTCTTGCTGATCTTGACCGCGGCCATCCAGCTCCTCGCATTGGCCATCCTCACACTGGTCGAGCAGTTGGATTCGAGCCTGATGTTGGGATGGGCGACCATGGTCTTCCTCGCCATACACATCCTGCTCACACTGCTCTATCTGGGTACCAGCCTCCGGGTCTGGCTGCAGGGATTGGCGTCGGCTCGCTATTTCGCACTGGCCTGGTCATTCCCGATCCTGGGCCTCTTGGTCAGCCATCTGACGCGGGTCCCTGGACTCATCCCGCACAATCCAGTGGTCGAGCACAGCATCCTGATCGGCTCGACCCTCGAGCTCCTGCTGCTGGCCCTGGCATTGGGCGACCAGTTCAACCGGCTGCGCGATGCGCATCTGGCCAGCGAGCGACATGCCCGTGAGCGGCAGCAGGCCATTGCCATCGAGCTTGAGGGTCAGGTCGCCGAGCGCACCCGTGCATTGCACGCGGCGATGGGCAAGGCACAAGCCGCCCTGGAGGCCGAGCGTCTGGCGCGCGAGGAGCAGCGTGAGCTCCTGGCCACCATCTCACATGATCTACGCACACCGGTTGCTGTGATCGACAGTATCGTGCAAAACCTCGCGATGGAAGACCAAGGCGCTGACGTCCGCACCCGCGCCCGCCATGCGCGGATGCTGCAGGCCACCGAGCGTCTGTCGCGACTGCTCGACGACTATCTCAGCGAGAACCGACTCTCGTTGCTGCGCCTGGGACCACAATGGTCCCCCTGCGATGCCGGCGCGCTGCTGGCCGATGCGGCAAGCGCGGCACGCCTGCTGAGCGATCAGCATCACATCGCGATCGAGATGGGGGAGCTCTCCGCCGAGATTCGCTGTGACCCGCGGCTCACCGGCTTGGCGCTGCGTGCGCTCGTCGAGAACGCGGTGAAATACACCCCGCCTGGCAGTCACATCACACTGAGCGCCTGGTCGGGCGGGCGTGACGCGGCGGGTGGGATCTTCATGGAGGTCGCGGATGACGGACCCGGGATCGGCCCGGAGGTGCTGGTCCGATTGTTCGAGCCTTATATGCGCGGCGCCAACACGCGCGACCAGCCAGGGCAAGGGCTCGGTCTGGCGCTGGCGCGCCGGATGATCCAGACCCAGGGCGGCTCGTTGAGCGTGGTCAGCGCGCTGAGCCACGGCTGTCGCTTCCAGATCTGGCTGCCGGAATCGGACCCGCCTGGAGCACACCCGCTTCGGTCTAGATCTGCTGAATGGTCGCCCCGAAGCTGAAACCCTCGGCGTACTCGGTCTTGAGTGGCAACTCAAGACCACAGCCCTCGCGCCAGCGTCGGCGTAGCCGACTGACCAGGGTGTAGATGCGCCGCTCGTCGAAGTGCAGCCAATCCTCACCGCAGGCCTCGACCAATGCGCGCTGCGTGACGATCGCGCCTGGCCGCGTGGACAGCAGCTCGAACAGTGCCGCCTCACGAATATTGAGTGAGATGCTGAAGCCGTTCGGAGCGATCAGACGGCGCTGGCGCACAGCGAATCGCCAGCCCGCGCCCACCCGCCGCAGGAGTGCATCGACGATGGCCGCCAGCTCGCGGAAGCGACACGGCTTGACCAGATAGTGATCGGCACCGCCATAGAGCCCGCGCAGCTGATCCTCGCTGCTGGAGCGTGCGGTGAGCATGATGATCCCGACCCATGGCGATTCTTGATGAAGCCGGGCGGCGGCATCCATGCCACTGCCGTCGGGGAGCAAGATGTCGAGGATGGCCAGCTCCATGCGCGGCAGCAGTGGCCAGAAATCGGCGAGGCTCCCGGCCTGCAAGACGCTGTGACCACAACCCTCGAGAAAGTACGCGACCTCCTCGCGCAAGGCGATCTCATCTTCGAGCACTGCAATGCAAGCCATGGCAATCCGCCTGTTCGTTCCCTTGGATCACGCGCATTGGCGCCGCGCGCCCTTTCAACGATTGGAAATGATAACGCAGTCCGAGACGTTGTCCATGGATTCGCGGGGCCGCGCTGGGGTGGCGAGGCGAGTGCGCGCGGGGTAACCTGCACCGATTCGACCCAACGACCCACATGATACCCGCACGGCGGAGAGCTCGATCCCATGGACCCAGGCGCGCAGCGCTGTACCCAAATCTACGCCATCGACCGCTGGGGCGAGGGCTATTTCGGCATCAACGCGGACGGCCATCTCGATGCCCGACCCGACCCAAGCGGGAGCACGCGCATCGATCTGCTCGACCTGACAGGCAAGATCCAGGCCGCGGGACTCTCGCTGCCGGTCCTGGTGCGCTTCACCGACATCCTGCGGCATCGCGTGGAAGCGCTCCATCAGGCCTTCGTCGACGCGAGCGCGGCGCTGGGTTACATGGGGCACTACCAGCCGGTCTACCCCATCAAGGTCAATCAGCAGGCCGGCGTCGTGCGCGAGATCCTGCGCGCCCCGCGCACCGGGCTGGAGGCCGGCAGCAAGCCCGAGCTCATGGCGGTGCTGGCCCTCTCCCCGCCCGGCGGACTGGTCGTCTGCAATGGCTACAAGGATCGCGAGTACATCCGTTTGGCCTTGATCGGACGACGGCTCGGCCTGCGGGTGCAGATCGTCATCGAGAAGCCCTCCGAGCTCGCCCTGATCCTGGAAGAGGCCGAGCGACTTGGCGTCGCCCCCTTGCTCGGGGTGCGGGCACGGCTTGCCGCGGCGGCGGCGGGCAATTGGCAGAGCAGCGGCGGCGAGGCGGCGAAGTTCGGACTCTCGGCGCATCAGATCCTGGACCTGGTCCGGACCTTGGAGGCGCACGGGCGGCTGCATTGGCTGAACCTACTGCACGCCCATCTCGGCTCGCAGATCCCCAATCTGGCCGACATCCGCGCTGGCACCGCCGAGTTGGTGCGCTTCTACGCCGAGCTCAGGCGCCTGGGCGCGCCGATCGAGATCCTAGACGTCGGTGGCGGACTGGGTGTCGACTACGAGGGGACCGGCACACGTCACTATTGCTCGGTGAACTATGGGCTCGGGGATTACGCGACGGCGATCGTCGGCACCGTGGCTGCCGAATGCCGCGCGCGCGATCTGCCCGAACCCGATCTACTCAGCGAGTCAGGCCGCGCCATCACCGCGCACCATGCCGTCCTCATCACCCGCGTGATCGATCGCGAGGAGGCGGGCGGACAGACCGTCGAGCCCCTGGCGCGGGAGGACGACTCGCTCCTCGATGCCCTGGCCGAACAGCTGCGCGACGCTGGACGGAGCGCGCCACAGGAGGTCTATGCCGCAGCCCGCGAGCACCTGGAGGAGGCGCAACGACGCTTCGCCGAGCACCGGCTCGACCTGGCTGGACGAGCGCGCGCCGAGGAGCTTTTCTTTGCCATCTGTCGACGTCTCTCCACCCGACTCGATCCGGCGATCCGCCGTCACCGGGATCTGGCCGACACCATCAACGCCTTGCTCGCCGACAAGCTGTTCTGCAATTTTTCACTCTTCCAGTCGATGCCAGACGCCTGGGCGCTGGGTCAGATCTTTCCGATCGTGCCGATCCAAGGACTCGACCAGATCCCGACCGCGCGCGCGATCCTGCATGACCTGACCTGCGATTCGGATGGATGCATCCACCATTACGTGGATGAGGGTGGCGTGGAGGCGAGTCTACCGGTCCACGCTGGGGCCGGGCGAGACGCGCCCTATCTGATCGGCTTCTTCATGCTCGGCGCCTATCAGGAGATCCTCGGCGACATCCATAACCTGTTCGGTGACACCGACGCGGTGAATGTCGAGCTCGCGGCCGATGCGCCCAACGGCTATCGTCTACTCGAACCCGAGCGCGGTGACTCGACCGACGAGCTCCTGAGCTATGTGCATTTCGAGCCGCGGTCACTGCTCACGCACTACCGACGCAAGCTCGATGCGACCGATCTGGACCGCGCGACCCGCGAGCAGCTCTATGTCGAGCTCAAGGCGGGTCTCTACGGCTACACCTATCTCGACGACTGAGCCATGCATGAGCTTTCGATCTGTCAATCACTGCTCGACCAAGTCGAGCGCATCGCCGCCGAGCATGGCGCGCACCGAGTCGAGCGGATCCTGCTCCGCGTCGGCCCGCTCTCCGGGGTGGAGGCGCCGCTGTTGCGTCACGCCTATCCGCTGGCCGCGGTGGGGACCATCGCCGAGCATGCCGAGCTCATCATCGAGCCCGCGGAGGTGCGGGTCGCCTGCTCAGCATGCGGCGCGACGACGCCAGCGGCGCCGAATCGGCTCCTCTGCGCGGTCTGCGGCAGCTTCAAGACCCGCTTGATCAGCGGGGACGAGATGCTCTTGGCCAGCCTGGAGCTGGCCTTGCCGGACACGCCGCATGAGGCGTCCGCCTCATCATGAACATCCTCTATCTCGCGATGCATCCACCCCTGGCGCCGGAGCGACCCGCGACCGGCATGCAGGTCAGGGTGGCCGGCGTGAAGGCCGCGCTCGAGCAGTCTGGGCATCGAGTACATTGTCTATCCCCATTGCCGCCCGAGCATCAGGGCGAGCGCACCGGATTCTACGACTCACCGCAAGCACTCGCCCGCGTCCTCGGCGAGCACGCGGTGGACGCCGTCCTGGTGAGCTACTGGGAGCTGCTCGGTCACCTGCCGTCCGACACGCCACCCGTGATCGTCGATGTCATCGCCCCGCGTCTGCTCGAGGCCATGTATCAGGCGGAGGGAAGCGTCCAGTTCGAGGGGCGCCAGATGTTGGCGCTGCTGCCCAGGGGCGATCATTTTCTGGTGGGCAACCAACGCCAGCATGATGCCTTGCTGACTCTCTTGTTGTTGAGTGGATTCGACTGTCGGGAGCAGTCACACATCTCCATCGTGCCGATCTCGGCCAGCGCCCCGCCCCCTGCCGAGGAGCGACCGGCGCATGAGATCTGTCTGATCAGCGCGGGGGTCGACTGGCCCTGGCGGCAATCGCACGAGTATCTGGAGGTGATCGCCGCATTCGCCGCCACCCACCCCGGGATCAGTCTGCGTCAGCTCACTGGCGGCTATCCGGGTGCCGGGACACCCGCACAGACGCAGGCCGAGGGGCTCGTCGGCTACAGCGCGATGCGGCGGATCCTCGCCTCCTGCCAGATCGGTCTGGAGCTGGGTCGACGCAACACCGAGCGCGAGCTCAGCGACTCATTCCGTCTGATCGAGTATCTGCAGAGCGGCTTGCCCGTGATGGTCAACTCTTGGCTGCCGAGCGCCGAGCGCATCCAGCGTGCCAACGCCGGCTGGCTGGTCGACAGCCCGGAGCAGCTGCGCGAACTGCTCGCCGAGCTGCACGCCGATCCGCGGGTCTTGGTCGAGAAGGCGCGTGGGGCGCGTGCGCTGGTGACCGGTGAGCTCACCTATCGGCATACGCTCCAGCCCCTGCTGGACTATCTGGCCGCGCCACGGCGTCCCGCGCGTGCCTGGTCCGGCTTCTTCCAGGCGCCCGCCACGCTCACTGATCAAACCTGGCCGGCGGGGGGCGCGCGGCGCTGGAAGCCATTCGTCAAGGATCTCTACCAACTGCTCCTGTGTCGACATCGCCCCAAATACACCCCGCATCTGCTGATGGTCACGCGTCCGGACCTCTTCCCGGCCGATCACGGCGCGGCGGTGAAGATCATCCGCACCGCCGAGGCGCTCTCCAGAACCGGACGCGACGTCTGGCTGATCACCGACTCGCGACGCGAGTACTTGCGCTTCCAGGCCGGCGCCATGACAACCCATGCCTTCCCGCGGTGGCTGCGCTGGTTGGCCCTACCACGGCCGATCGGTCTGCTGCGTCTCATGCTCAGGGGTTTTCCGGTCAGCAATTCATTCCTCTACTTCCCGCTGACCGACGCGAGCTATCTCTTGCGCACGCTCTACCTGGCCACGCGCCAGCCGATCGGGGCCTACATCGCCGAGTTCCCGGCCTATGTCAGGCCCTGCCGGGTGGCGCGCGCGCTGCTCGGCGGGCGGGTGCTCCTGGTCGAGCACAACGTGGAATACGAGCGGATCAAGGCCCAGGTCCCGGACCTCGGCGCGCACGGCTACCAACAGCTCAAGCAGGTCGAGATCGCCATGTGCCAACTGGCGGACGCGGTGGTCACCGTCTCCGAGCAAGACCGCGAGACCCTCAGCCGCGACGGCGCGGATCCACGCAAGCTCCACTGCATCCCGCATGGTGTCGATCTGGCGGCATTCGCGTCTGCCACGCGCCGGGATCCGCGCCACGACTATGGTCTACCGGCAAGCCATCATCTGCTGGTCTATCACGGACCCTACAGCTATCCGCCCAATCTGGAGGCGATGCTGGTCATGGCCGAGCAGATCCTGCCACGCCTGCGCCAGCGCGGGATCGCGGTGTCCGTGCTGGCCATCGGCGCCAACCCACCCACCGAGTCACCCCATCCGGATCTGCACTTCACCGGCAGTCTGGAGCATCTCGAGGAGGTGCTGCCAGCAGCCGATCTGGCCCTGGTGCCACTGCTGCGCGGTGGGGGAACACGCATGAAGATCCTGGACTACTTCGCCGCCGGCGTCCCAGTCATCAGCACCCACAAGGGCATCGAGGGCATCCCGGTCCAGCATGGCGAGCAGGCGCTCATCCACGATGACTATGACGCACTCTGTGATGCCGTCGCGGCGGTGCTCGGCGACCCAGCGCTGCGCCAACGTCTGGTGACCAACGCGCGCGCGCTCGTCGCCAGTCTGAGCTGGGATGCGGTCGTCGCGCGCTATCTTCCGCTATTGTTCGGCACCGCCCCCGGACTGCAGGACCTGTCGCCATCGGCTCCCACGACGGATGCCAAATCCGCCTGAGATGAGCACGTCGATAGCAGACCCAGCTGCTCCAGGCGGCGTCGATAGCGCGCGCCCACAGCCGCGAAGCTGTTGTGGCGCTGGATGTCACGCCGCGCCCTCGCCCCGATCTCGCTGGCCAGCAGTGGATCGGCGGCCAAGCGGCGCATGAAGTCGGCGGCCATCTCGACATCCGCCTCGGCCCAGACCTGCCCCTCGCCGTAGGGATACTCGCCAGCCCCGACCGGAACCAAGACAGCGTCGACCAGACAGGCATTGGATGGATTCATGAAATCCAGGTTTCCGGAATAGCCGGTGGCGATGACCGGCTTGCCGAGAGCCATGGCCTCGGCCAAGCCGCGCCCAAACCCCTCGCAACGATGCAATGAGACGAAACAGTCACAGGCGTTGATCAGACTCTTGAGCTCCTGATCGCTGATCAGCCGATCGATGAGTCTGATGCGTGGATCCTCCATGAGGGGGGACACCTTGAAGTCGGCATGGGCTTGGGGGCACTCAGCCATCCCGGTGGTCTTGATGACCAACGCAACCGACTGATCGGCACACGCGAAGGCGCGCGCAAAGGCTTGGATCGCGGCCATTGGATTCTTGCGACCGAGGAAGGCACGAAAATCGAACAGTACCAGGAACAGAAAGGCTGATTCGGGCAACCCGAGTGCCGCGCGACCGACACACAGCGTCAGTCGCGCCTCGACCGCCAGCGGCATCCAGATGACAGGGCGGCGCGTCTTCTCGGCGATGGCCTGCTGGATGAACCGCGACGGTGCCCAGATCTCGTCGAGCCCGGCCAAGGCCGGCAGCCAGGCATCCGGGAAATGACTGAGCTCCCAGGCCCAGTAGCCGATGTTGTAGCGACCCGCGAAGCGTGCCTCGCCCAGCTCCCGCGCGGCCATCGCCATCTCATCGGCGTTGAGGACGAAGAGATTGACTCGATAGTCGGTCGTGGGGTCGAGTCGATCCATGAAGGGAAAGTCACGCTGTAGCCCGGCCCATTCGCGACCATGATCACCATACAGATTCAGCATCCCGAAGGGCACGGCGGCGGCATCCAGCGCACAGGCCGCAGTGCGGATGTCCTCGGCACGCCCGAGCACGATGAATGGATGGCCCACGAGCAGCACGCCTGGCGCCAAGGTGGCGCGGGGCGCATCCTTGCTCGGGCCGAGCGCTCGGCTGGGCGCGCGCGCGCCGCGCACGAGCCCCACGAGGCGCTGGCGCAGCCCCACCAGACCCTCACCCCGCGCGAGCGCGATCAGCCGTCCGACCAAACCCCAGAGCCCGCCATGACGCGCCCAGGCCGCACGGGCACGCCGCCAGCGCGCGGGGCTCAGTCTCAGTGGTCGCATGTGGCCTCCACGACGGGCGCCGCGCCGGATGGGGCAAGCGTTCCGAGCGCGCGGCGGGTCGCCTCCAGATAGGCTCGGCCCCAACGCTGGTCGGGCTCGAGATAGTTGCCCTCGGCCCATTCGTTCCAGGCATTGATGAAGACCAAGCGCTCGCCCGGCGCGCCGAGCAGACGGGTCTGCTCGACCATCCGCGCCAACCAGTGCTCGTAGGCCGTGGGTGTAGCATCGACATAGATATGGGCGTGCTCACGACGCCGCGCCGTGTTATCCCAGGAGGGCATGACGGTGCGAAACACTGGATAGTCCGGCCGCTCAGCGCAGATGAAGCGCTCCGCCATGGCCGGGTAATCGAAGAGCCTCCCCTTGAAGCCTGGCCGCATCCAGCGCGCCGCGGCTGGCACGGCGTGCTGATGCGGCGGGAACTCCACCGCGACATCGAATCCGCATGCGGTCGGATCGGTCATGACGCCGAAGCTCTGCACGCTGGCGAGAACGATCTCGCCGATCCCCATGCGGCGGCACTCCTCGCGCCAGAGTGCCGCCGTGCGAGCGGCATCCGGCAGTGACTCGATGCGGTAGACCAGGATCAATGGGCGATGCTGGATGCGAATATAGCGGTGATCGCTCAGGAGCGGACGCAGACCGCGAATGAAGGCGAGATCGTCACTGTCCGAATACGCCTGCTCCATGAGGATCTCGGCGTCACGCCCGTCCCAGCGCCGCGTCCAGTTCTCGTTCGCCCAGCAGATACAGAACGGAAAATCGGGCGCGCCGGATGCGAGGACCTCCTCGAGAGGACGGTGCAACAGACGCCGACCATTGAACCAGTAGTAGTAATAACAGAATCCATGGATACCGTATTCACGCGCCAAGTCCGCCTGCGCTATGCGCGTCTCGGCCAGCCTGAGATCATAGAAGCCCAGATCGGCCGGCAAGCGGGGTTGATGATGACCGCTGAAGAAGGGCCGCGCCCGGGTGACATTGGTCCACTCGGTGAAGCCCTTGCCCCACCAGCGGTCGTTTTCGGCGATCGGATGGAACTGCGGGAGATAGAAGGCGATCAAGCGCACACTGTCGAGCTCGGCGAGGGTCGATCGCCAACGCTCCAGATAGATGGTGCGATTGGCGGCGATGCGCGCCAGCTTCGCCTCGGGCTGGGCATTGATGGAGACGCTCAGATGATGAATCACCACCGAACGGGGCTCATAGACGACCCGCAGATCGGACGCCAACACCCGCAATGAAAGATCGCAATCCTCGTAATAGGCCGGTGCATAGGCCTCGTCGAGCCCCCCGAGTCGATCGAACAATGCCTTTTCGATCAGTACGCTGGCCGCCGAGCAATGATCGACGCAGCGTCGGCGCTGGTAGCGCGCCAGCCCTGGATGCGCGTTCAGTCCAATCAGCTCGACCTGGCCGTCGCGCTTGAGCGCGGCCCCCGCCTCCTGCAGATGACCGCTCGGATAGATGAGCTTCGAGCCGGCAAGTCCGGCCGCGGGCGTCTCGCGCAGCGCCGCGAGCAGCGCGTCGAGCCAACCGGCCTGAACCTGAGTGTCATTGTTGAGCAGATGCAGATAGCGTCCACGCGCCAGGTTGGCACCCAGGTTGACGCTGCGCAGGAAACCGAGATTGGCTGGGTTGCGTATGACGCGCAGTCCAGTGACAGCGGGCAACAGGGTTGCGGTCTCATCGCTCGAGGCATCATCGACGAGGATGATCTCGATCGGCACCGCGGGCCAATGTCGGGCGATCGACTCCAGACAGCAGAGTGTGAAGCGGATCTGATCATGAACCGCGATGAGGATCGTGACCTCGGGCTCATCGGCGCAGGGCAGCACCAGCCGACTGGCGACCTCGGCGAGCGCGGTCGTGCGCAGTGGGATCATCGGGGGCGGGACGATCGGGACGGCCAGATTGCCACACTCGCAACGCAGGCCATCGCGCTCCTCGCGCCAATGCCGATAGGTGCGCGTGTGCTCGATCAAGGGCCGCGCCACCCGGTAGACGGCGGACTTGAGCCGCCGCTTGTGAACCGCGGTGAGCGGAAGACGATGGTAGAGCGCACGCAGCAGGCGACCGGCGAGGGCCTTGGGATGGAGCCTGGATGAGGTGGGCACGGGGCGGGGCATGGCGGTTCGCTTCGGCCCGGGAGGACCGCTTCGGGTGATCGGTGGACAGGGATGGGGTGAGCGTGGATCACACCGGATGATCGCAGAACAGGGAACATGACCCAAGGGGCCACGCGTGGCCGCCTGGACAGCCTCCGCGCCGATCCTCAGACAGGCCTGGCGATCCGGCCGATGGCGAGTGATCCGGGTTGGCATGCGTCACGACGCTGATCGCTCGGTCGCTTCCAACTGGCGACACGCGCAATCCGATGCACGACCAGGAGATCCCGATGATAGCACTCGGGTCCCAGCGGCGGCGAGCAACCGGGGCATGCCAATCGCGGCCGCGGGGACTGCCCCGCCGGGTCGCCCTGGCCTACACTATGCTTCATGCGCGCGGCGGGTCGGTCTGGCCCACGCGTCCTCATGAATCGAGCGCCGCGGCCCCCGTCGGGCCTGAAACCAAGGGAGCAACCCGAGATGTGCGACACCTGTGGCTGCAATATCACACCCGGCAACGAGCATTTGGTACGGGGCGACGGCAAGCATGCCCATACCGCCGATGGCCGCGCCTCGGTGGAGGTCTTGGCGGGTCTGCTCGCCGAGAACGACCATCAGGCCGCGCACAACCGCGAATTTCTCGATCATCACGGCGTCCTCGCGCTGAACCTCATGTCATCCCCTGGGGCCGGCAAGACCAGCCTGCTGGAGCGCACCATCGATGCGCTATCCGCGCGTGTGGGCATCGCGGTGATCGAGGGTGATCTGGAAACCGAGAACGACGCCCGGCGCATCCGCGCCAAGGGCGTACAAGCGGTCCAGATCGCCACTGGCAGCGCCTGTCATCTCGATGCCCACATGGTGGGGGATGCACTGCATCGACTCGACCTGCATGGCATCGATCTGCTCTTCATCGAGAACGTCGGCAATCTGGTCTGCCCGGCCAGCTTCGATCTGGGTCAACACCGCAATGTCACGCTCTTGTCCGTCCCCGAGGGCGATGACAAGCCAGCCAAGTATCCGGTCATGTTTCGCGCTGCCGATCTGGTGCTCTGCACCAAATCCGATCTACTCGAGGTCTTGCCCGAGTTCGACCCAGAGCGTGCCGAGCGGCAGCTGCGCGAGCTCGCCAGCCGGGTCCCGTTCGCCACCGTCTCGGTTCGCGGGGCGGGTCACATCGAGCCCTGGTTGAGTTGGCTCGAGGAGGAGCTGGCGGCGCAGCGCGCCCGGCTCGCCCACGGGCGGACCATGCGTCCAGGTGACCATCCCGGCGGCACCGCGCGGCATGCCCATGCCGCCATGCCAGGCCACCATCACCATGGGCATGCGCATCATGAGCTCGACCATGCGCCAGCGGTCGATCATGGCCATCCGCACACGCACTCCGGGCACGGGCGGGAATAGGGCGCCGCGCGATCACCCTGACGCGGATCCATGGGTGGACAGCCGACAGCGCACCTGGGCATGCCGCCAGCTATTGCGGTCCTCGGAGGTTCGGTGTAATTAGATCTGGCGCGGTCCGCGCGACCGCGCCTCATCAGATTTCCGGATGCTCAACACGAGAGAAATCGCACCAAGCTGGAGGAATGCCCATGTCACCGAAATCGCTCAGCATCCTTGCCGTCGCCGCACTCGCCGTGACCCTGGCCCATGTCCCAGTGACCCATGCCTTCAATTTCGGCAACATGATGAATCCAAGCCGTTGGATGGGCGGAGATCGCGACCGCGACGACGATTATCCACCCGGCGGGGCCTACGGCCCGCCGGGCTACGGCTATCCCTATGGCGGCTATGGCGCACCTTATGGGGTCCCGGGCTATGGTGCCCCGTTTCCGGGTTATGCCCCACCGCCGGCCTACCCCGCTCCGGCCGCGGCCGCGCCAGCCGCCCCGCCCAGCGCAGGCACCGCGGACAGCGCCGAGGTCCAGGCGCTGAAACGGCGTGTCGAGGAGCTCGAGGCCCAGCAGCGCGGCGCCAGCGCGCCACCGCCCGCCGGCGACTGGCCGAGCCAACCCGCGCCACCGCCGAGCAGTGACTGGCCATCCGCGCCAGCCTTCCGACCCATGAATCAGTATTGACGACTCATCGCTGGGAGCATCCCGGGTCGCCCCGCCCCCTGGCGGGGCGTTTAGCGTACAGAGGATTAGGCAGCATGTTGAGACTCAAAGAAATCCTGCTCGTGTCGGCCATCGCCGCCGGGCTCTTGTGGCAGACCTCCAGGGCGGCGGACGGCTACGCCGTCTATACCAGCGAGTCCGGATTCGCCGATGTGATGGAAGGGGCCAAGATGGCCATCGAAGAGCGCGGCATGTATATCAACAACCTGATGAACATGGGCGAGATGCTGGAGCGGACCGGCAAGGATCTCGGCATGGATGCGCCGCTCTTCACCCAGGCTGAATCGATCGAGTTCTGCAGCGCAGTGCTCTCGCGCGAGATGATCACGGAAAACCCCGCCGCGGTGGTGAACTGTCCATTCATCCTCTCCATCTACACTCGTCCGGGCGAGGACGGCATCACCTATGTCGCCCATCGCGCGATCCCGAGCGATCAGATCGCATCCAGTCCAGTGATGGCCAAGGTCGCCGAGATGCTCCAGTCGATCGCGGAGTCCGCGGTCTCCTGGTGATCGGCGGGTCAGCGGCCGGCGGATCGACCTCCGAGGCCGACGCCATGGACAGGGTGCTGCGTCCTCTCAACCGCGCCCTCCTGGTCTTGCGCACGGAGGGTCTGCCGATCCTGCTGCGCAAGCTCAAGCGTCGTCTCCTTGCCACGCCGGCGCGGCGCGTCCGGCCGCCACGTCTCCTGCGTCTGGCCGCGCCATTGCATCCGCTCGATCTCACCCCCAGCGGTCCGCCGCGGTGCTCGGTGATCATCCCGACACGGGAGCCCTTCGCCCTCACGCATCACTGTCTGGCCGCGCTCGCGCAGTCTAGTGCCGCCACCCCCTTCGAGACCATCCTGGTCGACGATGGCATGGACGAGGGCGCCGCGCGGCGCCTCGCCACCTACCCAGGTCTGCGCCTGCTGCGCCAACCGCGCCCCATGGGCGTTGCCGCGGCCTGTCTGCGCGCGGCCGCGATCGCCCGCGGAGACTATCTGGTGCTCCTGAGTCCGGCGACCCAGGTCCAGTCCGGCTGGCTCGATGCCTTGATCGAGACCTTCGCGGATGCGCCCGCGGCGGGTCTGGTCGGGAGCCGCCTGCTCGATGCACGGGGACGCCAGCTCGCGGCGGGGGCCATCCGCGATCCGCGCGGATCTCTGCGCGGTCAAGGCGCGCTGGACGATCCCGGCAGGCCGCAATACAGCTACCGCCGTCCGGTCGAGGCCTGTCTGGGCGTGGCACTGGTGATCGAGACCGCGCTCTTCAGACAGATCGGCGGCTGCGCACCCAATCTCCAATCAGCCGATGACTGTGCCGCCGACCTTGCGAGCCGGGTGCACGCGGCAGGCCGCTTGGTGTACTATCAGCCCTTGTCGAGCGTGGTCTGGCTGGGCGGGATCGAGACCGCCCGGACGCCTCCATTGTGGCGCGCGCGCGGTCGGCACAGCGCGCCGACACCGGTTCCACCCTCCAGTGATCAGGGACGGCTCGACACAGACGCCACCCCGCGCCGTGCACTGGTCATCGACAACTATATGGTCATGCCGGATCGTGAGTCTGGCTCGGTGCGGATGCACAATCTGTTGCGCATCCTGCAAATGCTCGGCTTTCGAGTGACCTTCGCCGCCGCCAATCTCGAGGCCCCCCAACCCTATGTCGCTCAGCTCCAGCGAATCGGTATCGAGGTGCTCTACCGGCCCTATGTCCGCCGTATCCGCGACCATCTCGCGACTCGGGGACGCGACTATGATCTGGTGATCCTGAGCCGCGCCGATGCCGCCGCGCGGACCATCGAGGCGGCCCGTACCTTCTGCCCCCAAGCAAGGATCGTCTTCGACACCGTGGACCTGCACTTTCTGCGCGAGATGCGACTGGCCGAGCTGCATGCGAGTGCCGCCCTGCTGCGGGTCGCCATGCGCCGGCGCGCTCAAGAGTTGGCGCTGATGCGCCGCGCCGATCTCACGTTCGTGGTGAGCGAGCCGGAGCGCGCGCTGCTGGCCAGAGAGGCGCCCGACGTCCGGGTCCATGTCGTTTCCAACATCCACGCGATTAATGACTCGGTCACGCCATTCGACCAGCGCCATGGTCTAGTCTTCATCGGCGCCTTCGCTCACCCACCCAATACGGATGCCGTGTGCTTTCTCTGTGACCAGATCATGCCCTTGCTGCGCCGGCTGGTCCCCAGCGTGCATCTGAGCATCATCGGCGCCGAGCCGCCGCGCGCGATCCGCGCGCGGGCCGCGGCGGACATCGAGATCTTGGGCCATGTCCCGGACGTGAGCCGCTATTTCGCGAGCTGTCGGGTCGCGGTCGCGCCGCTGCGCTATGGCGCGGGCGTCAAGGGCAAGATCAATCAGAGCCTCGCTCATGGTCTGCCGGTGGTGGCGACCGGCATCGCCGTCGAGGGCATGCACCTCGTGGATGGCCAATCGGTCCTGGTCGCCGATGAGCCATCGGCCTTTGCCGCGGCGGTGGCGCGTCTCCATCAGGATGAGGCACTCTGGCAACGACTATCGACCGCTGGTCTGCGGGTGGCGGAAGCGCATTTCGGCTTTGCGGCGGGCGAGCGGGCACTGCGCGCGGCACTCGATCTGGAGGCACCGGCGTGAGCAAGGAGCACATCCAGAGCGCGGCGCGGGGGGGCGTGGCCAGCGCGCCAGAGCCAGCCGTCAGCGTCATCATCGTCAACTATAACGCTGGTGACCTGCTCACCGACGCCGTCGGCTCGACCCTCGACTCGGATGTCGCCGTCGAGGTGATCGTCAGCGACAACGGCTCGAGCGACACCAGCTTGGAGCGGCTGCGCATGCGTCATGGCGCTGACCCGCGTCTCACCATCCTCGAGAATGGCGTCAACCTGGGGTTCGCCAAGGCCAACAATCGCGCCTTGCCGCTGACCCACGCCGCACGCCTGCTCTTCCTCAACCCGGACTGTATCCTCAGCCCGGATACATTGAGCCGATTGCTCGCCTTCATGGACGCCCGACCGGATGTCGGCATGGCCGGTTGTGTCGTCCGCAACCCGGATGGCACCGAGCAGGTCGCGAGTCGCCGCTCGATCCCAGATCCCTGGATCGCGCTCAAGCGCATCCTACGGATCGACCGGCTGCCCCCGGGACGCGCCGGGCGACGACTGGACCATCATGACGACCCACTGCCGAGCGCGCCAGTGGCGGTCGAGGCGATCTCTGGTTCATTCATGCTGGTGGATCGGCGCGCGCTCGAGATGGTCGGTCCGCTCGACGAGGGCTATTTCCTGCATTGCGAGGACTTCGACTGGTTCGTGCGCTTCCGCGCGGCCGGCTGGACGATCGCACTCGTCCCCGACGTGAGCGTGATCCATTACAAGGGGGCCTGTAGCTGGCGTCACCCCATCGAGGTGGAGCGTCACAAGCATCGCGGCATGGAGCGTTTCTATCGCAAATTCCAGGCGCAACACTACCCGGTGATCTTCAACGCGCTCGTGATCCTGGGTATTCGGATACATTTCTTGGTGCGCTGGTTGCTCAATCGGCTCGGCCGACTGGCTCAGCGTCCTGGACACTGAGATGGCGCTCGACGCGACCTGTCGACTCGGCCAAGTCCTGGTCACGGGCGCGACTGGCAAGGTCGGACGACGACTGGTCGCCGCGCTGCTCGAGGGCGGTCATCCAGTCACCCTGCTCACTCGCGCGCCCGAGGTGGCGCGCACCCTCTGGCCGGCCCATGCGCCCGCGATCCGCGCCGCTGACCTGACGCGTCCAGAGCGCCTGAGCGGAGCCTGCGAGGGGATCGACACAGTCTTTCATCTCGCCAGCCATGCGCCGGGCGCGGACGAACCAGACCTCTACGCGGCGCCCGGTCACTGGTCAGTGACCGCCGAGGGGACCGCCAACCTGATGGTGGAGGCTGCCCTGTCCGGGGTCAGCCGGGTCATCTATCTAAGCAGCATCAAGGCCATGGGTGAGCAGGTCGGGACACTGGGTCGACCCGCCGACGAATCGCTCACGCCGCGGCCCGAGACACTCTACGGCCGCGCCAAGCTGGCCGCTGAAGCGCGTGTCTTGGCGTTTGGGCGCAGCGGCACTTGCCATGCCGCGGTCCTGCGTCTACCCATGGTCTATGGTCTCACGCGTGGCGGCAATCTCGCGCGTCTGGTCGCGGCGGTCGCGGCGGGGCGCTTTCCGCCCTGGCCGCGGATCGAGAATCGCCGCTCCGCGGTCCATGTCGAGGACGCCATCGCCGCGGCCATGCTGGTGGCCTGTCATCCCGAGTGCAGCGGCGAGGTCTATCTGGTCACCGACGGTCGCCACTATTCGACACGCTGGATCTATGAGCAGACCCGGCTTGCGCTCGGCCGCCCCATCCCCAGCTGGACGGTCCCGCTCGCGCTCCTCAGGCTCGCGGCCGAGCTCGGCACCGGTGCCGAGCGTCTCACCGGCCGCCGCATGCCGCTCACCCGCGAAGGGCTCGGCAAATTGAACGGTGATGCCTGGTTCAGCTCGGCGAAGCTGGAACAGCAACTCGGTTTCCGCGCTCGCCATCGGATGGAGTCCGAGATCCGGCGGCTGGTGCAAACGCCCGGCTGAGGCAACGCCCCTCCCCCGCCCACGACAACCGCGAGGGGGACGACGCATCCGCCCACGAGGGTGCAAGCCGTCCAACCATGCTGCCCCACTGCAGGCGCCCGTCTGGCGCCCTGATCACGGCCCGGCGCACGTCAAGAACACTTTGTTTTGTCACATCTTTCAGCTATTCTCAAGAGTGTGAGCAGACTGGAGCAGGGCAAGGCGGGGTGATTCAAAAACACGAAACGAGGAGTACATCATCAATCAAATGAAGAACCTACCACCGATCCATAGCCGACAAAGCGTGAACGACGCATTCGTCGCCATCCTGCGGCACAACTTTGCCGATGTCGGGACTTGGCAAGATGTAGCCCGAACCTGGGACGATATCGAGGGCGTTCACCAGGTGCGTGTGGCCTTTCGCCGCATGCGCTCGGCACTGAGCGTCTTCCGTGAGGCGATACCGCGCGAGTTGACGACCGAGATGGCCGACGAGATGCGTTGGATCGCTGGTGAGCTCGGGCCGGCCAGGGATCTGGATGTCTTCATCGCTGAAGGGCTCGGCGCGGTGGCCTCGATGCTGCCCCTGGAGGGCGAGACCACGCTGCGCGGGCTGGCCGAGACACGGCGCGCCCAGGTCTACGCGCAACAGGTTCGTGTCATGCTCGACAGCGAGCGCTACCAGAAATTCTGCGGGTCGTTCCCGAGGTGGCTCGATGAGCGTCCGTGGGAACAGTCGCTCATGTCCAAGAAGCGCGCCAAGCGACTCTACTCGAACATCATCCCCTTCGCTCGCAAGCAGCTCGACAAGCAGAACGGGCGCGTACTCGCCGCCGGCGCCCATATCAACCGCGAGGATGTCGTGGCGATGCACCAGCTGCGCATCGAATGCAAGAAGCTCCGCTACGCGGCTGAGTTCTTTCGGCCACTGTTCGAGGGCATGGGCGATTTCATCACCCATCTCAAGGGCATCCAAGATCTGCTCGGGACCATGAACGACGTCTCCGTCACCCAACGTCTACTCGATGATCTGCTCGCCGATTCGAGCGACCATCAGGTTCTGATCTATGCCGGCGGACTCATCGGCTGGCGCACCTGCGAGTATTGCCATCTGTTGAATCGCTTCGATGAGTATTGGGATGAGCTCGCCGGAGCCAGGCATGAATGGTGGAAAAAGAACGCGGTCATCAAGGTCTAGACCCTCGCGCGGATGGTGCCAGGGGCGCCGCGCCCTGGCACATCAGCGGGGCTCGGCCTCCGACTCGATGACCACGGTCTTGGCCATGCGCTTGGCAAAGTAATAGATCCGCTTGAGCTTCTCGATGATGTCGACCTCGATGGTGTAGGCCGGGATGCGATTGGGCTCCTCGGCGACCAGCCGTTGTGCTTGATGGGCGGCCGCCGAGTCCGCGATGCGCGAGATCTCCTGTTTCATGGCAATGACGGCACGCGCCGGCATCTCATTGTTCTGCGCCACGGCCTGAACCGCCGACTGCACCGAGCGGTTGACCGCCAGGTGAAAGTTGGTCAGAACCTCACGGGTCGGTTGACTGATCGAGACGCCCTCGGCGATGCGCTCGTTGCCGAGGACGATCAGATTGGTCTCGATGATGTCCCCGATATTCTCCAGATCGTTGGCAGCCTCCATGAGATGGATCAGATCCGCGGTCTGCTTCTCGGTCAGACTGAGCCGACTGATCTTGCTCAGGTAGGTGATGATCTGGGCATGCAACAGGTCGACATCGTCGTCCATGCGCTTGATCTCGGCGAGTGTCTCGCGATTGCCGCTGAGGATCGCGGGCATGATCTTGCCCATCATGTCCTGCACCCGCTCACCCATGTGCAGGATCTCCAGACGCACCCGGTCGAGCGCGAGCGAAGGAGCGGCCAGCAGCTCGTCATCGAGATACTTGGCTCGGATCACGAGACCCTCCTCGGCCAATGGCCGGTCGGGCACCAGCCATTCGGCGAGCCGCGCGAACTGGGTGGTGAAGCCGATGAAGAGGATGGTATTGGCCACGTTGAAGAGCGTATGCGCATTGGCGATCTGGCGCGGTGTCTCGGCCGCCAGACGTGCCGTCCCCGCGAGATCGGGATACTGGGGCGAGAGCCAGGCCGTGAAGGCCGCCAGCTGCGGGATGAAGGCAAACCAGATGATGACCCCGAACACATTGAACAATACGTGCACGACCGCCGCACGCACCGCCTCCCGCGGCTTGCCGATCGCGGCGAGAAGCGCGGTCACACAGGTGCCGATATTGGCGCCGAAGGCCAAGGCGATCCCCACAGGCAGGGTGATGAATCCTTGGGTCGCCATGACGATCGCGATGCCCATGGTCGCGGCGGACGACTGGATGAGTCCGGTGAAGACCGCGGCGATCAGGATACTGAGCAGCGGATTCTCGAGCGTGCGCATGAACGCAAGGAAGGGCTCGTAGGTACGCAACGGCTGCATGGCGTCGCTCATGACGCTCATCCCGAAGAATACCAGGCCCAGCCCCATCAGCATGGCGCCATAGTGACGGATGCGCTCGCGCTTGGAGACGAAGAGCATCAGGAAGCCGATACCGATCATCAGCAGCGCGGCCTTGGTCACCTGGAAGGCAATCAGCTGGGCGGTCACCGTGGAGCCGATATTGGCACCCATGATGACCCCGACCGACTGCGACAGCGACATCAGCCCAGCCGTGATGAATCCAACCACCAGAACCGTGGTGACCGACGAGGAATTGATCACCCCGGTCACGAATGCGCCGGTCAGCGCGCCCGTGAACCGATTGGTGGTGAGCTTGGCCAGGATGTCTTTCATCCGCTCGCCAGTGACCGCCTTGAGCGAAGCGGCCATCTGATCCATGCCGAACAGGAAGAGCGCGAGACCGCCGAAGAGGCCCATGGCCATGGTCCAGAAGTCGAGCGTCAGCTCGACACCCTCGCCGGCCCACGCCGCCGCCGAGCCCCAGAGTAGGCCGAACAGCAAGATCAGGCTCAGGACACGCCGCGGACCGAGACCGAGCAACCATCGTGACTGCGACATCCGAGCCCTCCTCTCAACCGCATTCAGCGGACTTGACGACCATGACAGGGATACGCGCGAGATGGACGACCCGCTCCGCCACCGAGCCGATCAGCAGGTGTTTCAACCCGGTCAGCCCTCGACTGCCGATCACGATCATCGATGCCTGAGTCTGCGTGGCCACCTCGATGATGCGCGAGCTCGGCAGACCCTTCACCAGCATGGAATGAAAACCGCTCAGATCCTTGATCTGCGGGTGCTGACGGATGATCGATTCCATCAAGTCGTCGAGCATGGCCGAGGCCCCATCCTCGATGCGATGGAGCTGTTTCTTCTTCAGCGCGCGGCTGTAATAGCCAGGCATCGAGCCAGGGTCGTGGACGACGTGCAGGACCAACAGCTCGCGTTGCAGACACATCGCTAGCTCGGCGGCCTGCAACAAGGCCGCTTCGGAAGTGGGCGAAAAATCCACCGGGACGAGCACAGGGCCAGTAAGCCGTTTGACTGACAAGCTAAGGTCTCCGTGTGACCGCGAGGGCAGGGAAGGCTGAAGCCAAGACGAGGCAGACAGCGCGGGCGTGGCTCCGATGACCACGAGCGCGACCGCGGAGACTGCCGACACGCGAAATTATGACACTTTTTTGACTTTTGGGTGACAGATTCACGACACCCGGTGGGCTTCGAACAAACCCATCAATAGCCGTCCGTTGAGCGGCTTCGCCTCATGGCACGGTGAATTCACTCAGAGAGAAGGTCGCGCCACCCATTTGCCGGTCTGCACCAACCGATTGTAGACCGGCAGCCAAGGCTCGACCGGATAGCGCAGCGGGACGAACTGCTCACCGATGCGTGTGATCACGCCGATCGTCTCGGGATCGGCGCCAAACAGCACGTGGTGATGCTCGATCCCTCCAGCGTCCCACCAGCAGGTCTCATCCGGCGTCAAGGGCGTATGCCCGACGATGAAGGGTGTATCAGGCCGCAGACCGAGACGTTTGCGCAGACCCGTGACATCACCGCGCGTATAGCCGCTCGCGCGATTGGGCGTGCGCATCCGTCGATTGATGAGCTGGTGGGCCAATCGTGGCTCATCGCGAATGTTGATCAGGTCGTCGCGCGTGCACTTGATGCTGGGCGCGCCCGCATGAGCGACCAAAAACCGCGATGACATGGCCACATACGGCAAGAGACGATAGAGCTCATCCATGGCATTGCGATATTTGAGTCCACGCGCATCATGCAGTGCCTTCTCCCAGACCAGTCCCTGCGGGACCCCACCCTTGCTGAGATCCTCCGAGAAGCTGTCGTGGTTGCCGCGCAGATAGAAGACATGCGTTGGAAACCGGACCTTGAGACGCAGGATCAGATCCATCATCAGCATCGACATCTCCATGTCATCCTCTTGTCCGGGCTCGTCCGGATGCACCGCATCGCCGATGATGATCAGCATGGCCGTGCCATTCTCCAAGGATTCGAGAAAGGCATTCTGGGTCAGGACCACCAGCAGGTTGTCGATGCGCGCATGCAGATCGCCGACGAAGATGGGGGTGGGTCCATCCGGCAGCTCCAACAACCCACCCGGACGACCATCGTATGTCGGGGTGCGATACGGCTCGCGCTCCATGATATGGATCACTTGCCTCAGGAGGTCCAAGGCCTCGCTCGCCGCGAGCGGCGCGATGGGTTCAGCGAGGATCCGCGCCAGACGTTCCAGCTTGCCGCGGCGCCAGCGGATCTGGCGTTTCACCAGCGCCGAATCGGCCAGGGGTGCGACACAAGCCTCGTGTGCGCTCGTCTTTCTCTTGAGCATCAATCCCTTGGGACCCAGCTTGATACCGAGATGACGGCGTCCAACCAGTTCCGAATAGCCCAGCAGGAGCGCCTGCAATGGGTCATCGTGTCCCAGGATCCAGGAGTCGCCGGGAGACAGACGCATGAAACCGCTGATCGAAGAGAAATAGACCGCGGGATCGAAGAGCAGATAGTTGCCACTTCGCCTGAATTGGCCGGCGTCGTCGAGACGCACCTCGGGGTCGAGATTGAGCCGATGCCCTAACTCGCCACCCAACGACAACTGTAATGGCAACACCGGCGCCGGCATCCTGATCTTGGTCTTTCCGAGACTCAGCGCCCCTTGCAGATCAACATCATCACAGGACTCGAGGTCCTGCAAGCGCTCCCGAAAAAAATCCAGGAAGCTCCGACGGGATTCAGGGGTCGCGTAAGGCATCGCTGGTGATGAGTACTCTCACGAATCGGCCGGTCTGTCCGCGCGCCGGCATTCACGCTTTCTTAACAATATCGTCATCGATCCGCAAGCGGCAAGCATGCATTCAGTCCACTGATGGACTTTTGCTCGAGCCGTCGAGCAGATCGATCATCGTCCTGAGCGCCAGCGTCGTCACCCTGTCCTTGTCGTCATTGATCAAGATGGGCGTGCCGACACGATCGGCCTCGGCCAGCAGATAGGCCTGGAGCTGCCAGATCCGCTTGAAGTTGGTCGGATCGGTCCGGGTCTTGCGGCCCGGAGCCTGACAACCCCGTCCTCTGAGACGGGTTCGCAGATCATCAGGCCGCAAGACACCCAGCATGATGGGCACGACCAAGGCGTCACCGATCTCACCGAGACGCTCGGGCAAGGCCGGATGCACATGCACCCCCTCGACGATCAGCCAGACACGCTCGCGTATGGCACGGGCGATGACGGCCTCGCAGGGCACGGCGAGCAGCTCCAATTGACGCTGATAGCCCTCGCGGACCCGCTCGGCGTCGTCGCTCGACTCATCCGGTTTCAGTGGCAGCGCGCTTGCGGCATCGAACGAGGAGCGATGCAGCACGGGCAACAGACGCTCGGGGATGAGCATTCGCATGACCTCGCGCAGCATGTCGGTCGATTGGGTGCGGACGATGCCGAGTCGGTGCGCCAGCTCGGTGGCGAGCGTACTCTTGCCGCTTCCGGTCCCACCGCCGATGAGCAGGATCAGGGGCCGTCCGCTTTGGGTGAAATCCATCCAGACACGATAGCGCTTGGCGGCACGCGGACCATAGTGCTCGACCAGCAGGTCGCAGACACGCGCGCTCAGCTCAGCGGTCGAGATCTGTCGAGGTTGGCGCTCACCGAGCTGCTGCATGAGCAGAAGGCTCGCGCTACCGGCCTGCTCCTCGGTGAGGCCGCAAGCGGCGAGACTGCGCATGAGCTCATTGCGCGCGAAAGGGCGCAGATCACCGTCGGTATTGCGCACCAGCAACCCATTGAGCGGTGCGCGCGCGGCCTCGTAGGATTCGGCGACGGCCAACGGATACTGCGCGCGCAGCTGCTGGATCACCAGAGCGCGCAGCTGATCGCGGGTGACGACATGGGTCTCGCCGAACTGCTGACGGATCTCCGAGGCCAGCTGGTAGGCATCCTCGAACGTCAGTCCCGCCTCGGTCAGTGACCGGGTGAGAATCCCTCTGAGGAAGGGAACCGGATTCTCACCGTCGGCATCCGTGATATGAACCTTTGCCATGTCGGCATCTGCCCCCATTGTTGATGCTCTTGGCCGAGTCGTCGTCCGTCGGATGGCGTCCCTGCCCGCTCGATGAGGATCGCGCGAGCCAGCATCCACCACCTCGCTCCAGGGTATCCGATCATGACACGCCCGGAGACGTGAGCGCAGTGGCGAGCCAACCCGCGATGAGGCCGTGCCTCAGGGTTCGGCAAAGCGGCAGAAACGCCAGCCGACCTCACGATTGACATAGACCCGCATCCCATGATCGTGGAAGTAGCGAGCCGTCCAGGCGAAGGCATCGACCTGGCGCACGATCTCGTCGAGATTCAGCCGCTCGTCGGGCGGATGGGTCGCATTGCGGGCACGCTCGCTGCGCCAGGCAAGGATGCGCTCCGGATCGGGTAGCAAGAAGACGAACGCGAAACGCGCACGCCAATCCACCGACCAGAAATGCGCCTTGCGCGGGGGGAATTGGATGCGATCGAAGTCGATCTGTAGATGCTCGCTGTCATCGAGATAGGCCGGCTCGAACAGGGCCAAGGACTCCGACCGCCCCCGAAAAGGGATCCCAAGGTGGATCTCGCGCGGACGCAGGGTGAGCGATTGGGCCTTCCACCAGCCCTTCATCGCGAGATCGACATAGCCTTCCTCGGGCCAGCCCTTCAATCGACGGATCAAGGTCGACTTTCCGGAGCCGGGCGGGCCAGTGACCAACAAGCCGCGCAACGGCAGATCGATGGGGAGATCGACACCTCGCACCGATCGACAATCGCTGATCGGCTCCAACTGTAGACAGGATTCATTGAACGGCTGATGCATCGGCATCCGATCATCAATGCGGAGACTGTCGAAACGCTCGTCCCTTGGATCTCGGATCGCAAGGTCACCGACGAGACCGCGCGCGGAAGGTCGCGAATCAGGGACGCTCGGCATCGCGGATGCCCGCGTCCCTGGTCGAGCAGGCCGAAACGGCGCGGTGACCCATGGTACGGATCACCGCGCAATCATGGCCTAGATGCTGATGAAGATACCTCTGAACAAGAAGAAGAACAAGGCGGCCAGAATCATGCCGACCGGCAGGGTGATCAGCCAGGACAACATGATTCCACCGATCACGCGCAGATCCAGCGCGCCAATACCGCGCGCGATACCCACGCCCATGACCGCGCCAACCGCGACCTGGGTGGTGGAGATCGGCAGGCCCAGCTTGGAGGCCACGACCACGGTGGTCGCCGCCGCCAGGGTCGCGCAATAGCCGCGGGTCGGGGTCAGCTCGGTGATCTTGGTGCCGATGGTCTGCATCACCTTGTAGCCCATGGTGGCCAGACCGATCACGATACCCAGACCGCCGAGGCCCAGGATCCAGAAAGGCAGCGGCGCCTTGGCGGCGATCTCGCCACCCGTGTGGACGATACTGTAGACGGCGGCCAGCGGACCGATCGCGTTGGCAACGTCGTTGGCGCCGTGCCCGAAGGCCATGGCGGCGGCCGTGAAGATCATCATGGGGATGAAGATCTTCTCGACACTGGCATAGCTGCTCCGTCGGTCGGTCTTGTCGCTCGTCTTGACACGCCGGATCATCAGCCAACCGATGAAACCGGTGATCACACCGATGATGGTCGAGATGATGAAGACCTCCAAATCGGTGAAGTCGAGCTTCAGATGTGACAAGCCCTTGAAGAGCGTGACCAAGGAGACGATCCAGCCCACCAGGAAGACATAGAATGGCCCCCAGAACCGCGCCTCCTTGACCGGGTCGTCCTTGTTCAAGATGAGATACTGGATACTGAGCATCAACACCAACGCGATGGAGCCACCCACCAGTGGCGAGACGAACCAGGACGCGACGATGGTGCCGATCATCTCCCATTTGACCGCATGGATCCCGACCCCGACCGCGGCGAAGCCGACGATGGCCCCGACGATGGTATGGGTGGTCGAGACCGGCCAGCCACGGCTGGAGGCGATCATGAGCCAGACCGCCGCCGCCAGCAGCGCCGCGAGCATGCCGTAGGCCAACAGCTCGGGGTGTCCGGCGAACTGATCGATGTCGACGATGCCCCCACGGATGGTATTGGTGACCTGACCGCCGGCAATGACGGCGCCGGCAAACTCGAAGATGGCCGCAATGATGATCGCCTGCTTGACGGTGACGGCACCCGAGCCCACCGAGGTGCCCATCGCATTGGCCACGTCATTGGCACCGATACCCCAAGCCATATAGACGCCGAAGATCACCGCCATGATCAAGAAGACATTGCCATACTGAGCAATAATTTCCACGGCTTTACCCTATTGATGTTCGATTCATGGAATTGACGATGGAATGAGGCCCCGCGTCCCAGCACTGAGCCAGCCGACCCCTCGGTCCCCTTTCCTTCCCCCATATCGATCCACGCCGGGATCCTCTAGCGCGCCAACAAGAGCCTGAGTCGGTTCCCCGACTTTTCCGCGTAATCGGCCAAATCGCCGGTCCAGATGATGAGCTGATACCAAAACATGACCGACACCGCGCTCATGGTGTCCTCATGCTTGAACAACTGACGCGACAAGGACATGCCAAGTCGATCGGTTTCACTCTCGAGGCGACTGAGCTCATCGACCATGGTCTCGACCTCGATGGCTTCGCGACCCCGAAAGCCCGAGGCCAGAAGATCGTCGATCTCGCCGATGATCTCTGCCGCCTTGGTCACGGTATCCACACAGCGGCGCACGAACTTGCTCAAATCATCGGCCATGCCTGGTGGAACCGTCATATCGCGCTCGACCAACAGACCGGCGATATCCTGCGCGGTATCGGCGATCGAGTCCTGCATGTCGAGCAGCTCGAGCAGATCGCGCCGATCCACCGGCATGAAGAGACTGTTGGGCAGGTGCATGCGCAGCTCGTTCTTGATCTCGTCGGCTGCCTCCTCCTTGGCGAAGATGGCGTCCTTCGCCTTTTCCAGCGCGGCCTTGTCATCCGCGATCAGGGCATCGAACAACCCCGGGACCTCCTGGGCACAGGCGTTGACGGTCTCCATGTGCTTTTGGAGCGGCTTGAAGGGCGAACGCGCGAACATCGACGTCAGCGTTGTACCGGTCTTCATCGATCATTCTCCATGGTTGCCACATTGCTTGATGGCCGAGATCACGGTCGCAGCTGGGGGCGCTCGAAGACCCTCGATGCCCACGTATCGCGCTCAACGGCTCAGGAGATCAGATCCTCCTCGAGCGGATCCAGCGACAGGATGGTCGGCCGACATACTTGTAACAGAAACGACGCAATATCGTCACATCAAGTTGAGACGCACATCCTTTCCGGCCCCTCCTCGCTCGCTCCCGACGACCGCAACCGCGCTCGCGCTCGCGACCGCGACATCCATCGGAATCGGACGCTCGGGGGTGACCGCGACGTATCGACAGACTGCGAGCAGCGAGCGTCGTCTCTCAAGGCAGGATCCGCTCGTCTGCGACATGAAGCCAAGGGATCGCCGCCAACGCGCTCCAGATGCGCCATGGCGGTGAGGCCAGGTCTAGAGCACGGGACGATGCCGACCTGGGCGATCCCGACCCTGGGCGCCGCCTGCAACAGAAACGCTCGCTTCGTGGAGGAGACGTGGATAGGGCATCGCGCCGGTCCCGGCAGTCCGGTGGCTCGGGTCGAAGGGGATGCGGATCGCGCCATCGAGGATGAATCCAGAGGGTTGGCCCAGCTCGTCATAGCGCAGACAGCGTTGGCCAGCGATCAGAAAATCGCCGATATAGCGATGGGAGATCTTGCGTTTCAGATGAGGGGGGTAGGACAGATCCAAGAGCCGGGTGATCAAACCGCGGATGACACCCGCATGGGCGACGACGAGCAGCGTTTGGCCATCATGCTCGGCCTCGAGTGACAGGACGAAATCCGCGCTTCGCCTGCGCATCTCGGCAAAACTCTCACCGCCCGGGAACACATAGTCAGGATCGGTCTTGTACTGTGGACAGCGTGCGATCGCCCACTGCTTGGAGGTCAGCGACAGCTCGCCATAGTGCACCTCGTTGAGCTCAGGCACACTGCGAACCGCCGCCACGTCGGTCTGGCTTGCGAACCAGTGCGCCGTGGCGCTTGCCCGCTCCAAACGACTGGAGTAGATCTGATCGAAGTGAAGTCCGCACTCCTGGAAGATCCGCGCCACTTGGATGAGATCCTCTTGCCAATCCAGTGCTGGCGGCGAATCATGCCAACCGATGATGCGCTGGTCGACATTGTTGACGGTCTTGAAATGACGGACAAGAATCAGGCGCATCATATCTACATCAGGTCCTCCAAGCATCTCCTCTGGCCCCGGAGTCACATGGCTACGGGTTACTCGACTCAGTCATCACTGAGCATAGCGGGCTTGCTATGGCAAGTGCAAATTTTCACGCCTTACCCGCTCGTCACAGGAACCCAGGCCCAAGGGAGTCGGGGCGTCTTCGCCCCGAGTAAGGACACTCGCCACGCCGATCCTGAAGCAGAGCCTTATCCTGAAGCCGGAACGTCTTGGGCGTGTCATCTGGTCCGAGTGCGCGCGAAGCGCCTGACTCGGGGCCTGGAGACCCCGACTCCTTTGGGGCCAGAGACCGCCCAGGGGAGTCGGGGCGTCTTCGCCCCGAGTAAGGACACTCGCCACGCCGATCCTGAAGCAGAGCCTTATCCTGAAGCCGCAACGTCTTGGGCGTGTCATCTGGTCCGAGTGCGCGCGAAGCGCCTGACTCGGGGCCTGGAGACCCCGATTCCTTTGGGGCCGGAGGCTGAGACTCCTTTGGCGGCGACCATTCGCGGCTGCATTGCTCGATCATCATGGGGTCTTCACACTGCTGAACACCACATAATCATCCCCGCTCGCGCTGTAGCGCCCCTCATGGAGCTCGCAACCCATTCCCTTTAGGACATGCCGCCATGTATCCAGACTGAAGATCCCCAAGGTCCAGTGGTCGGTCTCGATCTGGAGGCGCCCATGGTCACGAATGAGATAGAAGATCGTCGCCTCATATTGCTCATCCGTGGGGTCCGGGTCATAGCGATTCTCGATGAAGACGACCTCCACGCCCGGCGGCGACGTCCGCGCCGCGGCCAAGGTGACGCTCGTACTGTTTTGCTGGAACGACTCGGTCGTCACATCCGGCGTCGCGATCAGCACGCCCCCTGGACGCAGGTGGGCATGGGCGGTGCGCAATGCCGCCACGAAGTCAGCGCGCGAATTCATGTGCGAGATCGCATCGTCCATCAATACGGCATCGAAGGTCTCGTCGAGCCTGAATGTCCGCATGTCACCTTGGACGAAGCGGCACTCTGGGTTCAGCGTCCGTGCCTGTGCGAGCATCTCAGGGCTCAGGTCAAGGCCGGTGACCTCGAAATCATCCTTCAGATTCAAAACGTTCTTTCCGCCCCCGCAGCCAATGTCCAGAAGGGTCGAGACCGGGCGCTGGGCGTGCCGTCGTATCCGATCGACGACAGACTGACAATAGTGCGCATATTCGGTTTGGGCATCGCCCCACAGCGGCCAGAGCCAAGCCAGTTCGTGGTAAAGCTTGAAGCGATCATCCATAGCGGCGTCCACGGCTGAATGTCGAAGGGTTGATGGATCTAGCCGAAACGCTCCTCGTCCATCGGTTACAGCTCTTGTTCGAGCAGACTCCCATGTGTCTTCAACCACGCCTTGGCCTTGTCCAGACCGACGATCCGGGTCCGGACGATGGACCAGAAGCGCGGACCATGATTGGGCTCGATGAGGTGTGCCAGCTCATGCGCGATCACATAGTCGATCACGAACAGCGGGGCCTTGATCAAGCGCCAGTTGAAATTCAGGTCGCCGTTTGGCGTGCAGGAACCCCAGCGATAGCGGCTCTCGGTGATCTGCACCTCGCCGCAGGCCACCCCCAATGCGTCGGCCTCTTGCCTGACCCGCGGGAGGATCGTCTCGCGCGCCCGCGCCTGAAGCCATTCGCGAAACACGCTGTCGCCGGAGGCGGCCCGCGCGCGGGGGATGATGAAGCGGTCTTCGAAGCGGATGGCATATCCTGGCTCATCGACGATCTCGATCGGATAGTCGTGCCCGAGATAGAGCAAGGATTCGCCCGATACCAGCTCGGTGCCAGGCGGGTGCGGCGGCTCCCGCTGCTTCTCGGCATGTCGTGTCTTTTCGTACAGCCACAACCCCTTGGCGCTCACCGCGGCATGGATGCGCTCGGGATCAATCCCCTCGGGGGCATGAACCACCAGGGTCGCGTCGCGCTCGACCTGAATGCCAAGGGTCTTGCGCCGTTTCGAGTAGACGACGCGGTAATGGATGACGGGCTCAGTCGGCATGGAGGATGCTGTCATGGCGCCTCTCGGCGATCTCCAGGATCCGGGTGATGAGCGCATTGCGTTTGGCAATGATCCCTGGCATGCCCTTGAATCGAGGCGTGAGCAGGAGTCGCTGAAGCTCGGCGCCGAGTTTGTTGCGGGCGGGGATGCTCTCCCAGAATCCGGTCAGTTGCAGCTCGCGCTCGACAGCATTGAAGACCTGCTGGGTGAGATCGACCAACAAACCGATCTGATCCTCGTCCAGCGCGGTGCTGGAGACATAGTCGCCCGGGGCATCCTCGATCCAGGACAGGCGTCCACCATCAGACGGGCTGCCAAAAAGCTCGGCGCGCAACATCCGGAAGAAAGGCATCTGCTTGCGCTTGTGCAAACCATAGGTCGGCTCCTGCTCTGCATCGCGGATGTGTTGGCGCAGCTTCTCCAGGGCTGCGTAGATCCGCTCCCAGTTGTTCTGGAATTCGCTCAGGATCGTCCGCAACGCCTCGGCGAAGGAGGCTTGCAAGTCCGGATCATCCTGAAGATCTACCGTGATGTGATGCCGGATGGCGTGCTCCACTGCGGCGGCTTTGGTTCGGGCGCGTCGGTGCCGACCGACTTCAGCCTCGAATCCCTCGTCCAGGATCGAGATCGGCGCGACCTTTTGATCGATACCCAGCGCTTTGAGATGGGCGTCGGCAATCGGTCGCAGCTTGTCCGGGATACCGCGCATGCTCAGCCGCTCGTCGCGCAAATGCTTGGCCGCCAGCACATTGATGGCGGTCAGTGCCTGGTAATCGGCCTGATAATCGAGGGCCTGCCGTGCCGGAAACACCAGATTCAAGCAGCGCGTCAGCCGCCGGAAGCGCAGCAGATACTCGAAGCGCACTGATTCATCGTAGAAGAGGTCCAGCGCGGCATCGACATCGGTCAGATCGGTGAGACCGGATGACGCCAGCAGATCCATCACTGATCGATGCGCCGCCGCCAGATCCCGCAGCTCCTGGTCGGGGAAGCTCAGATTGGCGAGGACCTGCTGTTGCTCCTGAGCGTCGTAGTGATCGATGGCGGCCTTCAGATGGTGACCGATACCGACATAATCGACCACGAAGCCCTTGACCTTGTCAGCATCCGCGACCCGGTTCACACGAGCGATGGCCTGGAGCAGCGTGTGGGCGCGGATCACCTGGTCCAGATAGAGCACCTGCTCGAGCGGCGCGTCGAATCCGGTCAGAAGCATGTTGTTGACCACCAGGATGCCGACCGCGCCTCCCAGATCATCGGACTGGCGATCGCTCTGGGCATCGAACGGTCGCTTGAAACTGGCGATCAAGCGCTTGTGCTCAGCGGGCTTGGCATGGAGCTCCAGGTGCGGCTTCTTGTCGTTACCCTGTCCGCCCGAGATCACGACACCGACTCGCAAGCGCCTGAGCCGATCGAGATCCAGCCGCATCGGATTGGATGCCTCCAGCCGCTCGATGGCCTCCGCCAGTGCTAGGCAGAGCGCGGTCCGATACCGCACCGCCGCTTCGCGCGAAGCCGCCACCACCTGCGCCTTGTAGCCGTTGGGGAAGATGTGCGTCAGATAGTGCGCCACCATGTCGGCGGCCTTCGCCGCGATGATGGGCTCGGCGTCCAGATAGGCATCCCGCGATCCGTAGCCCAGGATCTGGAGCCGCTCGGCGAGATTGTAATCGCTGAAGACATCCTCGAACGCGCGGTCCATCGCCGACTGGTTGGCGATCTCAGCATTGCTGGAGCGTCCTTCGTAGACGATCTCCAGGGTCACGCCATCGTCGATGGCGGCACGCATGCTGTATTGATCGATGTCATCTCCAAACACCTGGCGGGTCTTCTCGATCGGTGTCCCGGTGTAGCCGATCCGCGCCGCGTTGGGCAGCGCGCGGTCCAGATTGGCGCCGAGTCGACTGTACTGCGAGCGATGCGCTTCATCCGTCATCACCAGGATCCAGGGACTTGGATTCAGCTCGGGGAAGATCTCGGCCAGTTCCTCGTCACGGAATTTGTGGATCATGGCCATCACCAGATCCGACGAGTCGGTGCGCAGCAGATCCTTCAGGGCGCGGATGCTGTCGGCGACCTTGACCGTGAAGCCGATGCTCTGGCTGGTGTCGCTCAGTTGCTCCTCCAACTGGGTGCGGTCGGTGACGAAGACGATCTTCCAGTGCTGCAAGACCGGATGCCGGTGCATCTCGCGCACCATGAACATCATGGTCAAGGACTTGCCCGAACCCTGGGTGTGCCAGATCACTCCACTGCGTTGGCGCGGGGTCAGTCCCTGCAACAGCCGCCCTACGGCCCGCTTCACGGCACGGAACTGCTGGTAGCGACCGACGATCTTGATGGTCTTGCCGTCGGCCCTGGTCGTGAACAGGGTGAAGGTTCGCAGCAGATCGAGCAGGTTGCGCGGGTCGAGCATCCCGGCCACCAGCCGCTGCTGATCGTTCGGCGAGCTGGCCCCATGGTCGAGATCGTTCAGAGTACGGGGATAGGGATCGGCCCAGCGGTAGAAATGCTTCTCCTGGTGGGTGGTGAGCGTGCCGAACTTGGCTTGATCGCGGCAGGTCACGACGATGAAGTGATTGAACCAGAACAGCAGCGGACTACCCTCGGCGCGGATCCCGCGCTGTTCGCTGTAGCGCAGCAGTTGCTCGATGGCCTCGGCGATCGGTTCCCGAACCTTGGGCGATTTGCACTCGATCACCACCAGCGGCAGCCCGTTCACGAAGAGCACGATGTCTGCAATGATGTGCTGGTCGGTGCCCAGGATGCGGACCTTGAACTGACAGACCGCGCTGAACCGGTTGTTGGCCTTGGGGTTGGGATGCCCGAAATCGATCAAGCGAACGGTCGGACTCTTCTCGCCCGTGCGGCGGTTCTCGCTGACCGTGGTGTTGTTCAGCAGACGCTCATGGATCTGGCGGTTGTTCTCCAGCAAGTCCTTGCCGGCGAAGCTCGTCAGCGAGTGGATCACCTCCTCGATCTGGTCCGGCTCCAGCCAGTCGTTGAGCTGGAGCAGTTGCTCGCGCAGGACCGATTCCAGGATCACCTCATCGAAGGATGTCCGCAGACTCTGGGCTGGGGTTTGCGCCTGGGTCAGGTCGATGATCTCCCAGCCAAGCCCTGCGAGCTGATCCAGCAAGGGCTTTTCGACGTGGGTGCGTTCGTCGAGTTTGATGTGAGGGGGAGTGGTGTCCTTGATCATGCCGCGCCTCGAGCTGTCAGTCGTACTTTATGCACGGAGTCGAACGCCTTATGTATGGAGTCATGCTTCTTATGTAGAGAGCTTTCGGTACGCCATGTAGGGAGTGAGTGCTTTTATGTAGGAACTCTGATACTCCATGCAAGGATGGCCCTTAGCGCCACCGCCGTCATGAGTCGACATCTTCGTGGTTTTTTGTCGACATTATGTGTTGGATACGAGCTATTTCGCGATCAAAATCGCTCTCGAAGTTACGGTCTTGGATAATGCGAAACTTCTCGAACTCGCTTTCCGCAAAAGCTTTGGCTAGGGCTGTGGTCACTTGGCCAGCGTCTTGCAGGATCTCTCGCTCGTCGAACTCCAGGAATAGATCCAGCCGCTTGGACCAGTCCTCCATGGTCATGGGGATCTTACGGCGAGCGCGGTCTTCGGCCAGATCGAGGTAGGCGTTGACGATACGACCGAGTGATTCCAACTCGTCCTTGATCAAGTAGTTCTTGGCGATCGACACGTCGCTCTTCAGGATCTTGCCATCGGGAGCCTTGCCCCAGGTCTGTAAGCCCATGTTTGGCTTGGTACTGTCGGCGCGCGCCTTGATGAGCTCCGGCGCAGTGTGGCCATGCACGGCATAGTGCAGTTTGTTCTGAACCTTGGCAAAGAAGATCCGTGTGGTGGGTGCGTCCTTGTTGTAGTCGATCGCAGTGGCGTAGATATCCGTGACCTTTTGGTAGAAACGGCGCTCGCTGAGCCTGATCTCGCGAATCTCTTCGAGCAGTCGCTCAAAATAGTCCTCGCCGAGGAAGGCTCCGTTCTCCATGCGCGCGCGATCCAGCACATACCCACGCAGGGCAAACTGTCGCAGGACTCCGGTCGCCCACTGCCGGAACTGGGTGGCACGTACCGAGTTGACGCGGTAGCCGACTGAGATGATAGCGTCTAGGTTGTAGAAGCGGGTGTTGTAGCGCTTGCCATCAGCGGCAGTTGTTAAGCAATGCTTAATAACTGCCTCTGGCTCTTCCGGATCTCATGGGGTTCAGTTATGATAAAAAACAATAACTTGAGGGCGGTGACTCGCTGAAACATCATTCGAGCGTTTTTTACTATGACA
>RZZN01000072.1 GCA_009929855.1 Gammaproteobacteria bacterium
TGGGGGTGGGCATGGCCGGCACGGGTCGGGTGTCAGGTTCCTTCGGGGCTCGAAGCTCAGGCGTCGTCTTGGTCGTCCGGGTCGCGCTCCGCCAGCACCAGGCCGGTGGCGGCATCGAGATCGCCGGTGAATTTCATGCAGTGGCCGCTGCCGTCCACCAGGTAGACGCGAAAGCCGTCGCGCTCGCGCACGCTCGAGGCAGCGACGCCGATGTCGCCGTCCATGCAGTGGGTGAGATGGATGTCCGGCAGGGCCTCGCGCAGTGCCGAGAGGGTCTGGGCGTTAAGCCCGGCGCGCTCCACCACGGCGACGATCCGATCGAGTCGGGCCGGCTCGATCACGCCTCGGCCTCGCCGGAACTGGGCTCGAAGCGAATCCGCGCCTCGGAGTCCTGCCCCATCGTCTTCGCAAGCCACGGGGGCGGCTTGTGGCCGAGCACCGCGGACAGGGCCAGCATGCGGCCGCGGGCGCTGCCACCGGCGGCGTCCTTGATGGGGTGGATGGCCGCCTTGACCACCTTGGCCGCCGCCGGACCGCCGATGGAGGCGCAGTAGAGCACCTGGCAGTCGCGGATCAGGTCGGCGCGATAGGCGTTCTTGTCCTCGGCGCCGGCGTCGCGGGCGGTACGGGTGTCGATCAGTCGCACCTCGCTGCCTGAGACCTGGTAGACCAGAAAGCGGCGGGCGGAGCCGAAATGCCCGTCCAGCGCCTCGCCGCCGTTGGAGGCGCAGGCGACGCGGATCGACCCGGGCATGTCACCCTCGGCATAGGGGTCGAGGGCGGGGGCGGGATCGGCCTCGTCCGCCCCCACGCCCTTGAGGAGCGCCAGGGCTGCCTTCAGGGCGTCGGTGTCGACGGCGGCCAGCTCGCCGTCGGCGGCGGTGGTCAGGTCCTTGACCCTCAGGCCCGCGAGCTTGTCCTCGGTGGGGGGCAGGCCGATGGCGTCCGCGAGCACGGCGATCAGCCGAGCGGGAGGGGTGTCCGGCAGGACCCGGGCGGCGAGCCCGATACGCAGTGCAACCGCTTCAGAGAGGTTGGTCATGGGTCAGCCCTTTGCTGTGATCGGGGCCGCGCGGGCGGACCCTTGGGGAGGAGCAGGGGAGCGGGTCGGCTGGCGGCCGGCGCGGGCCATCGCCTCAGGCGGCGATGATGCAGTCGTCCTCCATGCAGACGTCGAGGCACTGGGGGGCGTCAAACTCACCCTCGCACTCGGTGCAGGTATCGGCGTCGATCTTGTAGACGCCTTTCCAAGGGGTGATCGACTTGGTGGGGCAGACGGGCTCGCAGTCACCGCAGGCGGTGCAGACGTTGCGGACGATTTGAAGGGCCATTGGGCTACTCCGTTCAACGGACTGGGAAGCGGGAAACGATTCGGCTCACTCCGCCCCGCGCTTGAAACGCAGGGTGGTGGGGAAGGCCGGCGGCGGGCTGATGGGGTCGATGTACCACTTGGACCCGTCGGTCAGCTCCACCTCGCCGCCCCAGGAATCCGGGGTGTCGGTCTCGACCGAGGCGATGGTCTCTTCCATGTCCTTCTTGGCGACATAGAAGAGCAGGTCACCGCTCTCGCTCTTTCTGATCATGACGTTTGGCATTGGACGCTCGCTTGCCTTGGTTGACGATGGGCAGGCCGCTCACGGGCCGCGGACGGCCCCTGACCGGCTAAGCCGCTCCCATCAACGAACCAGATCGTAGTTGTAGTCCGTGGTGCCCATGCCGCGGGTCTCCTCATCGAGCCGCTCCAGCACCGCATTCACCAGGGTGGTGAGGATGTACATGGCGCCCTCGTAGCCCAGGGTGGTCATGCGATGCAGGTGGTGGCGGTCGAAGATCGGGAAGCCGATCCGGATCAGCGGGACCTCGTGCTCCTTGCCCTTGTGCAGGGTGTCGCGCTGGATGAATTTGCCGTAGGAGTTGCCGATCATGAAATCCGGCTTGTTGGTGAACATCAGCGAGCGGAAGTGCCACAGGTCCATCCCGATGTGCACCGTGGCGGACTTGCCGTAGGGGGAGGCGGCGAGGACCTTCTCCACCTCCTTCTTCCAGCGCTTGTTGGCGTGATGGCAGAGGATGTCGGTGGGCTCCGCGCCGAGCTCCAGCAGGAACTTGGTCATGCCCAGCACGGAGTCTGCATCGCCGTAGAGAGCAAAGCGCTTGCCGTGCAGCCAGGCGTGGCTGTCGGTCATCATGTCCACCAGCCGCCCGCGCTCCTTGGCCAGGGCCTCGGGGATGGGCTTGCCGGTGAGCTCCGAGACCTTCATCAGGAAGTCATCGGTCCATTCCAGGCCCATGGGAATGTTGATGTGGGAGGCCGGCTGCTTCCAGGTGGTTTCGACGAACTTCCTGGTCTTCACCAACTGCCAGGGCTGGAGGCAGAGGGTGTCGATGGCGTTGGGGGCGTCTTTCATCTCATCGAGACGGGTGCCCCCTGCGTACATGCGGAATTCGCCATCGGCGGGCGTGTCCAGCACCTCGGTAGGGTCGCTCAGCATGGAATAGGCTACACCCATCTCCTGCATCATCCGGTGCATGACCCGGAAATTGCCCAGATAGGTCTCGAAGCCGGGCACGAGGTTGATCTTGCCGTTGCTGCCGACGACCTTGTCGTCCATGGAGTTGAGCGTGAAGTAGCGCTGGATGCCCTCGAACATGTTGTCCCAACCGGTAGTGTGGCTGCCGACGAAGCTCGGGGTGTGGGCGAAAGGCGTCGGAAACTCCTCGGGCACGTGCCCCGCCTTCTTGGCATTGCCGATGAAAGCGTTCAGGTCGTCACCGATGACCTCAGCCATACAGGTGGTGGAGACCGCGATCATCTCTGGCTGGTACAGGGCCTTGGCGTTCTCCAGGCCGTCGAACATGTTCTTCTGGCCGCCGAACACCGCCGCGTCCTCGGTCATGGAGTCCGACACGCAGGCGATCGGCTCCTTGAAGTGGCGGTTGAAGTAGGTGCGGAAATAGGCCACGCAGCCCTGGGAGCCATGCACATAGGGCAGGGTCTTCTCGAAGCCCAGGGCGCACAGCACGGCGCCGAGGGGCTGGCAGGCCTTGGCCGGGTTCACGGTCAGGGCCTCGCGGTTGAAGTTGAGCTGCTTGTACTCCTCGGTGGTGGTCCACTGGAAGACCTGCTCGATCTTCTCCATGTCATGGCGCTCTTCCACCGTGGTCTGCTTGGCCGCGAGGTTGGCCTTGTACTCCTCGTCACTGAACAGGGGATAGCTCGGCTTGATGTTGTCGACGTTCTGGCTCATGAGAGTGCTCCAACCTCGCCGCTAATCCGCGGACGGAGGCTTGGGTTGAATACGCGATCCGGTTCGCCTGGCGCGGGGGCGGCGCCACGATGACGCGGCGCCCCGCGGCCTGGCCTCAAGCGCTGGCGGCAACCGCCACGTCGTCGGCGGATTGGTCCGCGAGCCAGGGGGCCTTCAACTTGCCCCAGCAGGGATTGTTGATGGTCATGTCCATGTCGCGGGCGAAGATGGCAAAGCCGTCGTAGCCGTGGTAGGGACCGGAATAGTCCCAGGAGTGCATCTGGCGGAAGGGGATGCCCATCTTCTGGAAGATGTACTTCTCCTTGATGCCGGAGCCGATCAGGTCGGGCTTGATGCGCTTGACGAATTCCTCGAACTCGTAGCCGGTGACGTCATCGTAGATCAGGGTGGAGTCGCCCATCTCCTTGATGGTGCGATCGTAGTCGTCGTTGTGGGCGAACTCGTAGCCGGTGCCCACCACCTCCATGCCGAGATCCTCATAGGCGCCGATCACGTGACGCGGCCGCAGGCCGCCCACGTACAGCATCACCCGCTTGCCCTCGAGACGCGGACGGTACTTGGCGATGACCGCGTCGTATTCCGCCTTGTATTGCTCGATGACCCTCTCGGCATTGGCCTGAATGGTCTCGTCGAAGAAGGCGGCGATCTTGCGCAGGCTCTCGGCGATCTTGGTGGGGCCGAAGAAGTTGTACTCCATCCATGGGATGCCGTACTTCTCCTCCATGTGCCGGCTGATGTAGTTCATCGAGCGATAGCAATGGATGAGATTGAGCTTGACCTTGGGGGTGAGCTCCATCTCGGAGAGGGTGCCGTCACCGGACCACTGCGCCACCACCCGCAGGCCCATCTCCTCGAGCAGGATGCGCGAGGCCCAGGCGTCACCGCCGATGTTGTAGTCGCCGATCACGGCCACGTCGTAGGGGGTGGTCTGGAAGGAGTCGTCCCCGTCGCGATTGCCGATGACCCAGTCGCGGATGGAATCGTTGGCGATGTGATGGCCGAGGGACTGGGAAACACCCCGGAAGCCCTCGCAGCGCACCGGCACCACCGGCTTGTCCAGCTCCTTGGACTTCTTTTTGGCCACCGCCTCGATGTCGTCGCCGATCAGGCCGATGGGGCACTCGGACTGGATGGAGACGCCCTTGGAGAGGGGAAACAGCTGCTCGATCTCGGTGATCAGCTTATCCAGTTTCTTATCACCGCCAAAGACGATGTCCTTTTCCTGGAAGTCCGAGGTGAAATTCATGGTCCCGAAGGTATTGATCCCGGTCACCCCGACGTAATAGTTGCGGCGCCCGGCGCGGGAATACTGACCGCAGCCCACCGGCCCGTGGGAGATGTGGACCATGTCCTTGATGGGGCCCCAGACCACCCCCTTGGAGCCGGCATAGGCGCAGCCGCGGATGGTCATGACGCCGGGCTGGGACTTGCGGTTGGAGGTGATGCACTTCTTGGACTGCTCGACCGAGGGGTCGTTGACCGCAAGGTGCTTGGCGCGGTCCTTCTTGGCCTTCTCCGGGTAGACCTCGAGGACCTCGGCAATCAGGTCCATGGTCTCTTCACGAGTCAATGCTGCCATGTTGGCTCTCCGATAACGGGCGCCGCGGCTAATCCGCCGACAAGACGCCGATTGGGATTGGAGCGGGCCCCCCCAGCGGGAGGGGATCTCAGGCGGCGGCCTCGGCGGCGGCGGTCTTGCCGACGATGCTCTCGTCCTCCTCGTCCATCAGGCCGAACTCCATGAGCAGATCCTCCAGGGCATCCATGGTGATCGGCGTGGGGATGACGAACATCCTGTTGTCGATGATCTTCTGCGCGAGGGTGCGGTACTCGTCCGCCTGCTTGGCCTTGGGGTCGTACTCGATGACCGTCATGCGACGGATCTCGGCGCGCTGCACGACGTTGTCGCGGGGCACGAAGTGGATCATCTGGGTGCCGAGCTGGCGCGCGAGCTCCATGATCAGCTCGTCCTCACGGGCGGTGTTGCGGCTGTTGCAGATCAGGCCGGCGAGGCGCACGCCGCCGGAGCTGGCGTACTTCACGATACCCTTGGAGATGTTGTTGGCCGCGTACATGGCCATCATCTCGCCGGAGCACACGATATAGATCTCCTGAGCCTTGTTCTCGCGGATGGGCATGGCGAAGCCGCCGCACACCACGTCGCCCAGCACGTCGTAGAAGACGAAGTCGAGGTCGTCCTCGTAGGCGCCTTCCTCCTCCAGGAAGTTGATGGCGGTGATGACGCCGCGGCCGGCGCAGCCCACGCCCGGCTCGGGGCCGCCGGACTCGACGCACTTGATGTTGCCGTAGCCCACCTTGAGGACGTCCTCGAGCTCGAGGTCCTCGACCGAGCCGGCGTCTGCGGCCATCTGCATGATGGTGTTCTGCGCCTTGGCGTGCAGGATCAGGCGGGTGGAGTCGGCCTTGGGGTCGCAGCCGACGATCATGACCTTTTTGCCGAGCTCGGCGAGCCCGGCGACGAGGTTCTGGGTGGTGGTCGACTTACCGATCCCGCCTTTGCCGTAGATGGCGCATTGACGCATAGCCATGGGTAGGGTCTCCTGTGGGTCGCTGTAGCAGCGGTTGAATAACGCGGGCTTCGCCAACCTTCAAGCAACCGCTGTGCCAGCCCCATGGAATTCTATAAGGCATTGAAAGAAATAATGCCAAGCTGCGATCTGCCGATTTGCCCGGTGGTCGCATCCACGACAAGGCCATAGCTCCTGTATGGATAACGACAGACAACCCGGCGCGTTCGCGCCTGGGCCGCCCAGCCTGCCGCCGGGTGCCCGGCTGCCCCTGAACCGTTGCAACCTCCCGGCGCTGATCCTGGGCAGCCTCACTTATCAGCGCCACCCGGTGGCCCTCGAGATCGACGGGGTTAGGGCGTTCCACGCGGGGCTGTTCCGGCGGCTGGATGCCCTGGGGGAGCCCGGGGCGCGGGCGGCCTGCTTCGTCGACTACATGACGGTCCATTTTTGCCTGGAGTCGTTGGAGGAGGCGGGCCTGACGGGCGGTGTTCCCGCCGAGCGGCGCAAGGCGCGGGCGAACGCCAACTATCTGCGCCTGGTGCGCGGTTGGTCCTTCGATGCCAACGGTCGCGAGGGGGCGGTGCTCAAGCATTGGGTGGAGACCCGCTTCGGGCTGCTCACGCGCTTCCACGGGGGGCCCTTGCACGGACGGGGCAGCGAGGCCTATCAGGACTACCTCGGCCGGGCGGCGGCAGGCATCTACGGCACCAACGCCATCGAGGCCCAGTTAGACCTCCTCTATACCTACTGCCAGTACGAGTTCGCCCGCGCGCGGCCGGGGGAGACCCATGTGACCCTTTACCGCGGGGTCAACCGTCTGGGGGAGCACGAGGTACTCGGTGGGACCCCCGAGGGGCTCGAGGTGCTGCTACTCAACAATCTCTCGAGCTTCACCGACACCCCCGAGCGCGCCGACGAGTTCGGCGACTATGTCCTCACTGCCACGGTGCCAGTGCCCAAGGTCTTCTTCTACAACCGCCTGCTCCCCGGGATGCTCAAGGGCGAGGACGAGTGGGTGGTGATCGGCGGTGTCTACGAGGTAGCCATGCGCAGTTGACTCGCGGGCCGATGGTTGCCGCGGCCGGTGGCCAGGCCCCGCAGGGTGAGCTGTAGGGTCGACACGCGACAGCGCCGCCCGTCATCTACGTCTGGTGGATTTCGCCTCGCTCATTCACCCTACAACAGGGGGGCGCCAGCGTCTGTGGAGGGCGCTGCGCGGACCGCTTGCCACGCAGACGCGGCGGGCTGGCATTCGCCCCGCCCTTCGGCGAGGCGATCAAGGAACCAGATCCGCCGGCGCAACCACGCTCAACTCCTCCCCCCAACACCCGGTCGGAGGCCCGAGGAACAGATCCGGCTCCTCGAAGCGCACCAGGTACAGGGCCCGCCCCGGGTCCTCCTCCAGATAACCGATGTTTACCAGCATCCCCCGCGTCCCCGGCGCGGCCACCAGGGCGTCGACGGGCAGGTCGGGGATGCCGCCGTCGTTGCGGATCTCGGTGGTGGCGTAGACCAGGTCACCTGGGCGTAGGTCTGCGAGGGTCATTGCTTCTGGCTCCGGTTGGGTCGGATTCACCACGTGCCTCTGTCGGGAATGCCACCGGGGCGGCGCGTCCCCGGATGTCGCAGAGCCGACAACAGACCCGGCCCCCTGGGGAAACTCTTAGCTGCGCAGTGGCTTAGGAGATGCGAGCCCGTGGCATGGGGCTTGCTGAGAGTCGCTCGACGCCCTGCGAGCGTTCGTCCCCCGCGATTCGCAAGACCCGAGCCACAAGGAGCATCCGCCATGTTGACACTCACTCCCAGCGCCCAGACCGCGGTGCGCCGATTTATCAAAGGGGCCGAAGAGCCCGTCGCCGGGCTGCGCATCTCGGTCACCGGCGGCGGTTGCTCCGGCATGCAGTACGGCATGGCCCTGGAGGGGCAGGCGAAGGCCGATGACGTCGTCATCGAGGCCGGGGCGGTCAAGGTCTTCGTGGACCCCCACAGCGCACCCCTGCTGGCCGGCGTCATCGTCGACTTCCGCGACGGCATGGACGGCAGCGGCTTTGCCTTCACCAACCCCAATGCCGCGGCCAGCTGTGGTTGCGGCAAGTCCTTCAGCGCCTGAGAGGGGAGGTCGACGTCATGTGGGATTACTCCGAAAAGGTCCAGGACCACTTCTTCAACCCGCGCAACGCCGGGGCTGTCGCGGGTGCCAACGCCATCGGTGATGTGGGCTCCCTGTCCTGCGGCGATGCCCTGCGCTTGTCGCTCAAGGTTGACTCCGACTCCGAGACCATCCTCGAGGCCGGCTTCCAGACCTTCGGCTGCGGCTCGGCGATCGCGTCCTCCTCGGCCCTGACTGAGATCATCAAGGGCATGACCCTCGAGGACGCGCTGAAGGTCAGCAACCAGGACATCGCCGACTACCTCGACGGCCTGCCGCCCGAGAAGATGCACTGTTCGGTGATGGGCCGCGAGGCCCTCCAGGCGGCGGTCGCCAACTACCGCGGCGAGGTCTGGAAGGACGACCATGAGGAGGGCGCCCTGATCTGCAAATGCTTCGCGGTGGACGCGGTGCTGATCGAGGACACCATCCGCGCCAACGGCCTGAGCACGGTGGAAGAGGTGACCAACTACACCAAGGCCGGCGGCGGTTGCTCCGCCTGCCATGAGGGCATCGAGGAGATCCTGACCCGCGTCCTCGCGGAGCAGGGCCGCACCTTCGACCCCACCGCCAGCGCCCCCGCGCCGAAGAAGAAGAAACTCGGAACCCTGGAGCGGGTGCGCCGCATCGAGACAGCCATCGCCGCCATCCGCCCGAATCTCCAGCGCGACCACGGCGACGTGGAACTGGTGGAGATCGACGGCAAGAACGTCTACGTCAACATGACCGGCGCCGGCGCCTGCTCCGGCTGCCAGATGGCCGCCACGACGCTGGACGGCATCCAGCAACGCATCGTCGAGGACCTGGGCGAGTTCGTGCGGGTGCTGCCAGGGAGCGCGTTGTAGGCGCGGACCTGACGCGGCCGCGTGCCTGCTCGGGTGCCTGCGCGGGGCAGTCATTGGGTGCGGGAACCCTTGTGGGGTCGATGAGCACAGCGAGAGACACCGGCATCGGTACTGTCCTTCCCATCGCTGCGCTGCGCCACCCCACCTCCCCGCACCCACGCCCGCCTCGCACCCCGCCGCTGCGCCGACTCGCGTCCCCAGACAGTCCCAACTTCCGAGGCAATCCCATGACCCAAGGCATCTATCTGGACAACAACGCCACCACCATGGTCGCCCCCGAAGTGGTGGAGGCCATGCTGCCTTTCCTCACCGAGCAGTTCGGCAATCCGTCCTCGCTCCATCAATACGGCAACAAGGTCGGCCTCGCGCTCAAGAAGGCCCGGGCCCAGGTGCAGGCGCTGTTGGGGGCGGAGCACGAGTCGGAGATCATCTTCACCTCCTGCGGCACGGAGTCCGACTCCACCGCCATCCTCTCGGCGCTCGCAGCTCAGCCCGGGCGCAAGGAGATCATCACCACCGTGGTGGAGCACCCGGCGGTGCTGACGCTCTGCGAGCACCTGGAGAAGGAGGGCTACACCGTCCACTACCTGAAGGTGGACGCCAAGGGCCGGCTGGACATGGGCGCGTACATGGACCTGCTGTCGAACCGGGTGGCCATCGTCTCCGTGATGTGGGCCAACAACGAGTCCGGCACACTGTTCCCGGTGGAGGAGATGGCGGAGCTCGCGCGCTCTGCGGGGGTCATGTTCCACACCGACGCCGTGCAGACGGTGGGCAAGGTCCCCATCGATCTGAAGGAGACCGCCATCGACATGCTGTCGCTGTCGGGCCACAAGCTCCACGCTCCCAAGGGCATCGGGGTGCTCTATCTGCGCCGCGGCACGCGCTTCCGGCCCCTGCTGCGGGGTGGCCACCAGGAGCGCGGACGGCGTGCCGGCACCGAGAACAGCGCCTCAATCGTCGCCCTCGGTCAGGCCTGCGAGATGGCCCAGAGGCACATGGACTACGAGAAGACCTTCGTACGCGCCCTGCGCGACCGCCTCGAGCAGGGCATCCTCGCCACGGTGCCCCATTGCTTCGTCACCGGGGACCCCGGCAACCGGCTGCCTAACACCTGCAACATCGCCTTCGAGTACATCGAGGGCGAGGCCATCCTGCTGCTGCTGAACAAGCAGGGCATCGCCGCCTCCTCGGGGTCCGCCTGCACCTCCGGGTCCCTCGAGCCAAGCCACGTGATGCGCGCCATGGGCATCCCCTTCACCGCCGCCCACGGCACCGTGCGCTTCTCGCTCTCACGCTACAACACCAGCGACGAGATCGAGCGGGTCATCGTGGCCGTGCCCCTCATCGTCGCCCAACTGCGCAAGCTCTCCCCCTACTGGGGCGAGAATGGCCCGGTGGAGGAGCCGGAAAAGGCGTTTGCGCCGGCGTATGCGTGAGGGGCTGAACAGCGGGCGGCAGCAGGGAGCCGCCGTGTCCGTCTGAGCGCCTGAATCGAGCGCCGCTGCGCCCGCCAAAGTCGCTCGGCTCCTCGGTTTCCCCTGCCCTAGCGATGCCAATCTCGCACGGCTGTCCTCGCCGCCCCGGATCGTGCCCATCCGCGCCGCTGCCTAAGCTTGCTCCGCCCTGATCCCGGGCGAACTGGGCTCGAGGCCGGTCGCCCGGGCGGGGTATCGGCGGACGGCGGACGGCGTCCGCCGATTGATCCACCACCGAACGAGCAAGCGCGAGGAGACCGAACATGACCATCAGAGCCCTGACCCCCTGGTTGGCCGTCTTGACCCTCGCAGCGGTTGCGGCGAGACCCGTCGCGGCCGATGGGCCCAAGTGTGGCAGGCCTTGCAGCGCTCGCCCAGCTCGCCGAAGCCGCTCCGCACGTCTTCTGTGCGCGTCACCACCGCCGCGGCCTCGGCCATGTTGTTGGCGGCCTGTATGAAGTTGCGCGCCACCTCGCCCACGCCGTCCTGGTCGGAATAGCTCGGGCTTCACGCGGGTCTTGACGTCTCCGATGTCCTTCTCGGTGCCCGGGACGTAGAGTGCGCCCATACCGGAGTTGGCGATGCCGGCGGCGAGGGCGACGGGCTTGCGCATGGGGTCCATCTCGGATTGGGGGGTTTAGTTATTGGCGGCGGGCCATGGGATGGAGGCGCCCGCTATCTACTCCATCCGCGGCCGGTGGATCCGTCGCTTCGCTCCTTGATTCACCCTACGCACTCCCGCATTCCCCGATCCGCCGCCGAGCGGGGCCCTGCGCCGCAGGGGCGGCGCAGCGGGCGATGCCGCCTGTCGTATCCGCGACAATGACGCGGCAGGGGGTCTGTCGCATATCGCCCATCGGATCAGGGGTTAGGTGTCAAGTTCTTGATTCGGGAACCAACGGGCGCTGGCACAAGGGTTGCTTTTTAAGCCTTATCCCGTTTCCCGGAGCCGTGCCGTGACAGCGCCCCGCCCCTTCGTGACCATCAACGACACCACCCTGCGCGACGGTGAGCAGTCGGCCGGGGTGGCCTTCTCCCTGGATGAGAAGCTGGCCATCGCCCGCGGACTCGCGGCGCTCGGGGTGCCGGAACTGGAGGTCGGCATCCCGGCCATGGGCGAGGACGAGCGCGAGGCGATCCGCGCCGTCTCGACCCTTGGGCTGCCGGCGCGGCTGATGGTGTGGGCGCGCATGCTGCCGGGGGACATCTGCCAGTGCCGGGGCCTCGGGGTCCAGGCGGTGGACCTCTCGGTGCCGGTCTCGGATCAGCAGATCAAGAGCAAGCTTGGCCGGGACCGCGCCTGGGTACTGGCGCAGATCCCGCGGCAGGTGGCCGCCGCCATGGAGCTTGGGCTGGATGTCTGCGTCGGTGCCGAGGACGCCTCCCGCGCCGAGCCCGAGTTTCTGTGGCGGGTGGCAGAGGCCGCCCAGGCAGCGGGCGCGAGCCGCTTCCGCTTCGCTGACACTTTAGGCGTTCTCGACCCCTTCATCACCTTCGAGGCCATCCGCGACCTCGTCTCCATCGTCGATCTCCAGATCGAGATGCACGCCCATGATGACCTCGGGCTCGCCACCGCCAACACCCTGGCGGCGGTGCGCGGCGGCGCCACCCACGTGAACACCACCGTCCATGGTCTCGGCGAGCGCGCCGGCAACGCGGCCCTTGAGGAGGTGGTGATGGGTCTCAAGCACACCCGCGGCGCTGCCACCGGGGTGGAGCTGTCGGACTTCGCGCGGCTCTCGCGCCTGGTAGCGCGCGCCTCTGGCAAGCCGGTGGCCTGGCACAAGAGCCTGGCGGGGCGCGGCGCCTTCACCCACGAGGCCGGCATCCATGTGGATGGCCTCCTCAAGGACGCCAGGAACTACCAGGGCGTGGATCCCGCCGAGCTCGGCCGGCGTCACCGCCTGGTGCTCGGCAAGCACTCGGGCACCCGCGGGGTGCGCCAGGCCTACGCCGAGCTGCTGCGCCTCGAGCTCGCCGACGAGCAGGCCGAGCGGGTGCTGCCCCTGGTGCGGCGCTTCGTCACCGAGACCAAGCGCTCCCCGGCGCGGCGGGATCTGCGCCGCTTCCTGGCCGAGATCGGCCATCCCGCCGGCTCGGTTCAATAGGGGCCGGGCGATGGCGGAGGCAGTGCTCGATCCAATCCGCGAGCCCGGGGTCTGGGCACGGGTGCGCGAGGACGTGGCCAGCGTCTTCGAGCGCGACCCCGCCGCGCACAACCGTCTCGAGGTCTATCTCACCTATCCCGGGGTGCAGGCGGTGATCCTGCACCGCCTGGCCCACCCCCTGTGGCGCCGGGGCTGGCGCTGGCTGCCGCGGCTCCTCGGCTATCTGGCCCGGGTGTGGACGGCGGTGGATATCCACCCCGGGGCCATCGTCGGGCGGCGCTTCTTCATCGACCATGGGGCTGGCGTGGTCATCGGCGACGACTGCACCCTCTACCACGGCGTTACCCTGGGCGGGATCTCCTGGCGCAAGGGCAAGCGCCATCCCACCCTCGGGGCCGGCTGCGTGCTGAGAGCGGGGGCCAAGGTCCTCGGGCCCGTGACCCTTGGGGACGACGTCAAGGTGGGTGCCAATTCGGTGGTGATCGACAACGTCCCCCCTGGGAGCACGGTGGTGGGCATCCCCGCCAAGGCGGTGCGCACCCGACCCTCCAAGACCCCCAACCCTCATGGCATCGATCTCGATCACCACCTGATCCCGGACCCGGTCGCGAGCGCCATCCACTGCCTGCTCGAGCGCATCCGCCTCCTCGAGACCCAGATGGGCAGCCATGGCTGCATCCCCGGCGGCACGGAGCCCGAGGACGAGTGCCGCCACTGCGATGCGGTGATGGTGTGCGAGGCCGCTGATTCCGTGCGCGGGCGCACCCCAGAGCCGGCTTAACGCCCTCCGGCATCCCGCTACTGACACAACCCGTCGGACACCGAGCTCCGAGGACCTCCACACAGGCAGCCATGAGGACAGACTATGGACCTGCTCGATTTCACAGCCGAGGCCATGTACTTCGATGAGCCTCAGGACCCCGAGGTGGTGGCCCTGCTGGAGCGGGCGGCGAAGCACTACGGTCGCGGCCCGGACGACCCGACCGCCGAGGCCGCCCTGCTGCGGGCCTATTTCCTCGCTCCGGAGGACCTCACGGTGCTGGTGGCCCTGTACCGCTTCTTCTATTACCGCCACGCCTACGAAGACGCCCTGACGGTGGCCGACCGCGCCATCGCGGGCACCGCCCGGCGCCTCGACGTGCCCGCCCGCTGGCAGGTGCTCTCGGAGGACGACCTGGGGCGCGCGGTGCTGGTGTCCATGACCCTCACCCGCTTCCTGTTGATGGCGCTGAAGGGCACCGGCTATCTGCTGCTTCGCCTGGACCGTCCCGCCGAGGCCTTGGCGCGCTTCGAGAAGGTCGCCCAGATCGACACCAGCGATCGGTTGGGGCTCGGCGCCCTGATCCAACTCGCCCGCGGCGCCGCCGAGGCCGCCGGGCCCAACGTGCGCGCCCTGGTGCGCTGACGCCCGGCTCACCGTGCGATTTCCACCCAGCCGCGATCCAACCAGGAGACCCGCCATGACCGAAGACTTCGAGACCGACTTGGAAGACCTGGTGAGCGCCGAGGACTTCCTCGACTACTGCTCCATCGCCTATGACCCGAGCGTGGTGCATGTGAATCGCCTGCACATCCTCCAGCGCTTCCATGACTACCTGGCCCAGGCCGCGCCCCTGCCCGAGGACGAGGCCGAGCGCTATCGCCTCCACCACGATCTGCTGGCCGCCGCCTACCAGGACTTCGTGACCTCCGACGCCCGCACCGAGAAGGTGTTCCGGGTGTTCCACATACATGAGCCGAAGTCCGTGTCGATCTCGGTCGAAGACCTGCTCGGCACCGCCCCCGTGGCCGCCTCCCATGCGCCCTAGGTTCGATTACGGCGACGCCGTGCGCGTCCTGCGCAACGTGCGCAACGACGGCACCTTCCCCGGCACGGACGTCGGGGATCTCTTGGTGCGCCGCGGCAGCACCGGCTTCGTGCGCGACCGCGGCACCTTCCTGCAGGACCAGATCATCTACTCCGTGCACTTCCTCCCCGAGGACCGTCTGGTGGGCTGCCGCGAGGAGGAGCTCCAGGGCGCCGACGAGCCCTGGACGCCGAGCCGTTTCGAGTTCCGCGACAAGGTGGCCGCTGCCCTGCGCCTGGCCTCCGGCGGGCGGGTGCTGGTGGAGCAGGGCGAGGTGGGGGAGGTGATCAAGGTGCTGCGCGACGCCCCCGGGGGCGTCGCCTACCACGTGATCTTCGAGGGCCGGAACCTACTCCAGGTCCCGGAATCCGCCTTGGCTGAAGCCGTGCTGGAGCGCGGCACGGAGGCTGTCGGCTGACGCTGATCCCGCAAACCGTGTGATCAGCGGCGAGGATCCGCGACCGTGGGAGCGGCTTTCAGCCGCGATCGGCGACGCGGCCCGTTGCGCGCCGTATCGCGGCCACAGCCCGCTACCACCAGAGCCCGGGGGAGCTGCTCAGGCATGGCGCTGAGGACCACCAGCGCATCCGCATCCGTCGTTGTCGTAGTCGTGATGTTCAGGCGATCAATGAACTCTTCCCTATCGAGCCCGCCGCAGCGTCGCGGACGTCCTGCACCATCCCAGAGGTGACCCGAATGATCCAGCCAAGCCTCATCGAAAAAACCCATGGTCCCGCCTACCGGTATCACCTGCTGCGCGCCGCGAGCGAGCGCTTCCAGACCGATCCAGGTGGGCTCGACCGCGCGCGTCTCGACGAGGCCGCCCGACAGGCCGCCCGCAGCCTGGAGCTCGAGGAGCTGGTGCTCGCCTCGCGCGAGGCGCAGGCGGTGGTGATCCCGCCCGAGCAGGTCGCCGCCGGTGTCGCCGAGGTGCGCGGGCGCTACCGCGATCGAGGCACCTTCGAGGACGACCTCGCCCGCAACGGGCTCGACGCCAAGGGCCTCGCCTTGGCCCTGCGCCGAGAGCTCGCCTTCGACGCCGTGATGCAGCGGGTGGCCTCCAAAGCGGCGGACGTCGACGAGATCGACCAGCGCCTCTACTACGAGATGCACCGCGAGCGCTTCACCACCCCCGAGCGACGCACCGCCCGCCACATCCTGATCACCATCAACGACGACTTCTCCGAGAACCGCCGCGAGGCCGCCCGCTCCCGCATCGAGCGCCTCGCGGAGAAGCTGGCCGGTCGCCCCGCCGGGGCCGTCGCACGCTTCGCGGCCCTGGCGCGCAAGCACTCCGAGTGCCCCACCGCCATGCAGGACGGGCGCCTCGGCGAGGTTCCCCGCGGCCAGCTCTATCCCGAGCTCGACGCCCTGCTGTTCGCCCTTCCGGAGGGCCAGGTGGGCGGCCCCGTGGAGAGCGAGATCGGCTTCCACCTGGTGTTCTGTGAGCGCATCGCCCGCGCCCGTGCTCAGCCGTTCTCCAAGGTGCGTGACGCCATCGACGCCCATCTGCTGGCCCGGCGCCAACGCAACTGCCAGAAGGCCTGGATCGCGGAGCTGCGCGAGGCCGCCGCCGGATCCGTGTCAGAGCCCATGGAGACCGCCGCCGCCAGCCCAATCGCAGTCGGGGGTCTGTCATGAGCGAGCCGGTTTACCAGTGCTCTTTCTGCGGCGTCACCCAGGGCGCCGACACCCCGCTGATCGCTGGCATCGACGGCCACATCTGCGAATCCTGCGTGTCCCTGGCCCACCAGGTGGTCTCCAGTTGGGGGCGCACCCGGGCGCTGTCCGCGCCGCTCAAGCGCCCGCCCAAGCCGATGGAGATCAAGGACCAGCTCGACCGTTACGTGATCGGCCAGGAGACCGCCAAGGAATGCCTGGCGGTGGCCGTCTACAACCACTACAAGCGCCTCGCCGCTGAGGCCGACCATCCGCGTCAGGCCCTCGACGACAAGCGGGTGGAAATCGACAAGTCCAACATCCTGATGCTCGGGCCCTCGGGCACCGGCAAGACCCTGCTGGCCAGCACCCTGGCGCGTATCGTCAGGGTGCCCTTCGTCATCGCCGACGCCACCACTCTGACCCAGGCCGGCTATGTGGGCGAGGACGTCGAGAACATCGTCGCCCGGCTCTTGGACGCCGCCAACGGCGACCGCCAAGTGGCGGAGTGGGGCATCGTCTATATCGACGAGATCGACAAGCTGGCGCGCGCAGGGGAGAGCAGCCACGGCACCCGCGACGTCTCCGGCGAGGGCGTCCAGCAGGCCCTGCTCAAGCTGGTGGAGGGCACCTTGGTCAAGCTGAACTCCAAGGGCCGCAAGGACGCGGGCGACGCCCCTGTCATCGACACCAGGAACATCCTGTTCATGGTGGGCGGCGCCTTCGCGGGCTTGGAGAAGGTACTCCAGCGCCGCCTCGAGCCTGGCCCCTCCGGCATCGGCTTCCACAGCGCGATGCCCGAGCGCCCGAGCGCCACCAACAAGGCCCGTCTCTACGAGGAGACCCATCCGGAGGATCTCCGCCACTTCGGGCTCATCCCCGAATTCATCGGCCGCTTCCCGGTGGTGGTGGCCCTGCACGACCTCGACGAGGCCGCCCTGGTGCGCATCCTCACCGAGCCGCGCAACGCCCTGGTGCGCCAGTACCAGCAGCTCTTCCGCTTCGAGGAGGTTGCACTCGACTTCGCCCCCGAGGCCCTCACCGCCATCGCCCGCAAGGCCATCGACCGTGGCACCGGCGCCCGCGGCCTGCGCAGCGTCATCGAGGGCCTGCTCCAGCGCCCCATGTTCGAGCTCCCCTCCATGCGGGGCATCAGCGCCTGCCGCGTCCCCGGCGAGGCCGTCGGCGGCGGCGTGGCCATCGAGTGGATCCGCGAGCCCGAAAGCGCCCTCCCAGAGGAGGACAGCAGCACCGCCGCTACAGGCTGACCGAAAAACCGGGTGCAAGACCCTCCGGACACCCGACCCCTCCGTGCCACTCGACCTTGGTCGACTACCGAAAACCCAGGAGAACAACACCCAAACGACAGCCGGATTTTGCGGCATCTTTCTTGACAACGACCGTGAACCTGGTGGATCGCGACCGCCCGCCGCGCTGAAGGTCTGATGGATGGGCGTGGATTTGGAATTGCTGTGTAGAATGCGACACACGGCCCTGGAGCAGCTTGTCGTCGGGACGGTCAGCGACCGTCACAGCTCGCGATTCGCCGCGACCGTTGATTCGATCTGCCGCGCCAGCGTGAGATCGAGACCCGGGGCACGCGCCGGCGTATCCAGAGAGATCCGCTCCGGGGGCATGGGCGGATCGACCATAAGGGCCGCGGCGGTATAGATCTCGGCGGCCTGCTCGGGCGAGGCCACCGCCGCGGCCAGCCCGGTGATGTCCAATGGTTGTCCGTATTCCTCGAACAGGAACGCCTTGTCTTCCGCGGGCAGGGCGAGACTGTCGATCTGGTTGAGAATCGCTTGGCTCTCCTGGACATCGATCTGACCATCGGCCTTGGCCGCCGCGATCATCGCGCGTGCCAGGAGCAGACTGAGCGCG
>RZZN01000073.1 GCA_009929855.1 Gammaproteobacteria bacterium
CAACAACCAAAGCTTCAGGCCCAGTATCGGCAATGGCTCGCCGACGGCCTATTACACCGCCGGCCAGATCACCTGCTGGAAGGACTGGTCGAATGTCGTCACGGTGCGGATCGATCTACTGGCGCGCACACTCTATCAAGACTCCACCTACCGGGACGACAAGACCTACGAGATCGGCACGCTCAGTGTCCCGGCGCCGGGCGATCATTATCATCGTCGGGTCTTCAGCCAGGTGGTGCGCTTGGTGAATGTCAGCGGGAGACGCCAATGACCGGACGCGAGCCGACCAGGCTCCAGAGACCCGACCGGGACGCGCCGATGGTGCATGCGGGGCGCACACCACGGATGGGGCGACCTGGCCCGCGTGTGCCAGGTCGCCAAGCCGGCGTGGTGCTGGTGGTGACGCTGTTCATGATGGGACTGCTCACCATCATCGGGGTCTCGGCCATCCATATGAGCACCTCTCATTTTCGTCTGGTCGGCAATCTGCAGGATGCCAACGAGCTGGAGATGGCCGCGCGCGCGGTGATCGAGCGCTATGCCAGCGAGAACCCGAATCTCAACTGTGCCAATGTCGCGATTCCGATCGAGGTGCATGGACGGTCCATCTGCATCGCCATCGACACAAGATGCGTTGGCATGACGCCGGGCGACCCCGAGGGCAGCTCACTGGTCGATGGCAAACAGGTCTTCGACGCCCATTGGGAGATCCGCGCGCGACCCGTCGGGATCGACTGGTCAGAGGGTCTGCTTCTACATTGGGGCCTGGTGATCCCAGTCTCGAGCTTTTGTCCGTCCTGTCCCGCGCCGACGGAGGTCACCTGCCAGTGAGGATGAAACCATGACACTCCACAGAGTCATCTCGCTTGGTCTGATCCTGCTGCTCTCGAGCATGGCGCCACTCGCCGAGGACATCGATATCTTCAAGGGCGGTGGCGCACTCGATCCGGCACCGCCGAATGTCTTGATCCTGCTCGACAATACATCCAACTGGTCGGCCAACAACCAGGCATGGAAGAAGACGGACATGACGAGCAAATGTGCTGGAGATGCGGCCTGTATCAGCTATGTCGAGCAAATCTTCGGTACGAGCACGTCACTTGTCCAAGGACAAGTCGAGCTGAAAGCAATCGAGCTGGTCCTGAGCGAGCTGGCTTGCGACACTGATCATCCGATCAAGGTCAATGTCGGACTCATGATGCTCAAGCCAGAAAAAGGGACATACAGCGACAATGCAGGCCAGAACACGGACTCGAGTGGGCTCGGTGGATTCATTCGCCGAAGCGTTTTGCCGCTCGATGACACCCGCTGCGCCGCGCTGATCGGCAACTCGGGTGACTTGAAGACCATCTTTGACAACGTCACCGCCTCTGCCTGGAAGGCGCCGAATGATGCGAATTATGGTGGTGCAATGTTCGATGTCTTCAAATATTTCGGCGGTCATTCCAATCCAACTGGAGAAACGACCCCGACTGGGCATATCGGTTTCGGACCCAAACGCTTCGCAACACCGCTCACGCTCGATGATCCTGATGCCTTCGAAGACCCTGACAAGAAGATCTTCGACCCGCCGTCCCCATCCACATCGCTCGATGGCTGTGGTGGGGGGAATCATCTACTGCTCGTCGGCAATGGCTATCCCGCAAAAGACGTCCCCACGCTGCTTTCATCTCCATCGAATCTCAATTACAGCTGGGACCCCAGCCACTTTCATGGATCTGATCGCACAGCCGATGTCTGGGCCCGTTTTCTATCGACCACGGATATCAGTGGAGATGTCGATGGCAAGCAGACCATCATCACCAGTGCGCTCAATGTCTACAATGCAAGCCCTAGTTCCGATCAGACTGACTATTTGAAATCGATCGCCAAACATGGACGCGGCACCTATTACGAGGTCGGCGGCAACCTCGGGCGACTGATCGAATCACTGCGCAACTTCTTTCTCGCGCTCAATGCAGCCAATCAGACCTTCGCCGCCGCCGCCCTACCCTATCGACTCGGCACCGGTGGTCTGCATCTGAACCAGGTGTATCTGGGGATGTTTCGTCCCGAGAAGACACCACGCTGGTTCGGTAATCTCAAGCGTTTTCAATTCATCATGACCGACCCGGATGATGAGAGTGAGCCCAGATTGGTCCTGGCCGATTCCATTGGCTTTCCTGTCCAGAGCGGGACTGGCTTCCTTGCCGATGACTCGCGCAGCTTCTGGACGCAGAGCTCGAGCTTCTGGGATTATCGCTGTGGCACGGGCAGCTCGGTCGGTGATCCACTGCTCTGCGGCACGCCCATCTCGGCCTCGGATTCACCCGATGGTCCAGTCGTCGAGAAGGGCGGCGCCGCGCAACGATTACGCGTGACCTTCAAGGCGGATGCCACCAATTCGACCCGCCGCGTCTACACGGACAACGCCAATCTGCAATCACCAGGGATGATGTATCTCACCGCGGATACCGTCACGAACACCCAGTTGGGCGTCACGAGCGACAGCGAGCGCGCCGCCCTGGTCAATTGGATCCGCGGGGTCGACACGATCGATGAAAATCCACTCTACACTGATGGCGCCCGTCCATCGATCGTGGGTGATGTATTGCATTCCGAGCCGGTCGCGATCAACTATGGCGGCGCGCTCGGCTGCGCCAGTACGGGCAACGGAGAGGTGGTGGTCTTCCATGCCACCAATCATGGCCTGCTGCATGCGGTGAGTGGCAGCACTGGCAACGAGCTCTGGAGCTATCTGCCGTCCGATTTTCTGGCCAGGGTCAAACGGCTGAGTGACAATAGCCCGTCGGTGACCTTTCCAGCGCCGGTCCCGGCCAATGCATTCAACAAAGGCTACATGATCGACGGCAATCTGAGCGTCTATGCGCCGGATGCCAACGGTGACTGCCGCCCGGACGAGGTGTTGATCTTCTTGAGCATGCGTCGTGGAGGACGCTTCATCTATGCACTGGACGTGAGCCAGATCCTCGATGAGCCAGGAGCGAACCATCCCATCCTACTGTGGCGCAAGGGCCATACGGACACTGGTTTTGCCGAGCTCGGTCAAACCTGGTCGGCGCCCAAGCCCATCCTGCTGCCCGACGGCAAGCCCTATGTCATCTTCGGTGGCGGCTATGACCCGGCCGCTGATGATCGGCCATTGGACACGGGTACCGGAACCTATGGTCAAGCGGTCACCACGACTCGCACCATGGGTCGGGGCATCTTCGTGGTGGATGCCAAGACCGGGGCGCTCAAGCGGCTGCTCCAGGATCAAAACATGTCGAGCATCCCATCCGATGTGGCGGTGATCTCGGATGTCACCACGGGTTTCGCCGATCGTGCATTCGTGGGTGACAGCGCGGGCAACCTCTGGCGGATCAGTTTCAGGGATGCGAGCACGGGCGCCTTGACCGCCGACCAGACCAAATGGTCGCTGAGCCGGATCATCAGCGCGACCGGCGCCGCCTTCATGCACGCACCGGACGTGGCGCGCTGCGGCGGTCGGGATGTGATTCTGATCGGCTCGGGCGACCGCGAGGAGCCGTTCGATCGGACCGTTCAGAACCGCTTCTACATGATCCATGACCATGACGGCTCGGCCTTGACCATCGCAGATCTCACGGACCTGGGCACCAGCGCGACTCAAGCGCTCGCTGATTCAGAAGTCCTACCCAATGCCGATGATCAGGGTTGGTATTTCAATCTGGCCACCGGTGAGAAGACCGTGGGCATCCCAGTGACCCAGGGCGGGATCACCTACTTTGCAACCAACCAGGCTGGCGACACCTCCGGGCTCGAATGCAGCCTCTCGTTCGGCACGGCAAGGACCTATGCCATCGACTGCGCGACTGGACGCGGCACCTGGCAGATCGTCCCTGGCGGCGGCTTTCCAGCCTCGCCGACCCCGGCCGTGATCGAGCTCGCGGACGGCACCACCGTGCAGGGCATCCTGTTCGGACCCCATGTCGCCGGCGGCACACAACTGCCGCGCAGACGCCAATTCAGCTACTGGTATCGCAGCGGACTGGATGTCGGACGCTGAGCCGATGCGCCAGGGCCCAGGTCGCGGACGACCAAGCGCGCCCGCTCGGGCGTGCCTGGATTCTGGCCGCGAGGAGCCGCCGGATCAGTCAGTGCGAACGGTCGGCGCCGAGTCGCGCCGCTCGCGCGAGATCTCGATGATGTGCCGCACCAGCGCGCCCAATTCAGGGTCCGGCGGCTCGGCCCGTGACATGAACCAATCGCTCAGTCGCTGATCCTGCTCGGCGAGTAGGCGGGTGAAGTCGCGACGCTGGGTCGCGCTCAGATCACCATAGCCCAGATCGAGAAAGCGATTGAGCAGATGATCGAGCTCGAGCATACCACGACGGCATTGCCAACGCAGACGACGGACCTCGGCGCGCGGGTCCTCGTCTGCTCGAGCGCAGCGCTCGGTCATGAGGCTCAGATCCCCTTCTCCAGCATCAGATCCTTGATCTTGCCGATCGCGCGGGTCGGATTCAGACCCTTTGGACAGACCTCGACACAGTTCATGATGGTGTGACAGCGGAAGAGCTTGTAGGGGCCCTCGAGCGCGTCGAGACGCTCCTCGGTCGCCTGGTCACGGCTGTCGGCCAGAAAGCGCCAGGCCTGGAGCAATGCGGCCGGGCCGTGGAATTTTTCGGGGTTCCACCAGAACGACGGGCACGCGGTCGAGCAGCAACCGCAGAGGATGCACTCGTAGAGACCGTCGAGCCGGTCGCGCTCAGCGGGTGATTGCGGGATCTCTTGCTCGGGCAGCGGATCCTTGCGCACCAGATAGGGCTGGACGGCGCGATATTGCTCGTAGAACTGGGTCATGTCCACGACCAGGTCGCGGATCACGGGCCGCCCCGGGAAGGGCCGGACCTGGATCGGCTCCTTCAGCTCGGTGATGGGCGTGATGCAGGCGAGCAGGTTACGCCCGTTGACGTTGACCCCATCGGAGCCGCAGACACCCTCTCCACAGGAATGGCGAAAGCTGAAGCTCTCATCCTGCTTCTTGACCTCCAGGAGGGCGTCGCGCAGCATCATGCCCTGGAAGGTCTTGACTTCGTAGTCCTGCATCCGCGGCTTCTCATCGGTCTGCGGATTGTAGCGATAGACGCTGATCTTCATGAGGCACCTTTGACTGAAAACTGATCCCAGAGCACTAGTACACCCGCTCCTTCGGCGGGAAGGATTCGACCGTCAGTGGCTTGGTGCGCACCGGCTTGTAGTCCATGCGGTCGCCCTCCTTGTAATAGAGACTGTGCTTGAGCCAGGTCGCGTCGTCGCGCTCTGGATGATCGGGCCGTGAGTGTGCCCCGCGGCTCTCCTGACGATGCAGCGCGGAAACGGCGATCGAGAGTCCGACGTCGATCATGTTCTCCAGCTCCAGCGCCTCGATGCGCGCCGTGTTGAAGACCTTGGATTGATCGGTCAAGCGCACCTCGGGGAGCCGCTCACGCAGCTCGCAGAGCCGGCGGTAACCCTCGGACATGATCTCCTCGGTGCGGAAGACCCCGGCATGATCCTCCATGCACTTGCGAAACTCGGCGCGCAGGCTCTGCACGCTGATCCCCTCGCCCGGCATCGCCCAGCGCTCCAGACGCGCCATCGCCTGATCGAGACTGGCTGGGTCGACCGCGCGCTGGTAGGGGTTCTCACGCACGAAATCGATGATGTCCTTGCCCGCCAGACGACCGAAGACCAGGATGTCGAGCAGTGAATTGCCGCCCAGCCGATTGGCGCCATGCACCGAGGCACAGGCACACTCACCAGCCGCGTAGAGCCCGACGACGACCTCCTCGGCGCCGTGACCGGCCGGCATCGCGACCCGGCCGAAGCGATCGGTGGGGATCCCGCCCATGGCATAGTGCGCGGTCGGAAAGACCGGGATCGGCTCGATGACCGGGTCGACACCGGCAAAGATGCGGCTCGATTCACGGATGCCAGGTAAACGCTTGGCGATGATCTGCTCGCCGAGATGGTCGAGCTTGAGCATCACATAGTCGCCGTTCTCGCCACAGCCGCGGCCTTCCTTGACCTCGGTGACGATGGCGCGCGAGACCACGTCGCGACTGGCCAGATCCTTGGCGCGCGGGGCATAGCGCTCCATGAAGCGCTCGCCGTGCTTGTTGATCAGATAGCCGCCCTCGCCGCGCGTACCCTCGGTGATCAGCATCCCCTTGCCGGCGATCCCGGTCGGATGGAACTGGAAGAACTCCATGTCCATCAGCGGGATCCCAGCACGCAGCGCCATCGCCGCGCCATCGCCGGTGTTGATGTGCGCGTTGGAGGTGGTGCGAAAGACCTGGCCCCATCCGCCGGTGGCGAGCAGGGTCGCCTTGGACTCGATCAAGAGCGGCTCGCCGGTCTCGATCTCCAGCACGAGCGCGCCGCAGATGATGCCCTCGGCGTCGCGCACCAGATCGATGGCGAAGAACTCATCGAAGAAATGGGTCCGAGCGCGGATATTCTGCTGGTAGAGCGTGTGCAGGATGGCATGGCCGGTGCGGTCGGCCGCGGCACAGGTGCGCGCCGCCTGCTCGCCACCGAAGTTTTGACTCTGTCCACCGAAGGCACGCTGATAGATCTTGCCATCATCGAGCCGTGAGAAGGGCACGCCGGCGTGCTCCAGCTCGTAGACCGTCGGGATCGCCTCGCGGCACATGAACTCGATGGCGTCCTGATCGCCCAGATAGTCCGACCCCTTGACCGTGTCGAACATGTGCCAATGCCAGGAATCGGGCAGGACGTTGGCGAGCGCGGCATTCACCCCGCCCTGCGCGGCGACCGTATGCGAGCGTGTCGGGAAGACCTTGGAGACCACGGCCACCCGCAGCTCGGCCCCGGCCAGCTGGAGCGCGGCGTTCAGACCGGCGCCGCCCGCGCCGATGATGAGTGCGTCGAAATGACGTGTTGGAATGCCCATGCCCGATTACCCCTGCAAACCCGCGGTGATGATGGCCTTGAAGGCCCACAGGCCCGAGGCGACGAAGACGAAGGCAAAGAGCGTCAGCAGGCCGATGCGTGGCCAGAGCGCGTGCACATAGTCGATCAAGGCATCCCGGATCCCCACCCAGGCATGGGCGAGCAGGAGCGGGACGAAGAGCACCAGACCGAGCGCGACCACTGGATCTGTCACCCAGGCGACCAGGGCGGCATGATCGGGCGGTGGTGAAAAGACGAACTTGACCAGGAGCAGGCTCATGCACAGCGCCAGATAGACCGAGGTCGCGCGCTGGACGATCCAGGCCATCAGGCCAGAGGCTTGTCGGCTCATCGCAGCAGCCCTCCGATGATGACGAGTGCCAGGACCAGGAGCGAGACGATCAGCACGATGCGCGCGCTCAGGCGCGCCGCCGCGCGCTCCAGTCCGAATCCGAGATCGAGCAGCAGATAGCGGATGCCGGCGAAGAGATGGTGCAACAGGCTCCAGGTCAGGACCAGCAGGAGCAGGCGCGCTGGCCAGGTGTCCAGTAGGGCGGCCACCGCGACGAAGCCTTCTGGAGCGGAGAGCGCACGGTGGAACAGGAGCGCCGCAACCGGGATGGTCAAGACCATCAGGATGCCACTGATGCGATGCAGGATGGATACGATTCCAGAGATCGGCAGCTTGATCCGCCACAGATCCAGGAAGACTGGCCTGGTTGTTTGCATGCTTGTTATGCCCTTGGTGGTGCTTGGATCGCGCATCGATGGATCGAGATGGCCAGTCCCGCCCGTCGCGATGCGTCACGGGCCGGTCATCTCGCTGGGGGACGATTGTGCACTGCAACAGAGGATGATTCAATCCCGACGATCAGCATGGGTCTTGATCGCCGCGCCGCTCGACCGGTCGGCCTGCACGCTGTCATGGCGAGACTGGCGGGGCAGTAGGACGGCCAACACGCCGATGAGAAGGGTCGAGCCCAAGACGAACAGATGCAGATTCACAGCGCCGATCAGCGCCATCTTGGGATCGACACCGAACGGGGCCAGGGCGGCGACGACCGCGAGCTCATAGCTCCCACTGCCGGCGATCCCATGGACCGGGAGCACGCTCGAGAGCTCGGCGCCCATCACGCCAGTCATGACACGCCACAGCTCGACCGGCAGGAAGTGCTGGAGCACACCGGCGAAGGCGATGAACTTCAAGATCCAGGTCAAGGCCGTCCAGAGATAGACTCGGGCGATGATCAGCGGATCGCGCGGCGCCGCGGTCAAGACACGCAGGGCCAGTTGCCGCGCGCGCGCGATCAGACCGCTGGCTGGCGCCGCCACCACCCCACCCAGGACCCGCCCGAACGGCACCAGGAGCGCGAGTGCGGCGACCCAGAGCCCACCCGCGGCCCACCATATCCACGCCGGGTGTCGCAGCGCGACGATGAAGAGTCCGATCAGCACGATGAAGTGCAGGTCCAGCACACGGATCCACAGCAGCGCCGCGGCCGAGTCGAAGAAGCCGTGGCCAAAATAGCGGCGCATCAGCCACGGAAAGACCAACTCACCGGTGCGCATCGGCATCAGATTGTTGGCCGTGTTGTGCAGGATGGTCAGCCGCAACAGAGCGGGGAAACGGCCAGCGAGCCGTGGATGCAGATAGTCGTAGACGCGCAAGGCCCGCAGCACATAGCTCAGGGCCAAGAGCGCGAACAGACCGGCGAGCAGCAGGGGCGAGAGCTCGCGCCAGGGTGCGAGCAGCGGTCCCCAGCCGACCGTCATCCAGACCGCGACCACCAGCGCCAGCAGCAGGGTGGCGCCGATGATCCAGTCGCGTGGCCGGCCCATGTGCAAGCGCCCGCTCGCGAGTGGATCAGTGATCATGCGGGCAGACCTCCCAAGGAAGGGCGCGAGCGGATGGCGACAGCCAGCGCGCGCCCGCCCGACGGCCGGGTCGACCGCTCAGGACCGGTATGCGTCGGCATAGATGGGAGGCTCGCCCTTGGGGCGGCTCTTGAAGCGTCGATGGACCCAGAAATATTGCTCCGGCATGGTGTGGATCCGTGCTTCGATGACACGATTCATGCGGGTGGCATCGCGCGTCGGATCACCACTGGGGAAGTCGTCCAGGGCTGGATCGAAGATCAGCTCGACGCCCCGCCCCCATGGCAGGAAGCGGGCAAAGGTCGGGATCACCAGCGCGCCGGCCATGTCCGCGAAGCGTCCCAGCATGGGGACGGTCGAGGCTGGGACCCCGCAGAAGGGCACGAACAGACCACGCCGGCCGGCGTCCTGATCGGGCAGATAGAAAAAGGGCGTGCCGCCTTTCATCACTCGGATCAGTGCGCGCAGGTCATCGTGACGCTCGATCGAGATGCTCCCGAAGCGCTGGCGCGCCCGCTTGACCTGATGATCTACGACCGGGTCGCGGATGCGCTGGTACATGTAGACGCCCGAGTGCACCAGCGCGGTGAAGGCGGCCCCGCCCAATTCGAGCGCGACGAAATGCGGCACCAGCACGATCACCGGCCGACCCTCGGCGATACAGCAATCGATCGGCTCGCGATTGCGGATCTTGACCAGACGGGCGAGGCGGGCACGCGAGGCCCCCCAGCTCACCCCTTGCGCGAGTGCCGCCACCCCCAGCCAACCGAACTGGGACAAGAGGATACGCTCGCGCGCCCGCGGACCCAGATGCGGCAGACAGAGCTCCAGATTGCGCCGGCCGACGCGGCGGCGCGAGCCCGCGAAAAGATAGGCGAGCCGGCCCAGCAGACCGCCGAACGCCCAGATCAACTGGAAGGGCAGCCGCCCGAGACCGTAGATCAGAGCGACCAACAGCCAACTCGGCCAATAGCGTGGATGGGCCAGATTCATCGTTCGAAGGTGAAGAAGATGTCGCCGCCTTGACTCTCGCCGGTCTCGGTCTGCAGCTCGATGCGATTGGTGAGATCGTAGCGCAGCCTGACCTTGTTGGACTCACCGCCCAGCCCGCTCTCGTATTCGAGATAGATCTTGGGCGCGATGTAGGTCCCAACCGCGAGACCCGCGGTTTGCGCCTGTCCATCGCGTGATGGCGCCACCCCGGTGAGCAGGAACTTGGTGATCTCGGCCTGGGTCATCCCCGGATCGGACTCGGAGAAGAAGGCCAGCTTGGGATCGCGCAGTGTGCCGAGGACACGCACCCCCGCGCTCGTGGAGCCACCATCGCGCTCGGCCTGCAACAGCAAACCCGGATTGCCGATCGGGCTGCGCGCATAGACCAGGCGCCCCTGCACGATGTCCAGAGGCGCGGCGAGGTCGGCGGCCAGACCGAAGCCGCTCGACATCCGATACTGGCCATCGGTGATCTGCAGCTGGCCGTCGCCGAGCATCTCGCGTCCAGGGGCCTGACGCAAGGCGAGATCACCCGCGAGACGGCCACGCACCCCGAAGGCGTCGATGGTCACGTCATCACCGAGACGCAGTCGCAGATCGATCTCCAATGGATAGGGCGCGGCAAGCTCGCGATCGCGCAGCACCACATCGCTCGATGGGGTCTGGGTGCCAGCCGGGAGCGAGCGCGGCCGAATCCGCGCCTCCGGGATCGCCACCTCGCCGCTGAGGCGAGCGCCCGCGGCACCGGCCTCGATCTCCAGGCGAGGCGAGACCAGGGCAAAATATTCGCGTGTATCGGCGACCTTGAGACGGGACCCATCGATCTGTAGACGCGCACCCGGGCCGTCCCCGCCGAGCCGCGCCTCGCCACTGAGCTCGAGCCGGCCACCACCAACCTCGGCGTGTCCTTGCAGGTCGAAGCGATCGCGCGTGGCGGCACTCGCCGTGAGATTGAGATCAGCGATCCGCAGACCGATCAGCGGAACCTCGAAGCCGACCTCGCTCAACCGCGCCGTTCCCCGCGGCACGGGCGCGCCGATGGTCCCGCCCAGACCGAGATCGAGCTCGATGCCGCCGCGCATCCGGCTGAGATCGGGCACCAGATCGGCCACCCGCTCCAGCCCCCGCAGCTGACCGCTCAGGCTGGCGTCGAGCGGTTGTCCGGGACGGGTCGGGGCATCGAGACGCCAGCCGGGCAGGACCAGGCGGGCGTCGAGTCGTCCCAGCTCGGCGACCGGCAGGGCGAGCGTGGCCCCGAGCGCGCGCGCGCTCGACTGGACATCGAGCCGCGTACCCGACAGGTCGAGCACCTGCTCGACTCCGCCGTCGCGCCGCAGCCGCAGCCTGCCCCGCGGGAGCTCGGCCTGGGCGCGGCCATCGAGTACCGCGCCGTTGGCTTGGAGTCGACTGGTGAGCCGCGCCGAGCCGGTGAGGGCGAGATTCTCGGGCAGCAACGGGGCGAGTCGCGCCAGGTCGGGAAGGGAGAGGTCCAGATCCGCCAGCCATCGCCCAGCGGACTCCTGCGCGAGCTCGACACAGCCGCCGGCGGCATCCGCGGTGGCGCTCAGACACAGCGGGCCGGCCGCGATCCGCGCGCCTTCCAGACTGAAGGGGGCGGGACGTTGCAGAGCCCAGTCGCCGAGCTCACCCGTGGCAAGATCCAGCCGGGTGAGCCGACCCCTGTAGACCGCGTCGGCGGCGCGTCCGCCGGTGGCCGCGAGCGCCACCCCGAGCGGTTCGCCAACGAGGGTCAGCTCGACGCGGTGATCCGACATCAGACCCGCGCCGCTCACCGCGAGCCGACTCCAGGACAGCTCACCGAGCCGCAGCGCGCTGCCGTCGAGTCGAATCTCGAACGGCTCATCGGGGGCGATCCCGAGCGCGACCCGGCCATTCAAGGCGGCGATCCCCTGCCCCGACAAGTCGAGCTCGCGGGCCTCCAGATCAAGCAGGACACGCGGCGCCGCGCGCGCTCCCGAGACCGTGCCTCGCGCGCTCAGACTGCCGCCTGCGGCGGGCCAGAGACTGGCCAGGTCGGGTGATGCGAGCTCCAGCGCGAGCTCCAGACGCTCCGCGATCCGCCCCGCCAGTCGCAGCCGGCTCGGCCCGGATACCGCCTCCAGCGCCTGGATGTCGAGCGTCTCGCCGGCCATCTCGAGACCACCGCTGGCTTGGATGGGGTAGCCGCGCAGCTCGCCAGCGAGTGACTCGAGCCGCGCCGTGAGCGCCAATCCGCTCTCTGCGAGTGACCCGCGCGTGCTCAGGCGGGCGGCAATGCGTCCCGGCCATGCGGGGTACTGAAGACCCGGATCCAGCCCGCTGGCGTCCAATGTCGCCGTCCAGCTCAGCTCGGGATCCCAGCCGACCTCGGCCTCTCCGCTGACCTGACCACCCAAGGTCTGCAGCGTCAGCTGCTCCAGATGCGTGCGCGCAAGGTCGCCGATCCCCGCGACCCGCAGCTGCGACTCGGGCAACTCGGGCCCGCGCATGGCCAACGTGAGCTCATAGCGATACTCGTCGAGCCGACCGCTGACCTGGAGCTCACCGGTCGGGGACTCGGCGAGCAGGTCGCCGCTCAATGGCCAGCGCAGCCCCTCCCATTGCCCCGAGAGCGCGACACTGCCTGTCTCCGACCCGGTGTCCAGATGACCCGTGGCCGCGAGATGAGCCCCGGAGACCCCCTCGGTCAGGACCAGCTCGCGGATCCTCAAGACCTGGTCGGCCCAGTCGAGATGCAGATCGGCCTCCAGATGACCGAAATCGGGCCGCTCGGATGATTCAGCATCGAGCCGTCCAGTGAGCGATGCGTGCCGCGGGTCGCCCACGCTCTCCAGACGCGCGCCGATCGTCACACTCGGCAGGTCGGGCGCGAAGTCGGGCAACGCGAGCGCCGTGACCCGCGCCTCGCCATCCCACGCAAAGGCATCGAGCACACCAGTCAGGACCGCGTCGAGCTCGGCGTCGACCGAGCCGCTCAGTCGATTCTGGATCGCGAGCGCCGAGAGATCCCCGCCGATGCGCGTCTCACCGTGCAGGGCCACGGCGGGGGCCCGGGTCAGCGTCCAGACCAGGTCGAGAACCAGCGGATAATCACCACGCAGTGTCGCCCCACCCCAGGTGCGCGCCGTCAGTTGGGGCTCGGGCAGCGCGGCGGCGAGATGATCGAGCGCCAGCTCGCCGTCGCGCAGCGTGCCAACGAGCGCGATCCGCTCGACCGTCAGGAAGGGCGCGGACTGTTCGAGACCGAACAGCGCAAGGCGCGCGAGCCGCGCCTGATCGACCTGGAGCGCGATCGGGAACGCCAGATCGGGCAGCCGGATCGGCCCGTCCGCATCATCTTCGCCGGGGGGCAGGACCAGGATCAGCTCATCCAGGCTCAACTCATTGATCCTTAAAGTGCCACTCAGGACGCCGAGCGGCGACCAGTCGAGCACCAGCTCACTGGCCTCCAGGGTGAAGTCGCCGAGCCGCAGCACCAGACGCTCCGCGCTCGCGCGGCCCAACAGACGTCCTTCGATCCGCTCCAGGGTCAAGACCCCCGGGGCCAGCTCAGCGCCCAGCGCGACGGCGAAGCGTAGACCGCCTTGGGTGCCGATCATCCAGGCTAGCATCAGGATCAGGACGAGCAGGAGTGACCCGCTCAGCCCGAGGAACCAGCCTGTGATGCGCCACAGTCGGGTCACAGGTCCGGACCAATCACGAAGTGTAGGCGGGCGGGCGGCAGACCGCCGCTGCCGCTCGTGTCGTCATCGGTCACATCGAAGGCCAGATCCATGCGAACCGGCCCGATCGGCGAGGCCCAGCGTACCCCGAGACCCACGCTTTGAGAAAAACTCTGCTCATAATCAGGATCGAAGGCATTGCCAAAATCGGTGAAGAGCGCCGCGCTCCAGGGTCCGGTCAAACGACGCTCCAGCTCCAGGCTGCCCACCGCCAGATAGCGACCACCAATCACCTCTTGGGTCACCGGATCGATCGGCCCCAAGGCGTCAAAGCCCCAACCGCGCAGCGAGTTGTCGCCGCCGGCGAAGAAGCGGCGACTCACCGGCACGTCATCCAGCTCGCCGGCGAGTGTCACGCCCAGATCGGAACGCGTGATCAGTCGATAGTCCTCGGCGAAACGACGGATCCATTTGATCTGGAATGTCCCGCTCAGAAAGGAGGCATCCGAGATCACGCCACCCAACGAGCCGAGCAGACCATAGCGCAGGCGGTAGCCACGATTTGTGTTGATCGGGTCGTCGGCCACCGTCCGCGACCAGGATGCGTTCGGCACGAGACCCGCGAAACTGCCGCCCCTCGCGCCGGCCGAATCCAGATCCTCGTAGTTGAGCTCAACCCCCAGGTTACGGCGCCAGCCGCCTGGAGTGAGCGTGGAATGGGCCACCTGAACCGTATGCTGCCAGCCGCTCTTGTTGGCGAGGTCGTAGACGCTCGACTGCGGCTTGATCACGATATAGTCACGGGTCGGATCCTGGATCGGAATGCGGTAATCCAGGCTCCATTCCGACAAGGCCGGCGCGAGCTGCAGCTCGGTACGGAATCGATGGCCCCATTGATTGACGTAGCGACGACGCCAATCCGCGCTGAAACGCGGCCCGGTATCGGTGGCGATGCCCAGACCGACACGGTATTTGTTGGGTAGATTGCGGGTGGCGATGACTTGGATCGGGATGACCGATCCATCCCCATCCGCCGCATCCTGCGGGACGATGTCCACCGAGCTGAAGTATTCGCTGCCGAGCAGTCGACTTTGGAGACCGAGGAGTAGATCGGGATTGTAGACGACACCCGGCTCGAAATCGACGAAACGTCGGATGAAGGCGTCGTTCAACAGGTCCTGCTTGAACTCGATCTCGCCGATGTAATGACGCGGACCCGTGTTCAGATGGAATTCGACGATCGCCTCGTAGGCGACCAGATCGATCAGCACCCGATGGCGCTCGAGCACATAGCCGAGATAGCCGGCCGCCGAGGCGCGAAAGCGCAGGTCGGCCTTGGCCGCCTCGTAATTGGCATGCAGCAGGACATCACCCACCTGCATGGGAAAGGTCTTGGGGAAGGCCGGGTCGTCGGCGCCCTCTCCGGTGATGGCGTAGTCGATGACGCCGATGCGCACCGCCGGGCCGGGCACCACCGCATAGCGGGCGATCCAGGTCCCGTTCGGATCGGCGGGACGCACCAGCTCGTCGCTGACCTCGACGCGATAGAGCCCGAATGGCGCGAGCGCGTTGCGGATCTGCTCCGGGGCGAGTCGATGCAGTGCCTCGATCCGCTCCGGACTCAGCTCGGACTCGCCACGCTCCTGTTCGATCGACAGGAGGGCCATCACGTTCGCTTGCTCCGGCCCGGCAAGCCCCGTCACCTGGACCTCCAGCCGCGCGGCCCAGGCGATGTCGGCCAACAGCAACATGAGCAGCAGGATGCCGAACCTCGACCAGCCGCTTGGGCATGCCGGGCCGCGACGCCCGCCCATGACTGGTCGATCTGATGGTGCTCGACCCAAGACTGAACCCTCGAATCGCCCTATTGGATACCCGGGATCGCCGCAACAGGCGAGGACATCCTCTCGGTGAATCCGCGCCGGTTGACAATCAGACAATGTCGCAACGGCAGACTTCGTCAAACATCTCACGCCTCGATGGTAGCACAAGGCGCCGTGAGATGAGGCTGCAAGGGACTGAGCCAATGAAAAACAAAAACCAGGCAAGCCCACGCCACACGAGGTCAAGTCCTGTCTTGGCGGCATCGGGCGCCGCCGCCTGGCCGCGACCGACCCACTGGCGCGGTCGCGCCCGCGCCTGATCAGCCCGACTCTCGACCCCCGCCGAGCGCGCGGCGCAGGCTCGCGATCTCCTCGCGCAGCGCGCGCAGCTCCAGCTCGACCTGCTGGGCATCCTGATGCATCGTCGCCTCCAGACGTTCGCGCTCAGCGGCCTGCTGCGCCTCGTGCATCGTCTGCATGGTATTGACGATGATGGCGATGAAGAGATTCAGCATGGTGTAGGTCGCGAGCAGGATGAAGGGCAGGAAGAAGAGCCAGGCATAGGGATAGGCCTCCATGACTGGACGCGCGATGCCCATCGACCAGCTCTCCAGGGTCATGACCTGGAACAAGGTGTACATGGACGCGCCGAGCGAGCCGAACCACTCGGGGAAGCGCGCGCCGAACAGACCGGTCGCGATCACCGCGGAGACATAAAAGAGAACCAGCAGGAGCGCGGCGATCGAGGCGATGCCGGGCAGTGCAGCCAGCAATGCCTCGACGATGAAGCGCAGACGCGGGGCGACCGAGAGCAGGCGCAGGACACGCAACACCCGCAGCGCGCGCAGCACCGCCAGCGGACCGCTCGCGGGCACCAGGGCGATGGCGATCACCAGGAAGTCGAAGAGATTCCACGCCCGCCTGAAGAAGTGCGGACCCTGCGCATAGAGCTTGATCGAGATCTCCAGCACGAAGACGGCGAGGATGACCTGGTCGAGGCGGGTGAGGATCCAGCCGAAGCGCGCCATCAGGCTCGCCGAGGTCTCCAGACCCAGCACGAGCGCATTGATCAGGATCAGGATGAGGATGATGCGCTGGATCCGGGCCGATTCGATCCAATTGCCCAGCGTTTCGCGACTCAACATGTCGATACGTCTCCAGGGATATGATTTCAGTCGTGTCACCCTTGCTTGCGATCGAGCGCCCCGGCACCTGGCCGCCCGCTACTGGGACTCCAGATAGCGCGCGGCCCCGAGCAATGGTGTATTCGGCTGGACGATGACCCGCACGGGCATCGCGCGCATCACCGGCTCCAGACGTCCCTTGTCGAAGAAACCCGCGAGAAAGTCACTGCGGCGCAAGGCGTCCAGATTCTTGGGCGCGATCCCACCCCCGAGATAGACGCCACCGAGCGCCATCTGCTTGAGCGCCATGTTGCCGGCCTCCCGTCCATAGAGTCTGAAGAAGAGACTCATGGCCTCGACACAGAGCGGGCAGCGCCCCTGCTCGGCGGCCGCCGCGATCACCGCGACATTGCCCGCGCGCGCGGCCTCGCGCACCTCGGGCGGAGACTCGCGACCACGCGTTGCCGCGAAGAAATCGTAGAGATTGACGATACCGAGTCCCGAGACCACCCGCTCCCAGCTCACCCGACCGAAACGGCCCTGGAGAAACTCCAGGAGCGCGAATTCCAAGGTGTTGCTCGGGGCGAAATCCGCATGTCCGCCCTCGGTGGCGAATGGGCGGTGCTCCAACCCGTCCCAATAGAGCCCGGCCTCGCCGAGACCGGTCCCCGCCGCCACGACACAGATATTGCCGCCGGCCACCTCGCCTGGGTGCAGCTCCACCAGATCCTCTGGTCCGAGCGACACCAGCCCCCAGGCCGTGGCTTCCAGGTCATTGAGCAGCACGACCCCCGCGAGCCCCAGCGTGCGCTCGAGATCCTCCTCGTCCAGGACCCAGGGTAGATTCGTCGCCTGACAGCGTCGGTCACGCACCGGCCCGGCGACCGCGAAGGCGGCGAACCGGAAGCTCGCTCCAGTGTCATCCGCATAGCGTCGCACGATCTCATCGAGCGCGCCGAAGGCTGCACTCGGATAGACTCGCCGCTCGGCGAGCTCGACCCCATCCCGGTGCGTCTTCGCCAGACCCAATGCCGTCTTGGTTCCACCAATGTCGCCCACCAACACACGCATGATGCATCCTCGGTCAGATCTCAACTCGGCGCCCGCGTCACCGACGCCGCCCTCGCGGAGACCGCTCCCGGTCCCGTCATCCTTACAGCGCGCGCATCATAGCAGCTCGCCCCGCCTGACTGTTCAGCCAGCATCTGAACGCGTATGGGGGCGTCGCTCTGAACTGTCGGAGCGTGCGATCCTCACTCGGGGCCTGGAGGCCCCGACTCCTTTGGGGCCAGCGGCCCCCAGGGGAGTCGGGGCGTCCCCGCCCCGAGGAAGGACAATTGCGATGCC
>RZZN01000025.1 GCA_009929855.1 Gammaproteobacteria bacterium
CCTCAGGACGCCGAGCAGGCTCGCGATCTTCGGAGTCGAGAAATATTTTAACCCATTGTTCTGCATGAATAAAGCGGTTTCCGTTCAGGCACTAAATAACGTATAACACTTGGGTGTGCTTTTATTTGATAGTCAAATGCAATATTTTGATGCTGAAGATCAAAGCAATAGTAAATAAATCTAATGTTCCACCTTAATGAGTCAATACGCATATAGCCCGATACGTTAGTAACAGAGAACTTGTGCTTAGGCCGATAAAATAACTTTCCCCCGCCATCTATAGACCATGTAACCAATTCTTCATCAAACATGTAGCTTCCATACCTTCCAAACTCGCCAGACCCTTGTGCGGAAGATGAATATATTGGATAAATACCAGGATTTTTTTCAATGTCTTTAGTCGAGATGATGTTTCCTCGACCAAGCTGAATTGTCCCTTTCTTGATCTCAGAATCAAGCGAAACTACCTTCATCTCAAATACCCCAACCCACCCAACAACCCATCCAACTCCTTCAGCGTCTCCGACCGCTCCGCCTCCAGCTCCCGACTCGACACCGCATACTTGTCCCACAGGTTCTCGCACACCGCGATCAACGCCCGCCGCTCAGCGTTGAGATAATGGCTCTGCTCGTTGACGATCAGATCATGCAGCTTCTTCAGGATCAGCGCCTTGGCCTCCGCCTCGGTGAGCTGGCCGCCGATCTCGATCAGCAAGGCATCGGCCCGGTCGACGCGCCCCTGAAGGATCGTCTGGCTTCGGGTCAGGGCCGCGATTCGGTTCTTCTGCTCCCTGTCCCTGGGATCCAGTTCCGCGATCTGCGCCAGGATGGCATCGATCTGCGCCTGGGATTCCGCCTTCTCATCCTCCGCACCGACACGCTTGAGCATGAGCTTGAGATCCAGCTCGAATTGCAGCGTCTTGAGCTGGGCACGCTGCTCCTTGATACGCTCTTCCAAACGCATGATGGCGCGCAACGCCTCGGTGAGCCGCTTGCGCTCCTCGACGACACGCTCGCCGACGCTGCCCTTGAGGTCATCGATCAGCTCCTTGAGCGCCTTCTTGATAGTGGCCGCCGTGACCTTCTCTGCCTGCTCGGAATCTGGCTCCGACTCGTAGCCCGCCGTCTCCTGAGCAGTCTCGACCGCCTCGGCCAGCGCGCTCTGATCCTCGCCGATACGCGCCTCCAACGCCTCGATGGCGTCGGCCTCCCGCTGAAAATAAGCCGCGATCAGATCGGCATCCGGAATCAACCCCTGAAACCAGCCGCTGCTGACGATGGTTTTGAGATCGTAGCGGATCGCCTGCCACCAGTTGACGAACACCCCAGCCGCCTGGAACTCGTCGAGCACGCCCAGCGGAACCAGCCGACGCTTGAGACTGGCGAGCAACTCGGCGCGGATCTCGGGCAGCTTCTTCGCACCGCCATTCCGGGCAAATTCGAGCTGGGCGAAGTCGTCACGCGCCTCCGCCCACCAGTCGCTCAGGGTCTGACCGTGCTCGGCCAGGGTCTGCTGAAGCGACGGATGCGATTCCAGCCGCACCTTGATGGCGGCCTTGGTCTCGATCCCGGCGTCGAAGGCCAGATAACCGGGCCGCCCCGCGTCAGCCAACGAGCGGAACAGCGGATCGGTCCCCGCGAGCGGGTCGATACGGAACTGGCTGAACACCTCGCGCTGGGCCTCGACCTCGGCCAGCGGCACCCCGCCGAGCAGATGGGCGCGCAGATCCTCAGGCTCAGGTTCCGGCGTGTTGTCGACATAGCGGCGAATGTTGAGGTTGTAATCGTGCCGCGCGACGATCTCGGCCTTGTCCACCAGCCGACTGTACCTGGGCAACTCGCGCCGGTGAGTGAAGACCTGATCGATCTTCTCGATGTCTTCGGGACGCAGCCGGTTCTGATTCTTGCCCTCGGCAAACTCGCGATCGGCATTGATGAAGAGCACCTTGCCCCTGAGCGAGTCAGGCTTGTCCTTGCGCACCACCAGCACGCAGGCCGGGATGCCGGTGCCATAGAAGAGCCCCGGCGGCAGACTGATGATGGCCTCGATCAGATCCTTCTCGATCAAATGCTCGCGGATCAGCCGCTCCTTGCCGCCCCGGAACAGCACCCCATGCGGCATGATGGTCGCCAGGCACCCGTCCGGCTTGAGGCTCGCGATCATGTGCTGCACGAACATCAGGTCCGCCTTCTTGCCCTGCTCGGGGCAGAACTCCCAGAACCGCTCCTCATGCTGGAGATTGGCGCGGCTGTAGTTCTGCGAGAACGGCGGATTGGCCAGCACCCGGTCGAAGGTGCGGATGCGTCCGTTCATCAGGATCTGCGGGTTCTCCAGGGTATCGCCGTTCTCCACCGTGAAGCGGGTGATGTTGTGCAGGATCAGGTTGATGTTGCAGATCGACCAGACGGTGCCGTTGGAGTCCTGCCCATAGAGATGCAGGTCGTTCGCGTCCTGACCCTGCTCCTCGACATACTGATGGGCCTGGATCAGGAAACCGCCGGAGCCGACCGTGGGGTCATAGATGGTCTGCCCGGCCTGCGGCTTGGTGAGCTGCACCAGCAGACGCACCACCTCGGCGGGGGTGTAGAACTCGCCGCCCTTCTTGCCGGCGCTGTCGGCGAAGAACTTGATCAGATACTCGTAAGCCGCGCCGAGCAGATCGGGGAACTCGAAACGGTCGTTGACCAACACGAAGCGCGGATCGTTGAAATGATCGAGCAGATCCTTCCAGCGCTGGTTGTCGATCTGGCTCCTGCCGCGCGTGGCGTTGAAGTTGATGTTGCCCTTGAGCACGCCGGCCAGCGCATCGTTCGACTCCTCGATCGCCCACAACGCCTTGTTGAGCAGGGCGCCGATGTCGTGCTTCAGATGCTTGAGCGCGGGCACCGTCCGACCGTCCGCGTCGACCCAGGGATCATTCCAGCGTGCGCGGGGTGGAACGAAGAAGGTCTCGCCGTAGGAGGTGCGATCTTCCAGCAACTCGGCCAGCAGGGCCGGATCGTCAAGGTCGGCGTACTGTTTGCGGATCTCGGCACGCTTGCGGTCGAACTCATCCGACAGACGCTTCAGGAACAGCATCCCGAAGATGAACTCCTTGTACTCAGAGGCATCCATCTTGCCGCGCAGGATGTCGGCGGCCTTGAACAGAAAGCTTTCCAGTTGGGAAAGGGTGATCTTCTCTTGCTTCATGCCGGCGCCAGTCTTGGATCCTGAGTCGTCACTCGGTGCATCGGGAAGGCTTGAGCCCTAGGGTCATGGTAGCGCCGCCTTGGCAGTCTGTCCCGTACCTTTGGCCGGATCACCCGGCGGTGTCGGGCTTGCGGCCTCGGGGCGGCGATCCCACCTTCACATGCAATCACCACCGAGACCGCGCCATGACCAAGACCCCGCGATCCGCTCCCTCATCCGCTGCGCGTCCACTCGCCCTGGCGCTCTGGCTGCTGTGGGCGGCCACTGGCGCCTGGGGCGAGACCACACCGGACCATCCTGGGACGGATGATCCAGATGCCGAGGATCCCTGGATGCTGTTCGACTTGGAAGAGCGGATCGCCGCGGTGAACGAAGGTGCGCTCCAGTTCCTGCCGGACGCGCCCGATGACGCGCATCGCCATCTCAATCAGATCGAGATTCTGCCGGAGAGCCTGGGGTCGGGCTGGATTCGTCTCACCCAATGTCATGAGCAGCTCGATGCCGTCGCGGCGGCCCAGATCCTGTTCAATCCCGACGGGATTCGCGACCTGCGCGTGCTCAGCACCCGCCAGATCGGGCAGGCCGAGGTCGAGGGCCACACGATCCAGTTGCGCGACATCGGGACGGATGCCGAGCTGTGCATCAGCGGCGAGAGCCGCGCCCTGCTCGATCTCGGCGAAGGACGCTATCGCTTGCGCAACGGCCCCTACATGCGCCGCTTTCTCGATGGCTATTATCCGCTGCACGTGCGGTTGGAGGTCTCCTACCCGCCCGCGGACCTGAGGTTCATCCGGCACCAGCCGGAATCACAACCCGGCTTCGAGGTGAGTCTGCAACCGGGGCGGGTGACCCTGAACGCCACCTTCGAGGGCCGTCTCCACACCTGTCTGGACTTCTGCCAGTCCGCGCAGCCCAACTGCGGCTTCGCGCCCACCGCCTGCGCGGATCCCTGACTCGCGCCATGCCAAGCGCGCATGCCGAGAAGACCTGTCGGGGCGAATGCATTCGCCCTGACACAGCGTTGGATCACCGCACACCATTGGCTCCCTGACTCGAGCAGGCGGCTCGACAAGGTGGTCTCGACCGCCGCCGGCCGGTCTGCAACATGAGGCTCTGATCGCTGATTTCCCAGGGTGAATCACACTCAATAGGGTCGCCGGTTGCGTGCCTCTGGGAGGATCAGCATCGGCTATACTCATTTCGCCATTGCATTAGTGTCATCGACGATCCATCACGCAACATGATCAATCCTCCCTGGCCATGCCTGAGTGCAGGCGGTCCGCTTCATCTGGTCACGACCTCGCTGGCCTTGGTGCTGTGTACCGCCATGCTGGCTTCAATGGCTCGGGCCGAGACATCCGATGAGGCCACCCCTGAAGCGGCCCCGCTCGAGAGCCTGCTGACACTGCTGGAACAGGAGACCGAGCTGGCCACCCGCAGCGGGATGAACGCGGACTTTGTGCCCGGTATGGCGACCATCCTGTCCGGTGACGATCTGCTGGTGCGTGGTGTGCGCAATGTCGGTGAAGCGCTCGCGCTGGTGCCTGGTATCAGCGAGGGGCTGGAGATGACGGGTGAGCGTCAGATCCTCAGCCGTGGTGTCGGCTATGGTTATGCCTCTGGCAACATCAAGATCCTGCTCGATGGCGTGTCGATGAACTCCACGCTCTATGCCACCGCCAATCCGGTACTGAACATCCCCATCGAGCAGGTGGAGCGCATCGAGGTGATCCGTGGGCCGGGGGCATCGGTGCATGGCGAGTTTGCCTTTGCGGGTGTGATCGACGTCATCACGCGCAAGGATCAGCGCAGTGTCCATCTCCAGGGGATGGACGGAGGCGACGCTGGCGGTGGTGGCATCTGGCACTGGCGCGACACTGAGCGCGACCTGCTCTTCTCGGTCAACGCACTTGGGCTCGACGGCGACGCCGGGGTCGAGGTTGCCGAGGACGCTCTCCATGTCAACGGTCTGCCAGAATTGTCGAATGCACCGGGCGACTCCAACGAGTCACGGCGCTATCGCGGACTGTTCGCGGATCTGACTTGGGGGGATTTCTTCGCCGCGCTCAAGATCCTCGACGACGACTATGGGGACCATTTCGGCATCAACCATTTTCTCCCGCCCGATGATGGTCGGCTGGCATCGCGACAAGGCTATGAATCCATCCAGATCGGCGGCAATCTTGCGCTCGGCGAGCAGCTGAGTACCCGGCTTCGCCTGGAGGCGCTGCGCTACGAGCGTGACCGCGACGACCTCTATGTCTCGCCGGCCGGCTATTTCGTCAAGGATGAACCGGTGTTCATGAGTCAGGGCTATCGAGAGACCCGTTACCTGGCCGCCGCGGACACCCATTGGCGTCCCAATCCCCATCATGAGGTGCTCTTGGGCCTGGAGGCGAGCCATGTCGAGGTGGACTGGGCGACCTGGGATTGGCCGGCGGTCTTCGCCATCGACTATCCCTGGCTGGACGAGGATCGCAACCGGCGCATCCTGAGCCTGGTGTTGCAGGATCAGCTGAGCGTGACCGACGCGGTCACGCTGACCGGCGCGCTGCGCTACGATGACTACAGCGACGTTGGCTCGCATGTCAGTCCACGACTGGCCGCGGTCTGGCGTATCGATGATGAGAACATCCTGAAGCTGCAATATGCCCGAGCCTTTCGGCCGCCAACCTTCTACGAGCTCCAATATCCGGGGAAGGGTCCCGTGGATGCCGCCGAGATCGACACCTATGAGCTCGGCTACATCCTGAAGAAACCACGCTGGGAGACCCGGCTGATCCTGTTTCAGTCCAACCTGACCGATCCGATCATCTTCGCCAACCGCGACAGCGGTTACGTCAACAGTGACGATGCGCGTCTGCGCGGTGTGGAACTGGAATACACGCAGCGCCTGCTCGGCACCCTGAAGCTCGATGCCAATCTCTCGTTCGTCGATAGCCTCGATCGCAGCACCGATCGTCCACTGGCCGGCGGTACCGACCTGCTCGCCAACCTGGCTCTGCTCTGGCGACCGCTGGAGGCATGGACCGCGGCACTGCAGCTGCGTCATGTCGGCGCGCGCGAGCGCCGGCCATTGGATGCGCGACCCGCCCTGGATGGCTACACCACGGCCGACTTGACCCTGAGCTATGCACGGTCAGCGCGCGGCCTGTTCGCTCGCTTCGGGGTCAAGAACCTCACCGACGCCGATGTGCGCTATCCAGATCAGGAGGCCACCCGCGGCGGGATCCCCTGGCCCTATCCAGATGATTATCCGCGCCCGGGACGTCGCTGGTGGATGTCGATCGGCTACGCCTTCTGATGCCTCGGCAGCGACGCGGGACCGCTGTCGCCCAGACTCGGCGGGGTCTGTTGCGCGCCCTGCTCGGGCTGCCGCTCTGGTTGTCCGGCATGGCCGTCACTGCTCAGACGCTATGGACAGAGGATCTGCAGCGTCTGCGCGTCGGGCTCAAGCTGTTCCCGGCCGCGCTCGGCGCGCTCGAAGGGCTCGATCAGCGGCGCTCGGAGGATGGCGGTCTGCCCGTGGTGGTGCTCTACAGCGGCTCGCGCGATGCGGCGCGACAGGCCGTCAGCGCGCTGGAGGACGTCGAGCCGGTTCAGGGCATGCCACTCGAGGTCAGTGCGCTCTCGCTGCAAGAGATCGAGCACTACGAGGGTCCGCGCATCAGTGCCATCTTCATCGCGAGCGTCGGTCTGCAACCGGCGCAGCTGCGCGGCCTGTCGGAGCGACATCGCACACTGGTCTACTCACCCTTTGCCGGCGATGTGCGCGGCGGCGCCATCGCCGGCGTCCATGTCGCCGACCGTATCCTGCCCGCGGTCAATCTGACCCAGGCACGGCGCGTGGGCCTGAGCTTCAAGTCATTCTTCCTCCGGGTTGCTCATCATGAAGAATGAGCGCGGATTCGTCGGTCAGCACTCGTCGGTCGTGCTTGGGCGCGCGCTTGCGCTGATCTTCGTGATTCTCGGCGTCTTGCTGGCGGGGGTGATGAGCGGCTACTGGGTCCTGGTGCTGGAGCCGACACTGCGCGCCGAGGCCGAGAGCCGCGGTCGCGCACTCGCCCAGGCCCAGGCCACGACACTCGAGTCGGTCTTTGCCAGCGATGAGTCGCCACAGTCGCTGATGGCGGAGCTCGATACCCGACTCGACAGCATTCTCTTGCTGAAGGAGTCGGGCGCGGAGGGCCATCCGCTGACCAAGCGGATCACGCTCGAGCTCGACCCCGCGGCCACCGGGTTGCCGCCGGAGCGCGCGACCCTGGCGCGCGGCATGGCAAGCTGCTCGACGTGTCTGCTCACCGAGGTCCCCATCTTTCATCCACGCAGCCGTCAATTGATCGGCATCGCCAGCTTCTACGGCAACACCCAATCACTGGACGATCTCATCGGCGACGTCCGCGGCACATTGCTGCTGACCGGTGGCATGGTCCTGCTGCTGATCGGCATGGCCTGGCTCGGGGTCTTGCGGCTGTTGCACCGACTGAGCGAAAGCGAGGCCAACCTGCGCAGTCTGCTGGATGTCGCCCCCTTTGCCATCGTCGTGATCGATCAGGACCAGCCGGTCATCCTCCGCGCCAATCAGGCCGCCACGCACTACCTTCACCTCGAGTTGAATGCCGCCGGGCATCTCGACAGTCCAGCCTGGCGCTCGCTGCTGGCCGATGGGCTGCCGAGCACGCATGGCGAGCACCGCGAGGCGCAGATACAGGACGGCGACGGCACCACCCACTGGGCCATGCTCTCGGTCACCAGCATCAGCGTCTCCGGCCTGCCACACCGCCTGGTGTCGCTGGTCGACGTCTCGGAGCTCAAGGCCATCCAGCAGCGGCTGCATCAAGCCGCGAACACCGATGGACTGACCAAGAGCTACAACCGCCGCTATCTCTTCGCACGACTCAGCGAGGAGATGCGCCGGGCCGATCGCGATGGCCATCCACTCTCGATCATCCTGTTCGATCTCGATGCGTTCAAGGGCATCAATGACACCTTCGGCCATGCGGTGGGAGACGAGGTGTTGGTGAAAGCAGCCGCGACCATGCGCGAGAGCGTGCGCATGGCCGGTGTCTGCGGGCGCTACGGCGGGGAGGAGTTTCTGGTCATCCTGCCCTTTGCGACGCGCCATATCGCCGTGGAGATCGCCGAGCGCATCCGCCTCGCGATCAGTGCCTTGACCTGGTCGCACGCTGGTCTACAAGTGACCATCAGTGGTGGCATCGCCGAGTATGCCGAGCATGACATCGACTCGCTGCTCGAGGTCGCCGACCGCAAGCTGTACGGCGCCAAGCAGTCCGGACGCAACCGGGTGTTCGTCTAATCACGCCTTCGCGCGCCGCGGCGGGGTTGGAAGCCTCGTCCCCCTTGGGGCGATGCCAGGATGCGAGCGGGCGATCGAGCCGGGTGACGACCCGGCCCCGAGCATGCTCAATCGTCACCCAGACCCAGGATATCGGACAGCACGGTATGGATCGCGGTCGCGAACTCGTCGAATGAGTGTGGCTTGACGAGATAGTCGTCCACCTCGTACCGGAAGGCCGCCGCGCGATCACCGGATTCGTTCGAGGAGGTCACCACGATGACAGGCAGGTCGCGCAGGAGCGGATCGGCGCGCAGTCGGTCGAGAAATTGAATCCCGCTCATCTGTGGCAGATTCAGATCGAGCAGGATCAAGGCCGGCGGCGGATCGATCTTGCTCGCGCCCTCGCCGCGCAACATCGCCAAGGCTTCAGTGCCGGTGCGCGCCACATACAGCGGATTGAGGATCGCGTGCTTCTTCAGTGCGCGTTGCACTGTCATCACATCGACGCGGTCGTCCTCCACCAAGAGAATGCCCGCCTGTTCGTCGATCATCTCTACTCCGGCCCCGCGGGGGGCAGACTGTCGGATCAAGTATGGTCTTGGCTCGCTGGATGCCGCGGCCAGGTGAAGACGAATCGGCAGCCCCGTCCCGGACCTGAATGAAGCTGGATGCGCCCTCCGTGCTCCTCCACCAGCTTCTTGACCAGCGCGAGACCAATTCCGGTGTCGCCCTGCAGGTCCTTGACCTTGAGCGTCTGAAACATCAGAAAGACTGTCTCGTGCAGCTCGGGTGGGATCCCCGGTCCATCGTCGGCGACGCTGAACTCGCAGCGCTCGCCCGCGCACTGGACCCCGACCTGGACCAGCCCCTCGGAGCGATCGTGATGCTTGATCGCATTGCCGATGAGGTTACCCAGAACCATGCTCAAGGCCAATGGGTCGCCGTGCAAATTGGGTAGATCGGATGTGACCTCCACCTTGAATCCGGGCGGTGGCGCCAGCGAGTCGATCGTCTCGGCGAGCAGGCGCGCCAGATCGATCGGCTCGGCGGCACCAGGGACCCGGCCGATGCGTGAATAGGTCAACAACCCCTCGATCAAGGCGTTCATGCGCGCCACCCGGTCGCGCATCAAGGCGAGCTGCTCAGCGATCTCGGGGGTGAGTCGATCCTCGAGATCCTGGCTGAGCCAGGTCGCCAGGTTGGCGATTCCGCGCAGCGGCGCCTTGAGGTCATGCGAGGCGACATAGGCAAACTGCTCCAGATCACGGGCGCGCCGCTCCGATTCGGCAGTTCGTTTCGCAACCTCTTGCTCGAGGGTGAGATTCAGCAGCTTCAGTGCCTCCTCGGCCTGCCAGCGGACCTTGATCTCGCTATTCAAGGCGGCGTTCGAGCGCTCCAGCTCCAGGGTCCGCTCGGCGACCAGACGCCGCACCTGGCGGGCCTTGCCGATCATGCTCCAGAGATAGATGCAGGCCAACAGCGTGAAGGCGATCCCCGAACCCAGGATCAGCGTGCTGTTCGAGAGGTCGGACTCGAAATGTCCCGGGACCGACATCCCGACCAGGGTCCAGATCTGATCGCCCACCTCGAGCCGGTCGGTGAAGGTCAGGGGCAGCGCGGGCGGCACGCTTGGACGCATGGCCGTGTCGGCGAGCGCGCTCACCCGTGAGCGATGGACATACACTGGCTCCACATCCGTGGTCGCCTCGCCAGCATAGAGAGAGAGATCGATGCCAGCGGGGCGCAGGTTGGACAGCGCGGTGGCAACGATATCCTGGATGCTGAAGATCCCCCCGGCAAAGCCACGGGGTGCCACCTGCGTCTGCACCGGCGCCTGATCAGCGGACCGCCGCGGGGTCGACTCGTCTGCGTCCGTCTGATCATAGACCGGGATGAAGGCGGCAATCACCATCACCGCACGCTCCCGCGCCTCCATGGGACTCGGAAAGGGCGCGGAGACTTGGGGCGAGCGGTCCGTGGCGGTCCGCAGCAAGGCCGGGAGGATTTCTGGCAGCGCGCCGAGATCGGCCCCGAGCAAATCCTTGTTGCTTGTATAGGGCTGGACATAGAGGATCGGAAAGAGCCTAGCGGGTGCGGCGACCGAGTCGGCGGAGACCTGACCCGGGCGTGCCAGTGAACGGATATCGAAGGGCGGAAAGGACTGACGTGCCTGATGGATGAGCGCGGCACGGGAGGCGGCATCGATCTGCGGCGCCCACAGTAGGGCTTGGGTGCCAGGATAGCGGCTCAACATCGGATCGACGAACTCGCGAAATTGGCGACGGGTCACTTCCTGCGAGGCGCCAAAGAAGCTCGCGATGTGTCTGACGCTGCCCAAGACATAGCCGGTCTCGCGACGCAGCGCCCAGAGACGATCGCGCGCGGCGTCATTGAAGGCATTACGCGCATGCTGACGCTCGACACCCGAGACATACCCGAACAAGAATCCGGTGGCGAGGATCCCCAGGATGGCGACCAGTGCGATGGGGGCATAGCTCGGCCAACGCGTCGACTTGGGGACGGCCGGGGCCGCATCACCGGCGGTGGAGCGCACGGATGCGGTCCATTCTCTCATGTCGAGCGCCGGATCAGGTCGGCATGCATGCCCGCGGGACGCGCGGTGCTGCTGCACAATTGGCCCGGCAGACCACTCGGGCTCGGCGGGAAGCGCGCGCTCACACGTCGCATCACCTCGAACATCACCGAGCTGACCGTTTCCTCCGCCCCCCGCACGGCGATGACTGGGATGCCGGCGCGCTCGGCCTGATCGATCATGTAGCTCTGCAGTCGCCAGATCTCCTCGAGCTTGCGCCGTTGCCCAGCCGAATCGCGATCCGGTTGCTCGCTCACACGTCGCGTCAGATGCTCTTCCAGCCGATCACGTGTCGTCAAAGCCAAGATCAGCGGAATGACCAGGGCCTTGTCACTGATCGCCTCCAGATTCAACTGCGAGGGCAGGACATGCACGCCCTCGATGATCAGATGCTCGCGCTCCTTGACGGCACGACTGATGGTCGCCTCGATGGCGACCTTGACATTGCCGAATTGCGCGAGAAAACCCGAAACGACCAGCGGATCCGGGATCGGCCGGTCATCCCGCGCATCGCTCCCCGGCAGCCCGCGCCAGGCATCGAAGCTCGAATACGCGAGGGTCGGTACCACGTGCGGCATGAGATAGCACCGAATGATCTCGCGCATCATGTCGGTGGACTGGATCCGCACGATATCGAGCAAACCGGCCAGACGTGTGGCCGTCGTGCTCTTGCCGACACCGGTCGCGCCGCCAATCAAGAGGATCAGCGGCAGATTGCTCTCGCGGAAGCGACAACGCGAGACATAACGATCGGCCACGTCCGGCCGGGTCGACTGCAGGATATCGAAGACGATACGCCTGAGCGCGTCGCGCTCGATCACCAGATCGCCGCGTCGAGACAGCGTCTCCTCGACCAATCGCGCGACATGCTGGGATTCTTCATAGTGTATACCGCAGCCCTCGAGACGGCGTGCCAGCACACCGACCGAGAAGGCCTCCTCGCGTTGACCGGTCCGCACCTTCGGCTGGCGACGCTTCGCCTTGCCGAGCACGTAGGCCAGCCGGGTCTGAGCCCCGAAGCGCTGCTCGAGCGTGTCAGCGACCAGTTCGCGCAGACGCTTGCCATCGATCTGCCCCCCCGCCGTCTCGATCATTCCCCGGATGTGCTGAGCGACCTCGTAGGCCTCGGCGAATGAGAGACCGACGCTCACCAACGACTGGACGAGGATACCGCCGAGAAACGGGCTGACATGCCCGCTTTCTGAATCGCGGACCAAGAGCTTGGTCATGGATGAGTCACGCCTGTGCTGGCGCGCACGCACGCCATCGCCTGATCGCCAGCGGGCGATGCCAAGTGTAAAGGGTCGAGCGGTTGCACGGTTGCCGATGCCGAGTCACGAAATTGGCAGCTATCTTAATCCCTTTCGCGCGGGCGATCATAGGCGGGGAGTCGCGCCGGGTGGTGGATGCTCGTGCGGTCTCCTCGGCCTGCCGCGCATGCGCAATCGGCAGCGCTGCCCGGTCATTGCCTGACTCTTCCGATCGTTGCGATCATGTCCGCTCCAGACCGGTTCGCCATTCGTCCACGAACAGCTCGATGGACTCGATGAAATCCGGCTCGTGCTCGGTGCGATTGATGGTGCAATGCACCAGCACGCCATCTGGCTCGGCCGTCACCGTCCAAGCCAGCGCGTTCGGGCAGCCGGGAAGGGTGAAGCGCACTCCGTCGCGGATGGCCTCGCGCCTCACCGCGAATTGCCCCCAAAGACAGTAGATCTCGCCTGCATCAAGGTCCACATCCCACTGGAGCACCCGGTCGATCGAGGTACAGCACTCGGCCAGGCGTGGTCCGGTGATCCGCTCGCGCAGCTGATCCGCGGACGCGACGAGGCGAGCGATGGCGAAGAATTCCATGGGCAAGGCTCCGAGAAAACAGGCGAGGCAAGCAGATGAGCAGCTCGCGGACTCGGACAATTCTCTCATGGAATCCGCTGGCCATGACCACGTCACGTCGCGTTGTCCCGCGGATGGGACCCCATGCTCGGCCTCGCCACCAGGCGTCCGCAGCCGGCCCGGAGGTGTCATTGCGCGCGCTCGGCAACTCACCGGTCTGGTGAGCGACGAGTCGCGACACCTCCGGAGGCGGCGCTCATCGAGGCGGAGTTGGCCGCACCCGACCCGAGCGACGCGCTCGCGGCTCACCCTTCGTTCACGGCCGCTCAGGCAATCTGAACGATGATGTCATGCAGCACGCTGGCGGCGTGCTCGACACGGTCCGCGCCGTTGGAGAGATGGCGATAGATCTCGCGACGCTTGAAGACCTCGATCACATAGGACATGGCATTGACCTCGGCGTCCTCGGCCTTGGTGCGCAACGCCTCGATCTGATCCCCGGCATGGAAGAGCGACTTGAGCGCGCCGCGATAGACCTTCTCGGTGCGCCGCTCGGACTTGCGCGCGGCCGCCGCATGGACATCCGCCCCCTTGGGGTTGGTCGAGATCATGGCATACCCGTCACGCAAGGCGCGGGTGCCCTCGTAGATCAACTGCGCCATCTCGGCCATGTGCTCGTCGGGCTTGATCTCCAGGGCTTCGACCTCGCGCACCGCGGTCTTGGCGTAGTTGAGGATCTCGTCGAGCGTGACGATGGCGCGATAGATGTCCTCGCGATCCATCGGGGTGGCGAAGGCCCGGTTGAGGATCTCCATGCTACGCGCCTTGAGCTCGTCGCCTTCTTTTTCCATAGCGCGCACGCGCTCGCCGGCCGCGGCGTCGCCGGTCTCCATGAATTGCACATAGACCTCCATGGCACGGCACAGTTGATCGCACTGGAGATTGATCAAGCCATAGAAATCGGGCATGCGTGGAAAGACCCGATCGACGATGCGAGTGACGACTGAGTTGGATGAACTGCCCATGCTGGTTGTGCTCCGAGTGGATCAGGTAGAGGTCTAGGGTCGCTCGACGCGCTGCTGGGCCAGCTCGCGGGTGTGCCCCGCGGACTGGAACCAGACTCAATTCAAACCGAACGAAAGATTGACGATGAAATAGGTGACGGCCGCGACGAGACCCGCCCCAGGGATCGTGATGATCCAGGTGCTGACGATCTCTTGCGCCTTGGCCCAGCGGACGGCCTTTGGTCGCTCCGAAGCGCCGATGCCCATCAGCGACGAGCTCACCACATGGGTGGTCGAGACTGGCGCACCGACCATCGAGGCGCTGAAGATGATCGAGGCCGCGGTCAATTGACCATTGAAGGCATGGATCGGACGCACCTTGAAGATGCCGAAGCCAATGGTCCGAACGATGCGCCAGCCACCTGACAGGATGCCGAGCGTGATGGCGATGGCGCAGGACAGCACTACCCAGAAGGGCACGCTGAACTCACTGATGAAACCGCCGCTCAGCAACACCAGAGTGATGATGCCCATGCTCTTCTGCGCATCGTTGGCCCCATGCGAGAAGGCCAGGCCGGCACAGGAAAAGATCTGGATGCCCTTGAAGAAACGGTTGACGCCGGGCTTGGCCCCGCGCATCAGGAAGAACACCAGTCGATGAACCAGGAAACCGGCCCAGAACCCGATGAGCGGCGAGAGAAATAGGGCCATCAAGACCTTGGTGACGCCGGTCAGGTGGCCCTCGGCCAGTTGCCCGAAGCCCCAGACCACATGATCGGTACCGACCGCCAGGATCACCGCTCCGGCCAAGCCACCGACCAGCGCATGCGAGGACGAGGAGGGGATCCCGAACCACCAGGTGATCAGGTTCCAAAAGATGGCACCACACAGACCACAGAGGATGATGGTGACCGAGAGCAGGGTCGCCACCTCATCGAGGTCGATGAAATTGCCAATGGTGTTGGCCACCGCGGTCCCGGCCAACAAGGGCCCGAGGAACTCGAAGGTGGCGACGATCGCCACCGCCTGGATCGGCGTGAGCGCACGCGAGGCGATCGGCGTGGCGATGATGTTGGAGGCATCGTGAAATCCGTTGGTGTAGTCGAAGATCAACACCACGGCAACGGCCACTATGACCAGGATGGATAGCGTATCCACGGTTGAATCATGTCCTCCGCGGCAGAGTGAGCTCGGCATCTCCATGCCACCACGCAAACCAAGCGGCTGGCACCGAGAATGACCTGATCGCAAGCCACGTCCCGATCGGTCGAGGCAAGCACGGGCGCCGCCCGCGACGGCAGCGCGAATGAGCGAGTGACCCGATCGCAAGGCAGACACCCGCAGCGCCACGGCGCGGGCGCTGACACCTTGGGACGAGGCACGCGATCGCTGCCCTCAGGGTGGGCGGGTCTGCGAGGTGTCGTACGCGCGTGTTGTGGTCGATGCGCGCTGTCCGGGCGCCAGTCTCGACATCATTCAACGCGGCTCCATGAAGAGACTGACGAGCAGATAGGTCAAGGCCGATACCGTCCCGGCTCCCGGAATCGTCAGGATCCAGGTCGTCACGATCTCCTTGGCCTTGGACCAGCGCACCGCCTTGGGTCGCTCAGAGGCGCCGATGCCCATCAAGGATGAGGTGACCACATGCGTGGTCGAGACCGGGGCGCCGACCATCGAGGCGCTGAAGATGACCGAGGCCGCGGTCAGTTGAGCATTGAAGGCATGGATCGGACGGACCTTGATGATGCCGAAGCCGATGGTCCGAACGATGCGCCATCCCCCGGAGAGGATACCGAGTGTGATGGCGATGGCGCAGGACAGCACCACCCAGAAGGGCACGCTGAACTCGCTGATGAAGCCACCGCTCAGCAGCACCAGGGTGATGACGCCCATGCTCTTCTGCGCATCGTTGGCCCCATGCGAGAAGGCCAGGCCGGCCGCCGTGATGATCTGGATGCGCTTGAAGAAGTGATTCACGTTGGGTTTGGCGCCACCGAGGAGCCGGAACATGAGCCGGTGGATGGCAAACCCGACCCAAAAGCCGATGATCGGTGAGAGAACCAACCAGATCAGCACCTTGGTGACTCCGGTCACCTCACCGTGAGCGAGCTGGGAGAATCCCCAGACGACGTGATCGGCGCCCACCCCGACGATCACCGCCCCGACCATGCCACCGACCAGACCGTGCGAGGAGGAGGTGGTGATCCCGAAATACCAGGTGATGAGGTTCCAGAAGATGGCGCCGCTGAGTCCGCAGGCGATGATGGTCACCGACAGCAGCGCATCCACGCCGCTGAAGTCGACGAAGCGACCGATGGTATTGGCGACCGCGGTGCCAGCGAGCAGTGGACCAAGAAACTCGAACACGGCAACGATGATCACCGCTTGGATCGGCGTGAGCGCACGCGAGGCGATCGGCGTGGCGATGACATTTGAGGCATCCTGAAATCCATTGGTGTAGTCGAAGACCAACACCACGATCACGGTTGCAACAACGAGTAGGGTCAAGGGTTCCACGAACGGCGCCTTCCTCTTGGTGGCTTGGTTGTCATGAAGCGTCCGCGATCGGCCGACCATACTGGCCCGGTGGCTGTCGCCGAACTGCAAGACGATGCCGTCGCGACTCGCGCCCGCCCAGTCGGCACAAGCCGGCGGACAGCGAGCGCTTCATGAAATGGTCACCGTACCGTCACGAAATATTCATCTTTGCGTCACACTGACGCAACTGTTTTTTTGCTGCGACAATCGACTCGCATGGACCGCCCACCCACGCACTAGCGCGGGCGTTTGGTGACCTGTGGATGCCAAACCGACAGCAGGTCAGTGAGACGCAGCCACTCGGTCAGTGAAGACGCGCCATAACGCTCGGACATCAGGATGAGGCCGTCGAGCAGATTGACGCCGTCCCAATCCGGCCAGAGCAGCTCGTCTAGTCGTCGCTGTTGAGCCGCGGTCAAGGGCTCGAAGCGCAGATAGGCATGCGGACCGGCCGTGGCCTCGACTCGACAGGTCAATGTCAGCGGCGTCTCGCTCGTCGCGGCGAGTGTGACCTCGACGCCCTGCGTGGGGAACAAGAGGCCAACCCCTTCCAACAACAGGGCCTGTCGACCGATCGCATAGGTTCGGCACGCGATCTCCTGAGCGCCTGGACGCCGCAGGATCACCTCGAGCCTGCGGCTGACCAGGGTCTCCTCGCCCTCGTATGCATTGCCCATCACCCCTCCAATCTCGATCTTTTTTTTCTAGTCGTCACAATACAGCAATATTTCTGTAATATTACAAGTGTCCCTTGGTCGGTATCGTCTGTTGGTTCGCGCCATGGACACCATTCGTCATCAATCAGTGCTGCCGGGGGGCCAAGATGAAAGATTTCGTCGACAAGATGCGACTCAAGGAGATGGCGGAAGAAGACATCTTCTTCGCCAAGCAGGACATCGAGCTCATCGACGCCTTGCAGAAAAAGAAGCTGGTCAAGCTGGCCAAGTGTGGTGGCAGCGATGAGAAGCAGCAGGCGGAGGCCTTCCAAGAACGCTTCGAGGCGATCTCCGAAAAACACAAGAAGAAACCGCGCAAGCTGCTCAAGTCGTATCGCAGGCTGCTCGATGACATCAAGAACGCCTGCAAGCGCCGTGGCTGATGGCTGCCCTGCAGCACACGCCAAGCCGCGGATCCGAAACCCTAGCGACGGAGAGACCTAGATGACAGAGGATGCCCCTCGTCCCGCGACCGACAGCCCGGAGAATCCCGAATTCACCTCGGTGGAGGATGATGTCCTGATCGAGCAGGAGGTATTGGACGGCGACGTCAACGGGGAGACCTTGAGCCCGTCCGACACGCTCACCGGGGGGAAGGAGGCGCTCGTCGCCTCGCCGAGCGACAAGGAGCGCAAGGTCAAGAAGGGCCGCAAGGCGGAGCCGCCGCCCCGGACGACGAGCGCGAACGTCTCGCCGAGCGGCCACGATGCCGAGGCCTACAAGCTCAAGAAGGCCAAGCGCGAATCGGTGCGCGAGGGACCGCCTGATGACTTGACCGGCACGATCGGCAAGCTCAGCGATGCCGATTACATCGATCTCATGATGCCCCTGCACGCCGAGCTGGTGAAGATGCAGAACTGGATCAAGGAGCAAGGTCTGCGCGTGCTCGTCATCAACGAGGGTCGCGACGCGGCCGGCAAGGGTGGGGTGATCAAGCGTTTCGTCGAGCACCTGAATCCGCGCGGGGCGCGGGTGGTGGCATTGGACAAGCCGAGCGACCGCGAGCGCACTCAGTGGTACTTCCAGCGCTATATCGCGCACCTGCCAAGCGGCGGCGAGATCGTGTTCTTCGACCGGAGTTGGTACAACCGCGCGATGGTCGAGCGCGCCATGGGATTTTGCACCGGGGCCGAGGTGAAGGAGTTCTTGCGCTCGGTGCCAGAGCTCGAGCGGATGCTGATCCGCTCCGGGGTCAGTCTGTTCAAGTTCTATTACTCGGTCAGCAAGCAGGCCCAGGCGCAGCGCTTCTCCAAGCGCACCAACGACCCGCTACGCCAGTGGAAGCTCAGTCCAGTCGACCAAGAGTCGCAAGACAAATGGGACGAGTACACCCGCGCCAAGGAGGATATGTTCTTCTTCACCTCCACCGCCGACAGCCCTTGGACCATCATCAAGTCGGACGACAAGAAGCGCGCGCGCATCAACGCGATCCGCTACCTGCTCAGTCACGTCGAATATCCGGGACGGCGCGACGAGCTACTGCGGATTGATCAACGCATCGTCCGCTCGGTCGCCGACGAGATCGGCGTCGAGGACTGAGCGGGACGGCCCGGCGAGCAAACCTGGCGCCCGCGGCGTATCCTCCCGCGCGGCGCCAGCCACCTCGGTCAGTGACCGTAGACCTGACCGGGTAGCCAGGTGACAAGTCCAGGGAAGGACCAGGCGAGCGCCAGGATGAGGATCTGAATGAGGATGAAGGGGATGACGCCGCGATAGATGGTGCTCGTCGCAACCGACGGCGGTGCGACCCCGCGGAGATAGAAGAGCGCGAAGCCAAAGGGCGGAGTCAGGAAGGAGGTCTGCAGATTCAGCGCGATCATCACGCCCAGCCAGAGCGGATCCAGACCCATCGCCAACAGCACGGGCGCGACCAATGGCACCACGACGAAGATGATCTCGATGAAGTCGAGGATGAAACCGAGCAGGAAGATCACCAACATCACCACCAGGAGCGCGCCGGTCGCGCCGCCGGGCAGTCCGGAGAGTAGATCCGCGATCAGTTCCTCGCCGCCGAAGCCACGGAAGACCAAGGAGAAGATGGAGGCTCCGATCAGGATCATGAAGATCATGGTGGTGATCTCGGCGGTGCTTTGGGCCACCTCGCGCAATCGCGCAAGGGTGAGCTGGCGCTTGAGGATCGCAAGCAGGAGCGCGCCCAGTGCACCCAACGCGGCAGCCTCGGTGGGCGTGGCATAACCGGCCAGGATCGAGCCGAGGACCGCGCCGATGAGCATCAGCGGCGGCACCAGCGCGCGCAACAAGCGTCCCCATTCGATCGGACCCAGTGCATGAGGCGGCAAGGCCGGCAGCCGTTCTGGCCGCAGCAGGGCGAGTCCAACCAGGTAGAGGATGTAGAGTGTGACCAGCAGCACACCCGGAACCAGCGCGCCCACGAACAGGTCACCGACCGATACGGTATCGGGGGAGAAGATACCCTGGCTCAACTGCGCCTGCTGATAGGCGCTGGACATGACATCGCCGAGCAGGACCAGGACGATCGACGGTGGAATGATCTGGCCCAAGGTGCCGGTCGCCGCGATGGTCCCGGTCGCGGTACCCGCGTCATAGCCACGGTTGAGCATGGTGGGCAAGGCCAGCAGGCCCATGGTCACCACGGTGGCACCCACGATCCCGGTCGAAGCGGCCATCAGCGCGCCGACGACACAGACCGAGATCGCCAAGCCGCCGCGCAAGGAGCCGAACAAACGCGCCATCGACTCCAGCAGATCCTCGGCGACCCGTGACTTCTCCAGCACTACCCCCATGAAGATGAACAGCGGCACCGCCAGCATCGTCTGGTTGTTCATGATGCCGAAGAGACGATTCGGCAGAGCGGTCAGGTAGGCTGGCTCGAAGGTTCCGGTCAGCACCCCGAGCCCGGCGAACAGCAGCGAGACGCCACCCAGCGTGAAGGCGACCGGATAACCTGCCAACAAGGCCAGGCAGATGGCGGCGAACAGGAGCAGTGACATCCACTCAGCCATGATCGGCATCCACCCGGGGCGCGCCAGCCGACAACAGATAGGCCCCCTTGATCACATCGGCGATGCCTTGCAGCAGTAGACTGCACGACAAGATGAGGATGATGCTCTTGTGCAGGTAGACCAGACGCAATCCCCCAGTCTCGGGTGAGACCTCCCGGATCGACCATGAATTGGCGACATAGTCCCAACTCGTCCAGCCGATGAAGAGTGTGAGCGGCAGCAGCAAGAGGAGATGGCCGAGTAGATCGATCAATGCGCGCCGCCGGGTCGAGAGTCGCTGATAGAGGATGTCGACACGCACATGCGCATTGCCCTGCAGCGCCCAGGCGGCCGAGCCCATGAAGACCAATGCGTGCGCGTAGAGCACGGCCTCCTGTAGGGCGGTCGCGCCGATGTTGAAGCCATAGCGCAGCACGACGACGATCGTGGTGCCCAGAACCAGGAACAGCGTCAGCCAGGCAAGCGAACGTCCCAGACCGGCATTGAGTGCGTCGATTCCCCGCGCGAGACGGAGCAGGGGCGGCAATGACTGGGGGCGTGCTTGAGACATGCCCGACATTGTAGCCGAAACACTCGCGGACGCACCGAGCTTCGATTGCGAGCGTCACTCGTTCTATAGTGGTCAGGGGTCAGGGGTCAGGGGTCAGGGAGAGTGATCTCATTGGCCTGTCATCGTCTTTCAGTGGATGAAAACCAAAATCCGAGGCGCGACGAGCATGGACTTGCACGCCACTGAGTGCTCGGACCGCAAACCAAGAGACTGGGTGATGGTCCGCTCGATCCGGCCAACCGCCAAGACATCGAGGGTTCGGTGATGATCGAAGAGAGTGACATCGAGCGGTCGCTCTCTCACACTGGACGCACGACATGGATCGATCCTTGCCATTACCCCCGGAGATGCTGAAATGAAACGCCGAGATTTGATCACCGCGGCTGGTGTCGGCCTCGCCGCGACCGCCGTCGCGGGTTGCCAACAGAGCGCGGCCGATTGCGCCAAAGCCGAGGATGGGCCTCGCTTCAACTGGAAGCTGGTCACCTCTTGGCCGAAGAACTTTCCGGGTGTCGGGATCGGTCCCGAACGCCTCGCGCGCGCGGTCGAGGAGAGTAGCGCCGGGCGCTTGAAGATCAAGGTCTATGCCGCCGGCGAGCTGGTCCCGGCCATGGAGGTCTTGGATGCGGTCTCGCGCGGCGCCGCCGAGATGGGACACAGCGCGCCCTACTACTGGAAGGGCAAGATCCCCGCCGCACAGTTCTTCTGCGCCTTGCCATTCGGCCCGAACGCGCAGGAGATGAACGCCTGGCTGCATCACGGCGGCGGACTGGCGCTCTGGGAGGAGGCCTATGCGCCCTTCGGCGTGCTGCCAATGGCCTGTGGCGCGACCGGGGTGCAAAGCGCCGGTTGGTTCAACCGTGAGATCCACACCATCGATGATCTCAAAGGGTTGAAGATGCGGACCCCTGGACTCGGCGGCGAGGTCTTGAGTCGTCTCGGAACCACCGTCGTGAACATGCCTGTCGGTGAGATCTTCACCGCCTTGCAGACCGGTGTGATCGACGCGACCGAATGGATCGGTCCCTACAACGATCTGGCACTAGGGCTGCACAAGGTCTCTCGCTATTGCTATTTTCCGGGCTGGCAGGAGCCGAACGTGACCTTCGAGTTGACCATCAATCGTAAGGCCTGGGAGAGCCTACCACCCGATCTGCAGGCCATCGTGCGCACCGCCGCGCGTGACGTCAACGCCGACATGCTGGACGATTACAATGCGCGCAACATGGAGGCGCTCGAGCAGCTCATGGCCGATGGGGTGGAGATCCGCCGTCTTCCCGATGAGGTCCTGAGCACCTTGCAAGCCATCTCGTTCGAGGTCATCGACGCGACCGCCGCCGCCGATGCGGTGGCGAGCCGAGTCTGGGAGCAGCAGCGTGCCTGGCTGAAACGTCTCTCCGAGTACGGGACTTGGACCGAGCAGGCGCTCTATCGCATGCGCGCCTGAGCGCTCATCGCGCTCGCCATCAGCGGAACCAATGGGCGCGATGACTGCCCCATCGCTTGGTGGCGCGCGCCGCTGGACAACATGAATCGAGCGGCGCGAGCCTTCAGACCCGCTCCGCGCGGACGCGCGGACCGCTCGATGCGCTGACAGTCACGCCGGATCCGAGCTTCTCTCGCGCCGCCACCCTCGAGCACTGTCTCGTGTGGTCTCGGGTCCGACGCTGGAGGGTATGACGATGACCAAAGACCTCACCAATCCGACCCCACCGGATGTCTCCTGGCATAGCGAATCCGCCTCATCGGCACTCGCGCGACTCGCCAGCGACGAGGCCCGTGGTCTCACGAGCGATGAGGCGCGTCGGCGTCTCGCCGAGCATGGCCCCAATCGCCTGCCAGAGCCCAAGCGAGCTGGACCTCTGGCACGGCTCCTGATTCAGTTTCACAACCCGCTCATCTATGTGCTGTTGGTGGCGGCGGTGGTGACCTTCCTGCTGGAGTATCATGCCGACGCCGCGGTCATCCTGGGCGTTGTGATCATCAACGCGCTCATCGGATTCGTCCAGGAAGGCAAGGCGGAACAAGCACTCGCTGCGGTGCGGGCCATGCTGGCGAGCAAGGCGACGGTGCTGCGCGACGGCAGCCGACGCGAGATCGACGCGCTCGAGCTGGTCCCGGGCGATATCGTCCTGCTCGAGTCGGGCGCTCGGGTGCCAGCCGATCTGCGTCTGCTCAAGGTCAAGAATCTGCGGGTGAACGAGGCCGCGCTCACCGGCGAGTCGGTCCCGGCCGAGAAGGCGAGCGCGGCGGTTTCCGCCACCGCGGTCACCGGCGACCGCATTGGGATGGCCTACTCGGGCACCGTCGTGGCCTCTGGTCAGGGTCGTGGACTCGTGGTCGCCACTGGCGCGGCGACTGAGATCGGGCGCATCGGCGCGATGGTCGCGGGCGTGAGCAGCCTAGCGACCCCTCTGACCCGTCGGCTCGAGCAGTTCGCGCGTCAGATCACCTTGGTCATCCTCGCCGTCGGCCTCTCGACTTACGCCTACGGGCACTGGGTGATCGGCATGAGCGGGACCGATCTATTCCTCGCCGTGGTGGGTCTGGCGGTCGCCGCGATCCCCGAGGGGTTGCCGGCGATCGTGACCATCACGCTCGCGATCGGAACCCGTGTCATGGCACGGCAGAAGGGGATCGTACGACGCTTACCGGCGGTCGAGACACTCGGATCGGTCACGGTCATCTGCTCGGACAAGACCGGTACACTCACCAAGAACGAGATGACCGCGGTACGCTTGCTGCTGCCCGGACGCGCGCTGGAGGTGAGCGGGGCCGGCTACGCGCCAGAGGGCGGCTTCCACCAGGGCAAGCACACACTCGATCCCCGTCAGGATCAGCAGCTGCTGGAGCTGGCGCGCTGTGCACTGCTCTGCAACGACGCACACCTGGAGCCTGGTGCGGACAACGGCTGGACCTTGGTCGGCGATCCCACCGAGGGCGCACTCGTGACACTCGCGCTCAAGGCCGGGCTGGATCCGATCGCCGAGCGGCACGCCTATCCAAGGATCGACGAGATCCCCTTCGAGTCCGAGCATCGCTACATGGCCACCCTGCATCACGATCATGCCGGCCATGCCTTCATCCTGCTCAAGGGTGCGCCCGAGCGGATCCTCGAGCTCTGCGAGGAGGACGCACTGGGGACGCCACTGAGCCGATCCGACTGGGAGGAGCGGGTGCTCGAGTCGGCGGGCTCGGGTCAGCGCGTCCTGGCACTGGCGCGGCGCGAGGTCCCGGCCGGCACCACCGCGCTCGACCTCGACGACATCCGGCGCGGTTTTCGTCTACTCGGTCTCGCCGGCATGATGGATCCGCCGCGGCCCGAGGCAATCGCGGCGGTCGCCGAGTGTCAGGCCGCCGGCATCCGGGTCAAGATGATCACCGGCGACCATGCGGTGACCGCGGCGGCCATCGCCCGCGAGCTGGGTCTGGGCGAGGGCGAGCCACTGACCGGCGAGGTGGTGGAGCGACTGAGCGACGCAGAGCTCGAAGAGCGGGTCCAAACAACCGACGTCATCGCCCGTGCCAGCCCCGAGCACAAGCTCAGGCTAGTGGCCGCGCTGCAGGCGCGCGGCGAGCTGGTGGCCATGACCGGCGACGGCGTCAATGACGCGCCCGCGCTCAAGTCCGCCGAGATCGGGGTGGCCATGGGGCATCGCGGCACCGACGCGGCCAAGGAGGCCTCTGACCTGGTCCTGACCGACGACAACTTCGCGAGTATCGCGCACGCGGTGAGCGAGGGTCGACGGGTCTTCGACAACATCAAGAAATCGCTGGTCTTCATCCTGCCGACCAACGGCGCACAGGCCGGCGTCATCCTGGTGGCGGTTCTCTTGGGTCTGGCCCTACCGATCACCGCCAGTCAGATCCTCTGGGTCAACATGGTCACGGCCGTGACCCTGGCCCTGGCGCTGGCCTTCGAGCCGGCCGAGGGCGGGGTCATGCGACGTCCGCCGCGCCCGCCGCGCGAGCCCCTGATCACTCGGATCATGCTGATTCGGATCCTGTTCGTCAGCCTGCTGATGATCGCGCTGACCTTCGGGGTCTACGAGTGGGAGCTGATGCGCGGTCAAAGCCTGGAGGTCGCCCGGACCGCGGCAGTCAACATGCTGGTCTGCGGCGAGCTGGTCTATCTCTTCAACGTGCGTCAGTTCACGGCGCCCACCATGGCCCGTGACACACTCTATGGCAATCCGGTCGCCTTTTGGGCGAGCCTGATCCTGATCGGCCTCCAGCTGATCTTCACCTACGCCCCGCCGATGCAGGCGATGTTCCATACCAGTGGTCTGGATCTCGCCGCCTGGGGTGTGATCCTGGCGCTCTCGGTCTTCGCCTTCTTCGCGATCGTCGCCGAAAAAAGCGTGCTGCGCCGCCTGGGGATCACCCGGATGTAGTCAGTCAATCGGGATTTGGATATCAGGCGAGCACCAGCCACGCCAGCCCGAATCCGAGCAGGATCAGCATCACCAGCGCGACCTCCCAGCGCAGCAGCCACGCCTCGATCGATGCGGCAGGGCCATGCCTGAATGTCGCGATGGCGCCCTGCGACAAGCGCGCGATCAAGCCCTCGCGCCAACTCGGCAGACGCTCCAGCAAGAGCCGACGCCACCACCGGCGCCACTGGCGCGCGCGTGTCTGACCCCAAGGCGGCAGCGCTGACCGCTCGCTCGGCCACCCACGCCGCCGGACCAACCGCAGCGTGACGGCCCAGCCGACCAGGACCAGACCGCCGAGCAGCAGCGCCCAACCCAGCGCAGCGGAATCAGTCGACTCGACCGGCGGCCATGACCACTGAAGGGCCAACGGATCGGCCAGCCACGCGCTCAATGACATGAGCACGGCCGCCGCCACCAGGATGGCGGCAAGTCCGATCCAGGTGCCTCGCCATGGGTCGAGGCGCTGCTCGCGAGCCGGCTGCCGCAGCAGCGCAAGCAACCGCCCGAGCAGTAGACTGACCACCAACGCGGGCCAGCGCGGATCCAGGATCTCGGTCTTGCCCAAGTCCAGCCAACCGGCCAAGATCGGCACGGGTGCGGTCGCACCCAAGAGTGCCGCCGCCCAGGCCAGGACCAGACGCGGCCCTTGGCGCCCCGCGCCGCTCGCCGTGCCCAGCAACACGAGCGCGGCGAGCGTCATACTGGTCTGCAGACCGAGCAGTGGCAGAGACTGGGCGATCGCTGGAGCCAGCGTCGGTTGTCGCAGCGCCACCGCCAGGGCCATCAGCCATTGTGCCGTCAACGCCATCAAGACGATCCCTTGCAGCCGATCGAGCGTCGCGCGCCCGAGCCCAGCGATCAAGGCATGGAGCGCCGTGGCGAGGGCGAGGGCGCCCAGGACGAGGCCACCGGTCGGCCAGACGATCGCGCCCAGGGGCAACAGACGCAGCCAGCCGAACAAGCCCGCGGCCAGGACAAAGGCGATCAGGATCAAGCGCGGCGCCGTCGAGGTCGCGTGCACAGTCGGCAAGAGCCAGACGTGTCCACCCAGGACACCGGATTTTGCGCCCAACCCGAGCAGCATCAGCAGCAGCAGGGTGTCGCGATCCGCGGCTTCGGCGATGACCTCGCGCAGCGCCGAGAAGGAGGTCGCGCCAGCGCCGTGGGCGAGGATCAGGATGAGCTCGAACAAGAGCAGGTCGGCCAGGACCAGCACGATGACCAGACGCCGGGCGGCGGCCCGCGCCCCGGCACGCCGCTCCCGAGCCAGCAGTGCGTAGAGCGCATAGCCCGCAAGGGTCGTGGCGGTGAGCCAGAGCAGCACATCGTCGGCCAGGACCAGCGCGAACAGAGCCAGCAGGGCCAAGAGCGCCGCGACTGCCGGTCGCCAGCGACCCGGATCACCATGGGTGTCGAGGCGCCAACAGACACCGGCCAGACTCCAGAGCAGCGCGATCCCGATCAGGACGCTCCCACCCGGCGCATCGAGCGCCAGGGCCGCGCCATCCAGGGTGTAGGGCAACGCCAAGCGCGCCGGGGACGACACTAGACCGAGGAGCATGGCGGGGAGTGCCGCCCAGGGCAGCAGCGCGATCGCCGTGGACCGCGCGGCCGGCATCGCCAGCAGCGCGGCGAGCAGTCCCGGCCAGGCCAAGACGGCGAGCAGGAGCAGCGGTGGCACGTCGATCGTCATGGCCCGATGAACTCCCGCGCGGCGATCAGGTGCCCCCATTCCAGGGGAGAGAAGGGCGCGGCGGCCAAGAGACCGGCCAGCAATGCCGCGGTCGCCGTGATCAGGGGTGGCCATAGGAGCGCGCGCGCCGTCTCGCGCCGACCGAAATCACGCTCCTGCGGCCAGTGCGTGGGGGGATCGCGAAACCAAGCGGCATGCAGGATCGGGAGGAAATAGGCGGCATTGAGCAGGCTGCTGGCGGCCAGGACCAGCAGCACCCAGTGCTGACCTGCATCCAGCGCACCGAGTCCGAGATACCATTTGGTGATGAAGCCGGCCACCGGGGGAGCGCCGATCATGCCGAAGGCCGCGATGGTGAAGGCGACCATGGTCCAGGGCATGCGCCGGCCCACGCCATTCATCTCGCTGACCTTGTGGATGCCCAGGGTCTCGGCGAGATTTCCGGCACTGAAGAAGAGCGTGATCTTCATCAGTCCCTGATGGACGAGATGGACCAGCCCGCCAACCGTGGCGATCGGGCTGGCGATGGCGACGCCGAGGATGATGTAGGAGACCTGGCTGACCGTGGAGAAGGCCAGCCGGCGCTTGAGATCGTCTTGGAACAGGGCACGCACCGAGCCATAGATGATGGTCGCCGCGGCGAGGAGCGCAAGGGGGGCGGTGACCCCCAGCTCGGTCGCGAATTCGACGCCGAAGACCTCGTAGACGACACGCACGATCCCGAAGGCACCAGCCTTGACGACCGCCACCGCGTGCAGCAAGGCACTGACCGGGGCCGGCGCGACCATGGCGCGCGGCAGCCAGGCATGGAACGGGAGCAACGCAGCCTTGACCCCTAGCCCGGCGATCAGACACACGAAGATCAGCACCAGGGCCGGTCGATGGAGTGGATCCAGCGTGGCGACGAAGCCACCCGGGCTGAAGACGAGCGTTCCAGTCAGGGTGTAGAGCCAGATGATCCCCAGCAGCAAGAGGGCGCCACCGCCGATCGTGAAGGCGAGATAGATCTGGCCGGCGCGCCGCGCGATCTCGGTGCCACGGTGCACGACCAATGGATAGGTCGCCAATGTCAGCAGCTCATAGAAGAGCAGGAAGGTCAGCAGATCCGCCGCCATGGCGATGCCGACGGTCGCGGTGACACAGAGGCTGAAGAAACCGAAGAAGCGACTGCGATGCGGCGCGCCTTCCAAATAGCCGATCGCGTAGATGGTCGTCACCAGCCACAGCAGGCTCGAGAGCACCAGGAAGAGCAGGGCGAGCGGGCCAGCCCGCAAGGCGAGATCCAGACCGGGCAGGAACGCCAGCCGCACCTCGTATTCACGCCCCTGCGCGACCCCCCACAGCATGATCCCGACAAGGATCAACTTGAGGATCGCACCCGACAGGTTGAGCGTGGTGCGCAGCCGCACCCGCGACTCGGCCAGACCGAAGATCAGCAGCCCCGGCACCAACGAGCTGGCGACGACGAGCAGCGGGATCCAGGGCTCCGTGATCATGGGCGCGCAGCCATCGGGTGAGCACCGAAGGGGTCGCCGAGCCCGAGCAGGGCAAGCAGAGGCGCAACGATCAGACCGAGCAGCACCGCGGCCACGGCGAGCCCGAAGGCGACCCACTCCATCAACGCCGGCACGGGCTTGGCCTGATGGGGGTGCTCGGACTGGGTGAAGGCATAACCCAGGACCTTGAAGACATAGGTTGCAGCCAGGACACCACCGAGCAGGATCACGATCGCCCAACCCCACTGACCCTGATCCAGCGCCGCCTCCAAGAGCAGCCACTTGCCGATGAAGCCCCCGCTTGGTGGCAGCCCCATGATGCTCACCCCGGCGAGGGCGAAGGCGGCGATACTCAGCGGCAGCCGTTGCACCACACGGTCCAGGTCGGCGATCCGATCGTGACCGCCAAAACGCAAGAGGTTGCCCGCGGCCAGGAACATCGCCGCCTTGGCCAGACCGTGCGAGACGGCGAGATAGAGCGCGCCGGTCCAGGCGGTGGTCGCGGCGCCGATCGCCAATGGAAAGGCGAGGAAGAGATAACCGATCTGCGCCACCGTGGAATAGGCGATCAGGAGCTTCAGTCGTGACTGGATCAGTGCCTGCAAGGAGCCCCACAGGACCGCCGCGGCGCCGAGCAGACCAAAGAGGATCGAGGCCACCCCGGCCAGGCCGCCGAACAACTCCAGCCACAGCCGCAGCAGCAGATAGAAGGAGCCCTTGACCACCAGTGCCGAAAGCAGTGCGCTGACCGGCGCGGCCGCGCTCGCATGCGCCGCGGGTAGCCAGAAATGCAGCGGAAACAAGGCGGTCTTCAGAAGCAGCCCGGCACTCATGAGCCCCAGCGCAGCCCAAGCCGCGGGCGCGGGCGCGATCCGCTCGCTCAGCAGGATGAGATCGACCGTCCCGTAGGCGTGATACAGCAAGGCGACCCCGAGCAGATAGGCGAGCGAGCCGAGCAGGCTCACCAGCAGATAGCGCATGGCCGCGACCAGCGCCTCGGCCCCGCCCGCCAGTGCGGCGAGCGCCACCGCCGCCAGTCCCAGGATCTCCAGCGTGACATAGAGATTGAAGATATCGGTGGCCAGAAAGAGCGCATTCAGACCGGTCAAGAGGAGCAGCCAGAGCGGCCAGAAGGATGCGACCAGGCGCGGCTGGCCGCTGAAATAGACCGCCGAGTAGAGACTGATCGCGAGCCCCACCGCGGCCGTCATCAGCAGCATCGCGAGGCTCAGCCCATCCAGGCGCAGACCGACCCCTAGGGGGGCATCCCAGCCGCCGATCGCCAGCGCCCGCGAGCCGGTCTCCAGCAGTCCGGGGACCAACCCGGCCAGCGCGATCACCAACATCAGCATGGTCAGCAGACCGATCGGCCGTGCCCAGCGGCGCAGCAGGAACGCCAGCAAGGCCCCGAGCAGGGGGATGAGGATGGGTGCGATCAGCGCGTTGTCAGCCATCATCGAGACCTGGGTCCGCGGCGACGCGCGCCCATCGCAGTCGTCACCCAGGCGCTGCTCGCGCACACACCAAGGCCGATCTGGCCGGCGTCGGCGGGCAGCGTTCGACCGCCGGTCGCTGTCTGGCATCCGCCCCCGTGGCACTGGCCTGTCATGGTCGCTCACCCTGCTCGGTGTCGCCATCCTCATGGCACGCGCCCGCCGCGCCAAGCTCGGCTCGGCCGGTGACCGCGGCGACCCGCAGCATCAGACTCAAGGCCAGTGCCGTGGCGGCGATCGCCACCACGATCCCAGTGATCACCATCGCCTGCGGAACCGGATCGGGAATCCCCGACGGGGTCCGGCGCGCCAACGCGGCCAACACCAGAAAGACACCGCTGCCCATGACATTGAAGCCGAGGATCTTGCGCAGCAGGTGGGCGCGCAGGATCAGGGCATGCAGTCCGATGACGAAGAGTCCCGCGCCGGTCAGTGCATAGAGGATCGCGACGCTCATGGCTGATCCTCCTCCGGTTGGGCGCCGAGGAACAGCAACGCCAATGTCGCGCCAATGGAGAGACTGGCGGCGATCTCGATCAGCAGGATCAGGGTGCCGGACCAGGCCGCTGGATGGTCCAGCCAGGCCGCCCCGAGCCCAAGCGGGATGGCACCGACGACGAGGAAGAGCAGCACGCCCATGGCCAGGAGCAGACGCAGTGGCCAGCCGACCAGCGCCGTGGGCAGGCGCCAGCCGCTGAGGATCAGCACCACGCCCGCGGCACCGAGCACGGCCCCGGCCTGGAAGGCCCCGCCCGCGGCGCTGCTGCCCGCCCACAGCAGATAACCGGCAATGATCAGCATCACAGGCGCATAGAGTCGCGTGAGTCGATCGAGCATGGTCCCAGCCTGCCGATCGGGCCGCGCGTTCACCTTGCTCAACGACCAGACCCCGACCAAGACCAGCAGCAGCACGACCATCTCCAATAGGGTGTCATAGCCGCGCAGATCGAGCAGCACCGCCGTCACCGGCGAGCCCACGCCAGTCTCGTCGAGTGCCCCCGCCACCCACTCGGCGAGTCCGCTCGACTCCAGCGGTAAGGACAGGATGGCGAGCGCCAGACCACCCCAGAGCCCCGCCAACAAGAGCATCAGGAGCAGCTCGCCGAGACGCCCGCGCGCACCTTCATCCCGATCCGTCTCACGCGCGCCGCGCGGCAGACGGGCAAGGGCGGCGAGCAGCAAGGCACCGGTCAGGCCCGCGCCGATCGCGGCCTCGGCAAGCGCGATGTCGGGCGCCGCGAGCCGGACCCAGACCATCGCCAGGGTCAGGCCGAAGCCGACGAAGAGCACCACGGATTCCATCAGCTCGGGACTTGCCAAGGCGCGTGCGGCAAGCCAAAGGAGCAGCAGCGCGAGCAGTCCATCGATCGCCCAGTTCAGGACGGTCATCGGCTCCATGGCGGGATCCTCCGGTGCAGTGCAGCGCGCGCCACCAGGTGACAGGCGAATGAGGAGGCGATCAGCACCAGCAGCCAGATCAGCACCAGTTTGCCGATCACCGCCCAGGATTCGGCTTGCATGCACAGCCCCGCCACCACCAGCCCGAGACCGAGGTTGTCGGCCTTGGTCAAGGCGTGGAGCCGCGTATAGACATCGGGAAAACGCAGCAGACCGACGGTGCCGGCGAGAAAGAAGCCACCCCCAACCAGCAACAGCACGGCCGAGACCAGATCAAGGATCGTCATGCGGCTCCTCCGGTTCGCGCGCCCAGCTGCGGCGCACGAAGGCGACCATGGTCACCGCGGCCAGCAGCGCGAAGACCAGCGCGACATCGCGCACCGCGGGTTGATCGGCACTCTGTGCCAGCAGCAGGAGCACGGCGACGGCGGTGGTGCCAAAGAGCTGGGCCGCGAGCATGCGATCGGCCGGCGTCGGCCCGCGCAGGATGCGCCACAATCCCGCTGCCAGGCTCAAGAGCAAGATCAGTCCGAGTGCCAGGTAGAGGATGTTCATGGGATCGGAATGCTCAGGAGCGCTGGACTCGAGACCGCATGCGCCCAGATCGATCCACGCAAGGCACGGCGTCCGGCGACACCAGGTCATTGGATCGCTGGGCAGCGGCCAGGTCGATGCGGAAGATCGCGGCGACCCGGGTCTCCAGATCGGCCAGATCGTTGAGGATCGGCGCCCGCCCGTCGAGCACATGGATGTGGAGCCGATTGCGTGCAAGCTCAGCGCTCAAGGTGCCGGGCAGCAGACTCACGACCGCGGTCATGAAGACACGCGCCCGTCCGGGCGGCAAGCGGAGTCGATAGCTCATGATGACAGGGGCGATCGGCAGGCTCGGCCAGCAAGCCCGCCATGCGACATCCAACCCGCCGCGCCATGAGCGCAGCAGAAAGAAGGGCAGGAAACGCGCGAGACCGATCGCCGACCAGGGTGTCGGCCGGGACAGGATCAAGCTGAGGCCGCTCGCCGCGAAGACCACGAGCCCACCGATCAGCCAGGCATCGGGGCGACCCTCGGTCAACACCCACCAGAGTAGGGCAAAGAGTGCCAGACGCAGGAGGAGCGCGCGGACTCGGAGAGACGGGTCGGTCAGCCGCATCAGGCCTCGCGGGTGAATGGATCCTGAAGCATCTGGCTATGATGCCACATCGGCAGGGGCCTGGTCAGTGTGCATCGGACCGGACTCCCGGATCAGGATCCGATCGCCGAGTGCAGGTCTCGCGTTGCTGTAACCAGTCATTCGTCGGTATAGTGAATGCCTATCAGCAGCCAGTTTGAATCGGCCCGTTGACGGATCAAGCGTTCCACTGAGCAACCCCATGATCGACGACTTGATTGCCGCCGCTTGGTTGTATCTGATCGTCAGCGCGCTCGCCCTGATCGGTACCGCGATCTGGGTGGCGGCGGGCGAGCGCAAGCTCGCGCTTTATCATTATGTCACCGGCAAGCTGCTCGGCTTGATGCTGGTTGGCTGGGTCGCCTGGTGGGGCAGCTCGCTGAGCCTGGCGCCCTTTGCCTCGCCGGTCTATCTCTGGACACTGGTGCTGATGCTCAGCGCGCTGGCCGTGGCGCTGCTCTGGCGCGCACGCCCCCGCCCAGCGGCCGGCCGGTGGCGCGCGCTGGCCGCGCAGATCCTGCGTCTGGAGCTGGTCTCGCTGGTCTGTTTCCTGGGTTATCTCTATCTGCGGGGATTCAATCCGCATCTGGAGTCGACCGAGAAGTTCATGGATCTGGCGCTGCTGACCGCGGCCGCGCGCACCGAGGTCTTTCCCTTCTTGGATTTCTGGCGCGCCGAGCTGCCGATCAATTATTACTACTATGGCTATGTCTTACTGGCCTTGCCGCTGAACCTCGGCGGGATCATCCCGGCGTTGGGCTACAACATGCTGCTGGGCCTGATCTTCGTCCTGGCCTTGCAGTTGAGCTATCTGCTGGTGGTCCTGGCCAGCGGCTCGCGCCAGGCCGGGCTGCTCGGCGCGCTGTTGGTCGCACTCGCGGGCAACCTGCATTATGCCACCTGTTATCTCTCCAACATTTGGACCCAGACAGGGGTCGGCACGGCCTGCTATTACCCGAAGGCCACACGTATCCATGAGAACGCGCTGACCATCAACGAGATCCCGTCCTACAGCTTCCTGCTGGGCGATCTGCATCCGCATGTCATCAGCATCCCCTTCTTCTTGACTGGACTGCTGGTGCTTTGGCATCTCTGGCGAGCCACCCGGCTGGAATGGCCAGTCATGGCGCTCGTCCTGTTCACCCTGGCCAGTATCGCAACCGTGCATGTCTGGGATTTCATGACGCTCGGCACCCTGCTGTTCGTGCTGCTGGTGGCGCGACTGCTCATCCCAGTGGTGGTGGGATCGCGATCCGGCGCGGCGCCCCTGACTGCCACTGGACTGACCAGCGGGTGGCAATGGCGCGGCCTGGCACGGCAGGCTGGCGTCTCCGCCGCCTTTCTGTTCGCGGTCGCCATCTCGCCCTTCATCCTGTTCCAACCCTTCTTCGGCCAGTTCGAGAGTCCGGTCGCCGGCTTGGGTTTCGCCCCGACCTTCGTGCGCGTCGCCAACCTGGTGGGGACCGCGCAGTATCCGGCCGAGCCGATGTTCATGCTCGGCCTCTGGGGCGCCTTCGCGATCCTGATCGGGTTGAGCCTGATCATCCTCTGGGGACGCTGGAGCCTGTTCGGACCTGGGATCCAATACGCGCTGCTGCTGGCCGGGATGGCGGTCGGCCTGATCATCTTCACCGAGCTGTTTTTTTTCCGGGATTTCTTCCATCTGACCAACCCATCGCACTTTCGCACCAACACGGTCTTCAAGCTCGGTTATCACGCCTGGATGCTGCTGGCCATCGCGACCGCGATCCTGCTCCATGCCGCCTGGCGGCTGGCCTTGCGCGAGGAGCCCGCGGCCGAGCGCATCCTGAGCGTGGCAGGCTTCATGCTGCTCAGCGCGGTGCTGATCTTTCCGCTGGAAGGCGCGCGGCAGGTGTTCGCGCCCGTGCCGCCCTGGTCCTTGGGCGAGCGCAATCTGACACTCGAGGGTGGTCGCTTCATCGCGGACAAGAACCCGGATGATTGGGCGACCATCCGCTGGCTGAGGGACAACATCCAGGGTCGTCCGGTCCTGCTCGAGGCGGTGGGCAATTCGTACAGCTATGGAGGGCGGATCGGGGTGTTCAGTGGTGCGATCAACCCGATCAACTGGTCCTTTCACCAGTGGACTTGGCGTTTCTCCTATCCGCCAGACGCGACCAGCTGGGAGCAGGCTCGCGCGCGCGCGCAGGAAACCGGCATCGAGCCGGCGCGCGCCGTCGAGGCGGACGTGCGCGCACTCTACGAGGCGCGCGAGCGCGGGGTCGCGATCGAGCTGAGTCGGACACTCGGATTGGACTATCTCTACATCGGCGATCTGGAGCGCTCGACCTACGCGGGACTGAACGAGCCGCTGCTGCGCACACTCGGACCCGTCGTCCACTCCAGCGGCGACAGCCTGCTCATTCGGGTGGACCCCGACGTCATGTTGGAGACGGAGCTCCAACCGGCCGCGACCGCTGACCCGATCCAATGATGCGCGGATCCTCCCGGCACCCCGACACCACCCATCATCGCGTGCTCGCGCGCTCGGCGAGCAGGTGCCGGGCGATTTGCCGACCCTCGCGAATCGCGTAATTGGTCCCTCGATCCTCCGGATAGATCTGCGCCATGGTCGCGATCGACACGCCCGCGATCGGGGTGCTGCGAGCGGGGATCATGCGGCTGTAGTGACGCTCGACGATCGGCTGTGAATAGGCCGCGCGCCAGACATGGGCCGCCTGGATCCAGTCTCGCGCGAAGGCCGGAAACATGCGGCGAAGATGCACGAGCGTGAAATCGATCAGCTCGGCATCCGGCATCCGGTAGAGCTCATCGGAGGCCGGCAGATATTTCGAGAGATAGACGATGTGACGGCCGCCGTAGGTCGCTGGTGGCTCGAAGTTGGTGTGCTCGATCACCGCAACGAACGGAAAACCTGGATCGTTGACGTTGAGCCAATAGGTCGAGGAGAGGCTGCGGTCGAGCTCGAGCACGATGCAGAGGTTGGCCAAGTAACGAACGCGCCGCAGCTCGGCGAGATACCCAGCGCTGGCATGTGGCGCCAAGAGATCGGTGATGATGGGTAGGGCTGTTGTCAAGATGACGGCCTTGGCCGGGATCAGCAGGTCACCGACCCACACGCCAGTCACCCGACCATCGGACACGGCGAGCCCAGTGACCGCGCGGGCGGTGTGAACCTGACCGCCCAACGCGCGAATGGCCTCGCTCAGCGCCTCGGCCAATGCCGCAAACCCCCCGCGATAATAGGCCAGGTGTTCAGCGCCGCCCTTTCCCCGGCTGCCGCCGCGCAGCTTGAGCTTGTTCCACATCCAGACCGCCGAGACATCCGCGGCGGCGTCGCCGAACTTGCCCCGCAACAAGGGCTCCCAGACCACGCGATAGACCTCCTCGCCACCGAGGTCGCGCAGCCATGCGGCGGCGGTCATCCCTTCCAACGCCCGCCAGTCCCGGACACCGCGTGCCCGCACGGCGAGCCAGCCCAAGCGCAGCCGCGCGCCGAGCGACAGTGGCTTGAAGCGCAGCAGGTCGAGTGGACTCGAGAGTTTGAAGAAGCGGTTGCCGTAATACACGCCGGTTCGGGTCGGGCGCACCATCACTCGGTCGTCCAGCCCCAGATCGCGAATCAGCTCCACCACCGCTCGGTCATTGGTGAACCAGTGATGGTAGAACTTTTCCAAGGGCGCGCCGCGCACCATGAAGCTCCCGGCCAGCCCTCCGACTTGCTCATCGGCCTCGAGCACAGTCACCGCGACACCTTGTCGGGCCAATTCATAGGCCGCGGCCAGACCGCAAAAACCGCCCCCGACGATGACCACCTCGGCGGCCGATGAAGAGATCGCTGGACTCATGTTCAAAAGCGCTCCGTGGAGGTGCGCGCGGCCCTGCCGCGCTGGCCGAGCCGGCTCCCAGCCACCGCCAGATACCCTAGACCGAGCAGGGTCAGCGGAACCCAGAGGATCAGATGCACGGCGATGGCGATGGCGGCGGCCTGGGCCACCGGGGCGCCGCTGGCGATCAAGCCCTGCATGGTGAAGTAATCGAAGGTTCCCAGATAGCCGGGTGAGCTCGGCAAGAGGGTGGCGAGGGTTCCCAAGGACATGGCCAGCCAGCCCGCATAGCCATGCAGCGCCTGCACCGAGGAGGTCACCAGGACCGCGAAGATCGCCCCCTCGAACGTCCAACAGGCGATGGAGCAGACGACCAGCACCAGGGCATGACCGGGCGAGCGCAGGAGCGCGAACGACTCGATCAGATGGGTTCCATGGGTCTCGATCCGGCTCGCCCAGCGCCCCCACCAGCCCCCGTCAGGACGCGGCTTGCGCAGCCACTCCAGCAGGGCCGGGGCGCTCAGGATCAGCAGCAGCAACAGCAAGACCCCGGCGCCGGTGAGCCAGGTGGCCGCGACGACGAAGGTGCGTGGCAGACTGGTCGGCTGCAACAGCCACAAACCGACGAAGAAAAAACCGAGCAAGGTCAGCAGATCGAGCAAACGCTCGATCAGCAGCGTCCCAAGGACACGCATCGCCGGCGCACGCAATTGCTGCCTGAAACCGAGCACGCGCAACGCGTCGCCAGCACGCAAGGGCAGCACATTGTTCACCGCGATGCTGCTGATCAAGGGCCAGGCGGTGGCGCGCAGCGGCAGATCGGTGGCGAGCGCCCGCAGCATGAGCCACCAGCGCAGGATGCGTAGACCATACCCGGCGGCGAGCAGGAGCAGACCCAGGATCCAGGCCCACCAGGGGATCGCCGCGAAGGCCGCGCCCAGACTCGCTGGATCCACCGCGCGCGCGACCAGCCAGATGAACAGCAGGGTGATGAGCAGACCCAGGATCAGCCGCGGCCAGCGGGTGGTCTTGATCATGTCTCTGGATTCACCGCGCCGCCCGGGCGCCGCTTGGACACGGTGCCGAGCGATTCACTCACCAGATAGAGAGGCCGGCGCTTGACCTCGCCATAGACACGCCCGAGGTACTCTCCGATGATTCCGAGACAGATCAACTGGACCCCGCCAAGAAAGAGCACGGCGATGAACAGCAGCGTCCAGCCAGTCACCCAGGTCGCGGTGAAGAGTCGCAGGACGAGCGCGTAGAGGATGCCGAGCAGGGCCAATCCAGACACGGTGAAGCCCATGTAGACCGCCAGCTGCAGCGGCCGGATCGAGAATGAAAGGACCGCATCGGTGGCGAAGCGCAGCATCTTCTTGAGCGGATACTTGGTCTCGCCCGCGACGCGCGCGGCCCGCCGATAATGAACCGGCTCTTGGCGAAAGCCGAGCCAGGCCACCATCCCGCGGATGAAGCGATCGCGTTCCGGCATGCGTAGCAAGGCGTCGACCACCTTGCGGTCCATGAGCCTGAAATCACCCGTATCGAGCGGGATCTCGGTATCGGACAGACCCCGGATGGCCCGATAGAAGAGCTTCGCGCTCAAGAGCTTGAAGGCGGACTCACCAGCCCGGTCGGTGCGCACCCCGTAGGCCACGTCCACCCCCTCGCGCCAGCGCGCCAGCATGGCGAGGATGACCTCGGGCGGATCCTGGAGATCGGCATCGATGAGCACCACCGCGTCACCACGGGCCGCCTCCAGTCCAGCCGTGACGGCGATCTGATGGCCGAAATTGCGCGAGAGACCGATCACCCCGACGCGCGGCTCGGCGGCTTGGATCAGGCGCAGTCGCTCCAGGGTGGCATCCCGACTTCCGTCGTCGACGTAGAGGATCTCGAAGGGCATCCCGGCACCCTCCACCAGCACATCGAGTAGACGCCGATGGGTCTGCGCGATGACCTCCGCCTCGTTGAAGCAGGGAACCACGACCGAGAGCAGTCCAGTGGCCGCCGCCCCATCGGCTCGGCCATCACCCTGATCGGCGTCCCGCGAGCATGCTGTCATGCGAATACCTTCGGAAGCGGCGCGGACGCATCCGCGCGCTGTTCAGACCCATCGCACCTGACGCGGGCGCCGCGCGCGCCCGGATGCGCCCGGATGCGCGGTCGGCCGCGAGCCAAGACGCGCGCCGGTCCAAGACTAGCACAAGCGATCCCCGCCAGCCTCACGCACGCCACCATCGACCACAGGCAACAGCCGAACGCGTGTCGCACCGCGACCCTGGCCTGGGCCATCCGGCGCCGGGCGACCCGCGGCGCATCCAGCCATGACCAGACACGGCTGGCGCGAGCAGGGATGCGGTCTCGCCATCGTCCGGAGCGGCGCGCGGACCCGCCACCAGCCGAGGCGGAAAAGCCGAAATCCCCGCACGACGAGTATATACTGAGCACCCATGCGGAACGCCGCGGCGCGGCGCGAATCCGGTCGTCTCTCCACCGCCGGCATCTCATGCAGATTCGTACCAAACTCGCGCTCGGGCTGATCCTCATCCTGATCATCAATCTGGCGGCTGGACTGTATGGATTCCATCTGCTGACAGACGCCGCCGAACGCCGCTCGATCGTGCGCGAGACCAGCTCGAGCATCGTCACCACCGCGCTCCTGGCGCAGGTGCATTTCAAGAAACAGGTCCAGGAATGGAAAAACGTCCTGCTGCGTGGGGCGGATCCGGCACTCTTCGATGACTATTTCACGCGCTTCGAGCAGGAAGAGGCACGGACACGCGCGTCCGTGGCTGAGCTGATTCGAATCCAGACGGGCACTGGGCACTCGCATGCCATCTCCAGTCGTTTCCTGGAGGCCCATCACCAACTCGGCGAGGCCTATCGCGCGGCGCTCGCGCGCTACCGGCCAGAGGATCCTCGCACTCAGCGGGCGGTCGATGATCAGGTGCGCCACATCGACCGCGCGCCGGCCGACCTGATCGATCAGATCGTCACCACGGCGTGGGAGGACAAGCTCGCCATACTCGCCGAGATCGACGCCTCGACCCACCATCTGCACCGCCAGATCCTGCTCTTGATGGCTGGCATCATGAGTAGCGCGGTCCTGCTGGTCGTCTGGTGGATCGATCGCACCATCGGACAGCCCATCGCCATGGCCACGGTGGTTGCCCGGCGAGTCAGCACGGGCGATTTCTCCACCCCGGTCAAGGTCAGCGGCAACGACGAGCCGTGGCAAATGCTGGCGGCCCTGCGAACGATGCAGGAGAGTCTCAGCCGCTTCCAGGAGAGCTTGCGTCAAAGCGAGGCGCGTTTTCGGCTACTCCTGGACTCGACCGACGAAGGGATCTTCGGGGTCGATACGGACGGGATCTGCACCTTTTGCAACCCCGCGGGCGCGCGGATGCTCGGCTACGCGAGCGCGCATGAGCTGCATGGGCGCCATATGCACGATACGGTGCATCATGCGCGCGAGGATGGCTCACCCATCCCGCCCGAGCAGTGTCGTGCCACCGCGGCCTATCGTGAAGGCCGTTCGGTGCGTGTCGATGACGAGGTCTTCTGGCGCGCGGATGGTCGCCCATTCCCAGTCGAATATCACGCCAACCCCATCCATCAGAACAGCCGCCTGGTCGGAGCCGTCATCACCTTCTCAGACATCACCGCGCGCAAGGAGGCCGCGTCGGCCTTGCAAGCGGCGCACGCGGCGCTCGCCGCGGAGCGTGCTCAGCTCGCCGAGCGGGTCCTCCAGCGCACCCTCGAGCTCGATCGTGCCAATGCCGAGCTAGGCCGCAGCGCGCGCGCCAAGGACGAGTTCCTCGCCGCCATGAGCCATGAGTTGCGCACCCCGCTCACCTCCATCCTCGGGCTCTCCGAGACCATGGGTGACGCCTTGCTCGGGCGCCTGAGCCCGCAACAGGAACGGGCCATCCACATGATCCACGAGAACGGGGTCCACCTGCTCGCGCTCATCAACGATATCCTGGACATGTCACGGGTGGCCTCTGGGCAGATGCAGATGCATTGGGACCAGGTCCCGGTCTTCCAACTCTGTGATGCCAGTCTGCGGCTCACCGCACCGGCGGCCAAGCGCAAGGGGCTGACGGTCACCAAGTCGATCGACCCCGCCGCGCGTCTGGTCCGGGGTGACAGTCGTCGGCTCAAGCAGATGCTGGTCAATCTATTGGACAACGCGGTCAAGTTCACGCCGGAGGGCGGAACCGTCGGGCTAGAGGTGACGGCCCACGCGGCGACTGGTCAGCTGCACCTGCGGATCTGGGATACCGGTATCGGCATCCCTCCCGATCAGCTCGAGCGGTTGTTCCAACCCTTCGTCCAGCTCGACAGCCGGCCCACGCGTCAACATGACGGCACCGGACTCGGACTTGCGCTGGCTGCCGGGATGGCCGATCTGCACCAGGGACGCATCGAGGTGCACAGCGAGGTCGGCCGGGGCAGCTCTTTCAGGATCGTCCTGCCCTGGGATCCGCAGGCCCAGAACGCCGAGCAGATCCGCGACACGCCGGACATCGCCCAGGCTCCGGCAGGCGGGCGCAAGACAGCTCGGCGTCCACGTGTCCTGCTCGCTGATGATCACGAGAGCACCTTGGAGATGCTCTCGACCTATCTGCGGATCAGGGGTTGCGCGGTGATGGCCGCCCGCAATGGACTCGAGGCCATCGCACACGCCCGCGCTCACCCACCCGATGTCATCCTGATGGATGTTCAGATGCCCGAGCTAGATGGGCTGGACACGACGCGGCGACTGCGCGCCGACCCAGTGCTGAGGCACACCCCGATCATCGCACTGACCGCGCTGGCCATGCCGGGTGACCGCGAGCGCTGTTTGGAGGCTGGGATGGATGATTATCTGAGCAAGCCGCTTGGCTTGAAGGAGCTCTACGGGACGATCATGCAATGGGTCGAGCGCGCGCGTGCGCGGGTGTGAGGTGAGGGCCGGCAGGCCGGGACGTCTGGTCACTGGACTCATGCGGTCAGCCTTCAAGCAGCCGCGACGGATCGAGCGTGCTGGATCCTCCGACACAGGGCGCCCACCTCGCTCCCGATCCAGCCCGGAAAAATCGTCAACCGATCCGCAACCGCTCGATATACTGTCGCGCCGGGCTGGCACGGCGTGCACCAGCCCAGCGCTCAACCGCGCCACCACTGACCCCTGTTCCGGAGCCCCCTCGTGATCGAGACCCTACGTAATATCGCCATCATCGCTCATGTCGATCATGGCAAGACCACTCTAGTGGACAAGCTGCTGCAGCAGTCTGGCACACTCGGAGAGCGCTTCGGCCCGGTGGAGCGGGTGATGGACTCCAATGCACTGGAGCGCGAGCGTGGCATCACCATCCTGTCGAAGAACACAGCGCTGCGCTGGCGCGACTACCGCATCAACATCGTGGACACGCCAGGTCATGCCGATTTCGGCGGCGAGGTCGAGCGCGTGCTCTCGATGGTGGATTCGGTGCTGTTGCTCGTCGATGCCCAGGAGGGACCGATGCCGCAGACCCGCTTCGTCACCAGCAAGGCCTTCGCCCATGGCCTGCGTCCGATCGTGGTCATCAACAAGATCGACCGACCCGGCGCCCGTCCCGATTGGGTCATCGACCAGGTCTTCGATCTGTTCGACCGTCTCGGCGCGAGCGACGAGCAGCTCGACTTTCCGATCGTCTATGCCTCGGCCTTGAACGGCTACGCCGGACTCTCGGAAGATGTGCGCGTCGGTGACATGACCCCGCTGTTCGAAGCGATCGTCCAGCATTGCCCGGCACCCGAGGTCGACCCGGACGCGCCCTTCCAGATGCAGGTCTCCACGCTCGACTACAGCTCATTCGTCGGGGCCATCGCGGTCGGTCGCATCCGTCACGGCAGCATCCGGCCCAATCAGCAGATCGTGGTCGTCAAGCGCGACGGTGATCGCCACCGCGCCAAGATCGGCCTGGTCTACGGCTATTTGGGGTTGGAGCGCCACGAGGTCCCGGTGGCCAGCGCTGGCGACATCGTCGCCTTGACCGGGATCGATGCGCCAAACGTATCGGATACGCTGTGCGATCCGGACCATGTCGAGGCACTGCCCGCACTGACCGTCGACGAGCCGACCGTGACCATGACCTTTCAGGTCAACACCTCGCCCTTCGGCGGGCGCGACGGCAAATATCTGACCTCGCGCCAGCTCAAGGAGCGGCTCGAGCGCGAGTTGATCCACAATGTCGCCTTGCGGGTCGAAGAAGGCAATGACCCGGAGAAATTCAGGGTGTCAGGACGCGGCGAGCTGCATCTCTCGATCCTGCTCGAGACCATGCGACGCGAGGGCTATGAGCTGGCGGTCTCGCGGCCCGAGGTCATCTTCCGCGAGATCGATGGCCAGATCTGCGAGCCCTACGAGCAGCTCACCGTCGACATCGACGAGACGGCCCAAGGGTCCATCATGCAAGCGCTCGGCGAGCGGCGCGGCGAGCTCAAGGACATGATCCCGGACGGCAAGGGCCGGGTCCGGCTCGACTACGAGATCCCATCGCGCGGCCTGATCGGCTTTCAGACCGAGTTCATGACACTGACCTCGGGCACTGGACTGAAATATCACGTCTTCGACCGCTACCGCGCGGCCAATCCAGGCGGTATCGCCCCGCGACGCAACGGCGCGCTCATCGCCAACTCGACCGGCAAGGCACTTGGCTATGCCCTGTTCAATCTCCAGGAGCGCGGGCGCTTGATGATCGGGCCGGGCGAGGAGGTCTACGAGGGTCAAGTGATCGGGATCCACTCGCGCGACAATGACCTCACGGTCAACCCGCTCAAGGCCAAACAGTTGACCAACATCCGCGCGGCCGGGTCGGACGAGAACATCCTGCTGACCCCGCCGATCCGGCTCACCCTGGAGCAGGCGCTCGAATTCATCGAAGATGACGAGCTCGTGGAGATCACCCCCAAGGCGATCCGGGTGCGCAAACGGTTTCTCAAGGAGCATGAGCGCAAGCGGGCCAATCGAGCGGCCTGAGCCAGATGCACGCCACGCGATCGCGGCGCGCACCGCGCCCGACTCGGCCACCAGGCGGCGCTAGAGCGGAGGATCCGACATGATCGGTCTGCTCCAGCGCGTGAGCCGCGCCGAGGTCTGGGTCCAGGGCGAGACCATCGCCGCCATCGAGCGCGGCTTGTTGGTATTGGTCGGTGTACAACGTGGCGATACCAGTGCGCGCGGCGAGCGTCTGTTGGAGCGGCTGCTCACCTATCGCGTCTTTCCGGATGCCGATGATCGGATGAACCACAGCCTGCGCCAGATCGGTGGCGGTCTGCTGCTCGTGCCGCAATTCACGCTCGCGGCCGACACCAAGAAAGGCACCCGCGCGAGCTTCACCTCGGCCGCGCCGCCCGAGGAGGGCGCACCTTTGTTCGCCGAGCTGGTCGCGCGTGCTCAGACCCAACACACGCCGGTCGCCGCCGGGCGCTTCGGTGCCGACATGCGGGTGAGCCTGATCAATGAGGGGCCCGTGACCTTTTGGTTGGAGACCTAGGGAAACCCTGATCTAAACGGCTTTAGCCGCCCCGAGTAACGTATCGTGTGATTTTTTGCTTCGCAATCCCTAAAAATCCACATGACAGCGACTTTGGAGGCGATCTTGACCGTCGTTTCGATGAGTTCGGCCGGTTGACCCTGTCTTCGGGCAAACCAACCCATCAGTTCATGCCAGCCACCGCTTTCGGACCAGAAATAGGTTCGCCAAGGCAAACAGCACCTGGCACTGCGCGTGGTTTTTCTCCAGGCCCTTGTCGCGCACAGTCTTAAAGCCGAACAGGGTCTTGATGACATGGACGGGATGCTCGACGCGGGCACGCATCTTGGCCTTGAGCCGCTCCAACTCGATTTATCATCATCGCCTACCGCAACTCGCTCGTGACGGAAATCGGAGAGGGCGTCACATGACGGAACCATCGGGCACCCAACTGACCGGCGATGGCGCGACTGCCGCCGATTCCTCGACGGCACTCGGCGCCGGCGCCGCCATGGTCGACGGCAACAACTCCGGTGACATCAACACTGGACGCAAGGTCGTCGTCGGCGAAAGTGGTCAGGTCGTCTACGCGGAGCAAGGTGCCACCGTCGTCATCGGCGATGCGCCGATCAGGATGACAGCGGTGGAGCGCCAGAGCCTCCTCGGGCGATATCTTCAGCACCTCATCAGCCAGAACCGCTACCTGCAGCTGCAGGGCATCCGTTCGGGCGGCCGCATCGTCAACATCGAGCTGGATCGGATCTACATCACCCTGCGCACCACACGCATTCCGGAAGAGCGGATACAGACCGACTGGCTCGCGGGTGAGGTCCTCTTGGCACCTGGAGAGCTGCATCGGCATCGTCGGGATGAGCCGCAGCGTGACCTCAGGCATGTAACAGTGAATCAGGCACTTGCGGAACATCGGCGCCTCGTGGTCCTGGGCGACCCCGGCTGCGGCAAGACCACTCTCCTACGCTATCTCGGCTTGCTTTACGCGAAAGACCGTGCGGAAGGCACCGGGCTGGCTCGGGAGAATCTTGGCCTGACCGAACCGGGAACGCTGCCGATCCTCATGCCCCTGCGCCAGATCGGGCGTTACCTCAAAGAGCACCGACCCAAGGACGATGGGACCGAGGGGCACTCACTCCTACTCCAGTTCCTGACGCGGGTGCTCGCCGCCGAGCGGATCGAGGTCCCCAGTGACTTCTTCGACGACTGGCTGACAGCCGGGAAGGCCGCTGTCCTGCTCGATGGACTCGATGAGATCGCCGAGCCGGATCTGCGTCGCCGCGTCGCAAGGCTCGTCGATGCCTTTACGCGCGCCTACCCGGAGTGCCGCTATGTGGTCACCAGTCGCATCCGCGGATACACCGACGCCTCGCGGCTGGGCGAAGGCTATGCCACGACCACCGTGCGCGATTTCTCGCCCGAGGACATCCGCCTTTTTCTCACCCAGTGGCATCGTTTGGTCGCCATTGGGCAGCATGGTCCCGGCGAGGCGGCCGAGACGCTCGCCGCGGCTCAGACCCGGCAGCTGATCGATGCGATCGACCAGAACGCGCGCGTCGGTGAGCTCGCCATCAATCCGCTGATGCTGACCGTGATCGCCCTGATCCACCGTGATCAGATCAAGCTTCCGGACCGTCGCGCCGAGCTCTACCAAGAGGCGGTCGATGTCCTGCTGGGCAAATGGGACGAGGCGCGCGGCGTTCCCGAGTCGCGGGTCCTGAGCGACCGCGTGTTCGATGCGGGCGACCGCCGGCTCGTCTTGCAGCAGGTTGCCCTTGCCATGCACGAGCAGAACAGCAAGGAAATCGACGTCGGACCCTTGAAAGAGCTGCTCGCAGAGGAGCTTTGCAGCGCGATCAACGATGCTCGTGAGCTGGAGGCAACCGTGGGTCGCTTTCTCGACGTCATTGCCGAGCGCACGGGCTTGTTGATTGCGCGCGGCGAGGGGACCTATGCCTTCTCTCATCTGACCTTCCAGGAATATCTCGCGGCGTTGGCCGTTGCCGGGCGGGAGGACTATCTCGAATACACCTTGGCGCGCGCTTCGGATCCATGGTGGCGCGAGGTGATCCTGCTCGAAGTGGGCCACCTCAGCACCCAGAACAAGCAACGGACGACTCGACTCATCCGCGCCATCGCCGATTCCAAGCGCGAGCCGGAGCCCTACCACAACCTCGTCCTGGCAGCCGAGTGCCTGCGCGATGCCGGTGCCAACCGGATCCAGGGCGAACTCGAGAGCGAGCTTCGTAGGCGCTTGCAGCGCGAGCTCGACGCGCGTCCCCTTCGGGGGCCGTTAGGCATCGTGCACACGCTTCTCACAAGACGCATGACCCCGGAGCAGGCGGTGCGCCGACGCATTGCGGCGGCCGAGGCGCTGAGCCGGATCGGCGGCGCACGATTCTGGTCGCGGCCGCACGGAGAGCCAGAGTGGGTCCGCATCCCGGCCGGCGACTTCATCATGGGTGAAGGCGCTGATGCGCACCGCGTCTCGCTCGCGGAATTCCGGATTGCGCGCGTACCCATCACCAATGCCCAATATTCACTCTTCATCGAGTCATCAGGCCATGAGACGCCCCGCGATTGGAATGGCCGGCGTCCGCCGCGGAACCGAGGGTCTCACCCGGTCACCGGAGTCCGATTTCAGGATGCCTTGGCCTATTGCCGTTGGCTTGCCGAGGCGACAGGGAAGTCGATCACACTGCCGAGCGAGGCAGAGTGGGAGAAGGCGGCACGGGGCTCCGAGGACGCGCGTGACTATCCATGGGGAGACGTCTTCGATGCGTTGAAGTGCAATGTCTGGGAGTCGAGATTCGACGGGGCGACGCCTGTCGGTATCTTTCTGAATGGTGCCAGTCCATACGGATGCCTGGATATGGCGGGCAACGTCTGGGAGTGGACGCGTAGTCTCTGGGGCAAGGGCTTTCAAACGCCCGACTTTGGATATCCTTACGACCCGGCGGATTCCGCAAGAGAGGCGCTCGATGCTGGAGGCGATGTCTACCGGGTCGTGCGCGGCGGCTCGTGGTCCGACCATCTAGTCCTCGTGCGCTGCGCCTCTCGCTACGGGGATTTTCTCGACCACCGGGGCTTCGACCTGGGCTTTCGTGTGGTGTTGCGCGCCTCCCACGTTCTTCTGCCTCTTCTTCTGGTCCCGCTCCCGAGCTGGACGACGCGCCGGGACACCCGTGCCGAACGTCGAGCTCTACGCGTGGAAACGCGCCATCATCGAGCGCCTGGCAGGCGACCGGCTCCGGATCCACGAGACCGCGGCACAGGTGCTGCCGAAGCGCTGCGGAATTCCCTGGCTGGGCTTCGTCGTCTATCCGACGCACCGGCTCATCAAGCGCCGGAACGCCGTCAAATTCACCCGGCGCTTCGAGTGCAACCTCGACGCCTACCAGGCCGGGCGCATCTCTTTTGCGGAGCTCGACGCCAGCGTGCAGGGCTGGATCAACCATGTCCGCTACGGGGACACCTGGGGGCTGCGCGGGCATCTGTTTGCTGGCCACCCGATTCCCCGCCAGGAGCGCTGAGCAGGCCCGAGACGGTGGGCGTGAAGCCGCGCTGCACGCGGCGAGGGAAGGCTCCCCCGCACCCCCTCCGGAGTCCGGAATCCAGAGTTTCGGAGGTCGGAGCACCAGAGACCGGAGTCAGGAAACAGGGGAGGCGCGCAACACCACCCGAAAGCCCAGGGAGCCGTGCCGGAAGTCGGGGCGAGCCCAGAAGCGAAAGGCGCAGCGCGCTACGTCAGGATGGTAGTACCACGAGCCGCCGCGCACGACCCGGTTGACGGCGTCTCCAGCATTGATTGCCTCTCGCATGGAATCGGTTGGGTCGTAAGGATATCCAAAGTCGGGCGTTCGAAAGCCCTTACCCCAGAGACTGCGCGTCCACTCCCAGGTATTGCCGAGTAGATCATGGAGACCGAACCCGTTGGGCGGGAAGCATCCAACGACCGAGGTCTCATCGATTCCCGAGTCTGAATAGTTTGCGCGATTCGGATCCGGGTCATCACCCCACGAGAAGATGGTATCCAAGCGGCCGCCTCGTGCCGCCTTCTCCCACTCCAACTCGCTCGGCAGCGCGACCTGCCATGCCTTGTCGCGCACCAAGGTGGCCGCGGCGCATCCGGCCAACGCCGGTGCGCCAGCCAACTGCTCATGCAGCCAGTGGCAATAGGCCAAGGCTTCGTGCCAATCGATCCAGCGCACGGGCCGGCTGTCGGGATCGCGCAACGCATCCGTGTCGCCCGGCCGGAATCCGGTCGCCGTCACGAAGGCGCGGAACTGCGCCACCGTGACTGGATAGCGTGCGATGTGGAAGTCGGGCGTTGGAGTCAGTGCGTCGTTGAGCTCGTATCGGGGAACCGCGTACCCGACGACCTTGGCGACCCGCTGCGCGTCCGAGTGGCGTGTGCCGATCCGAAACGCGGAATCGGCCGGGACATGAACGAATCCGAGCCAGTCATCGGCTGGTAGATAAAAGCGGTCAGGGTCGAAACGGGGATCGCCGAGCTCGGCGAGCACATCCCCCGCCAGAGCGCGCGCTTGCGCGGACATGCCGCCATCATCCGGGTGGACCGGCAGCGACGCGGCGAGCCAGCTCGCGACCCGTGTCTTGATGGCGCGTGTGCGATCGCGCGTGTCGACGGCGCCGACACCGATCTCGCGGAGCTGGAGTCCAGCCATCAAGGCACAATGCCAGTCGGCGGCGCCCAGTTGCCCTTGTGCTCCAAGCTTGGTGATCGAGGTCCCGCCGACCAGCTCGTCGGCCGCGCTGGAGCCGCGCTCGACCTTCGCCAGTCGGGCGGCCAGCGGCAGCACGACCTGCCAATGACCCGGCGCCAGGCGGGCTACGCGAACGCACTCGGCGGGGAAATCATCCTGTGCTTGCAGATGACAGGCCGCGAGGAACTCCTGAAAGGTGCGATGCGGAAAGCTGAACTGCCGCTCGCCATCCTTCTCGCCTTGGCCGATCAGCAGACCGGCTCGCTTCTCGATATAGTCCACGACCACGGCGGCCTTGTCCCGGCTGTCCCGCAGCAGCGGCCGCAGGGCACGAATCAAACGGTCTTCCCCGATATCCGCCGTACGGTCCGCCGCGGGGTCCGCCAGGCGCGCGGGACTGCTGCTCTCGTCATGCAGCTTGAAGGCAAGCTCTTCGAGCGCCCCGCGCAGATCCGCGAGCTTGAGGGTTGGAATGGCCAGCTCGTCGAGCAGCGCCTTGTCGGCACCGATCTGGCGGTTCCAACGCAGCATCAGCAGCTCGACCGATTCGTTGTAGAGATCGGCCCGATCGTCCGGTAGACGGCCGCGGTTGGTGTGGAGGGTCGCCATCAGTGTCAGCAGCAGCGGATTGCGGGTGAGCGGCTCGAGGTCCGGGCGGTTGCGAGCGGCGAGCAAGTCGATGCGCTTGCGATCGGCGTCGCCCGGCGAGCGCCATCCGCGCCGGACCAGTGCCCGGTACCAAGCCTCGATGAACTGCTCGATCCGCTCATCGCTCAAGTCGTCCAGCGCGTAGACGCCGCGCCGCGGATCGGCCCCGCTGGGCCAGGCATAGGGCCGCGCGGTCAGGAGGAAACGGCACTTGGGGCCGGCGGTGCGCATCAGCTCTCGGACGGCACCCATCACCCGCTCGCGTGCGTTGCCGGCGCCGCATTCGTCCAGCCCGTCCAAGAGGATGAGTGCACCGCTACAGCGTGCGATGCGCTGCACATAGTCCAGTGTCTTCGCCGAGAGTCCGTAGCCGCTGGATTGGAGCTCGTCCCCGATGTGAGCCCAGAGGTCTCCAGCCCGTACCGGTCGACCGCTATCCGGAAGCCGGTCGGCGAATCGTCGCAGGACGACCCGGATCGGGAGCAGGGGGCCGTGTGTCCAGGTCTCTCCGAGCGCGTCGAGCTGGTCTTGATGTCCTTGCCAGGCTTGCGCGAGCGCGAGTAGGACATGGGCGCCGAAGGTGCTCTTGCCGCTGCCTGGCTTGCCAAGCAGCGTCAGCTCGCGATGCACCGCCAGCGCTTCGAGTGCCGAAACCCGGCGCTGCTCGCCGGGCTCGCGAGGCTGGTCGCGCGTACCGTCCCGCTCGCGCGCGAGCCACTCAGGAAGGGTGACGTCTTCGGGTATCGCAAGACTGGTGTCGAGCGGGACGTAAACATCGGCGAGCTGCAAGGGCTCGCGGCTCGGATCCTGCGCGGCGGCATCGATCTCGCCGAGCTTGAGGCCGGCCAAGTCGGCCGCCAACGCATGCAGATAGAGCGCGATGACCGACTGTGCTTCCGCCGGATCCTCGCCGCCCTGAACGGCCTGCGTGATGATCTGGATGAAGTCGCGGCCGATGAAATGACCATTGGGCACCTGGACCGAGCCCTCGATTGCGGCGCCGCCTTGGGTCGCGATGCAGGGCGCGGACGAGTCGGGGCGAGCGTCGTCCCCGCCGTGCTGGCTTGATCGGACCGTTTGCGGATTTGTCGCTTCAGCCGACGCCAGCTTGGCTTGTAGCTCGGCGATCTGGCGCCGCAACGCCTCGATGTCGGTCGGGTCATGAGGCTCCGCTGTCACTGTGGCTCATCTCCAAGACCTTGGAGTCGTGCCAGGACAAACTTCGTCACCGGTCCGGCGACACCCGCCAGAATGGGATTCCCGAAGGCACTGACGATGGCACCGATCGCGCCCGGCACCATGTTCGCGAGGCCATCGATGAGCTTGGCCAGCCGACCATCCTGATCGGGAAGGGGGCTTGCCAATTCGGCCTTGATCCGCTGCACCTGTTGGCTCGCGGTCTCCAACCGCGTTGCGGATGCACCTCGAGCGACACTGTGCTCCAGGCGCGCGAAGAGTGCATCGAGCTCGGCGGGCTGGATACCGGACGACGCCGCCGCCCGTGCGCTGCGCCCGATGGCGTTAACCGAGCCGCGAATGGAGTCCACCGTCGTCTGATCGCCAAAGAGGATCTTGTCGCGACCGACGAAATCCCCTCCACTGGTCACACTGCCACCGACATGGGCGCCGCCCCTTGTATCGATCCGCGTTCCGGTGTTGATGGCCCCGGTGTTACTGCCGCGCACCAGCACACCGCGGGCACCTACCGCTGCCGCGCCTGGCCCTTGCGCAATTGCGCCGTCTCCGTTCAAGGTTGCATTGTCGGTGTCCCCGGTCTGCTGAAGGATCTGGCGGAGCCTCGCCTCTGCTCGAGCGGGCGCGATCTCGCGGGTAGCGGTGCCCTCGGGGAGGTCCGCGGAGCGGTCGAATGTCCCGAGCGCCGTCGAGCCGCGGTAGAGTGCGACCGCGATGGATCCGACCCCTTTGAGCAGGGTCAGCTCCGGCTCTTGCGATTGGTTGAATTGGGTTCGCACCCCTTCTTCGACACTGAAATAGATATGCGTGTAGAGGTCGAAGGCGCTGACGTAGCCGCGGCTGCTCACTGTGCCCGTGCCCCGCAATCCGTCCACCAGTGCCTGCGTGAAGAGGGTCAGAGGACCGGCGCCGATGTATGAGACTTGCCCCTCGCGGCAGGCCGTGATGATGATGCGCCCTTCGCCCGTCGCGAGGATGGCGGCGGCGGTGGCGTCAGGAAGTGGATGACCGCTTAAGCTTTTCCGGCCGGTCTCCAGGGTCGGCGAAACCTGGCCTGAATGGCAGGCGTTGATCAAAAGGAGTAGCCGCTTGGCCTTGATCGCGCGCAGCTTCTGGATCAACTCCCCTTGGCGCAGCCCACTGCCGACGGCAATCTGGTTTCCCTGCAATCGTGTGTCGTGGGTGGTGAGGTAGTAGTCACCGTCCGCACCATAGTCTCCGTGACCACAGAAGAAGAGAAAGACCGTGTCGTCGGCGCCGGCATGGAGAGCAAGCTGATCCAATGCTTCGATGATCCCGGCGCGCGTCGCCACTGAATCATGCAGAACCGCGACCTGATCCGGTGGATAGGCGCAACAATCTGGATCCACGAGCACCGCGGCGACAGCCTCGGCGTCGGCGGCCGTGATGGGAACGTCGAGTTCAGGCGCATGGCAATAGGACCCGATGCCAATGAGCAGCGCTCGACCTTGACTGAACGGCATCGCAACCTCCTCGGGGTGTCGACCAGAGACCGGCCGAGCGACCACTCCATCGAGACGCTCGCCAACAAGGCCAGAGCTTAGTTCACCCGCGTGCGAAAGTGAACACGCAAACGGGCAACGTCTCTTGGGCGTCTGCTTTGCGCTTCAATCTTGCCAAACGGCGATCATGCTCTTTCGATGGGTTACGACCGGCTCGCCGGTTCTATCGGCGCGAGTCCTGTGACGGCTCATGGGCCACCGCCGCAGCTCGGTGCGTCTGGATTTGGGTCTCGACAAAGACGATGGCGGCCGAGTCGTCGGAATCAGCTGATCCTGGATGTTCCGCCACTCGCCCCGTCATCGGATGCCGTGGGACTGTCCGCAGAGTCAGCGGTGAGGAAAGTCGCGATCCGATTGGGCGCATCACCATCCCCGCGACAACAACTCCTGCATCGAGAAACCATTCAAAACCGTCGCGCAGGTCTCCCAGTCGGCATCCGCGACCTTGCTGTATTTCACATCGAAGGGATTGCGCGTGGCGGTTGTCCGGTCGATGAGTTGATCGGCGGCCTGCTCGTCCTTGAGCGCCATCTGGACCCAGACTCCTTCCAGGGTGTCAGGGATCTGGCCGAACAGGTCATGAATCGCTTCCAGACGATCCGCCAGCACTTGATGAACACGATCTTCGACCGAATCGCGATAGCGTAGATTGGCGATCCAGACCTCGTCGCGCGCTTGGCCGATGCGCTGAATACGGCCCTTGCGCTGCTCCAGCCGGGTCGGGTTCCACGGCAGGTCGATATTGATGAGCGTGCCAAGACGCTGGAGATTCAGCCCTTCAGATGCTGCATCGGTGCCCAGCAGCAACTTGAGATCGCCCGCGCGGACACGCTCTTTCAGGACATTGCGATCGCAGCGCTGAAAGGTGCCATCACGCCACCATCCGGAACGATGGCTACCGGCGTAGAGCCCAATATCCACGCCGACAAACTCGGGGCGCTTGGCCAGTTCATCGCCGACCCAGCGGACCGTATCGTAATACTGCGAGAAGAGGATGCAGCCCAACTCCAGCCAGGGGCGAGAAACAGCCGGATGCGTACCGCGTAGATAGCCAATCAGTGCCTCCAGCTTGGGATCGTTGTTGCCCCCCTCGCGCAACAGTTTGAGACAGCGCTCCAGCGCGGCGCGCTCTTCGTCGGTGAAATTCTTGAAATCGCTGGCGCCCGATGCCGACCGACCGACGGCTGGGATCTCTTCTTCGGCGTCATCCTCATCCTCATCGTCCGGCGGCTCGACCTCTCCAACGAGGAGTTTGCTGATCGTGCGGCGTCCGGCTTCCATCGAGCTCCCCAAACGCCGTAACAACAATGTCTTGAAGAAGCCCGCGCCCTTCACACGTTGCTGCAAGAGTTGGGAAAACCGCTCGGCTTCCTCATAGGCTTCGTGGAGATAGCCGCCTAGGACGAGCGCCCCGGTCTCGTCCTCGCCAAACAGCTTCACCCTGACCTTGGGCAGAAAATAGCTCCCGGTCGCGGGGTTGACAGTCGCTTCGAGATAGGCGCGGGTGCGGCGCACGATGCAACGCAGGAGCGGATTGAAGCGCTCCCCATAGCCCGGCAATAGCCCCTGCTGGAGTTGCACCCGCTGGATGGCCTTCGGCAGTTGCTCCAAACTCTCGGGGGTGAACTGCCAGCGCGTGTCGCCGGCATTCAGGCGACGGCGGATGCGCTCAAACCCTGGATCTTCGTGCCGTGACGGTAGCGGATCGCGGACATACTGCCAGCCATCACGCACATCGTCGATCGGGATCGTCACGTCGCCCGTGGCGATGTCCAGGCAATGGCTGGCACGGAACCAGGGGCTGGTCTGCGTCCATCCGCCGAGCACGCCCTCATGGCCGTGAGACAGGATATGCAGCAGATCCCACGCCTCGACCGGATGCAGTTGGACCGGCGTCGCGGTCGCCAGGAGCAGGCTTTTGGTCTTCGGCCCGATCTCACGCAGAAACGTCATGAGCTTGTTCGGTTCCGCGCGCTCGTTGATTTCATCGGCCTCGGCGTCCACGCGCGGCACTTTGCGGCGACGGGCGCGATGCGCCTCATCCACGATCACGCAGGTATAGCGTCGCCCCAGCAGTTGATTCAGTGCCTCCGGCAACCCGCGCACCACCAGCCCTTGCGAGACCAGCCCGATCCGGCGCGGGCATTTGCCCAGCGATTTCACCCCGTCACCTGGATATTCCAGATCGTTTTCATCGATCCAGGCACGCCCATTCCAGCGCGCGGACGGTAACCGTAACAGCTCCATCAATTCGTCCTGCCACTGCTGGAGCAGCGGCTTGGGAGCCAGTACCAGGATCGGGCCGCCCTCGGGATCGTCGAGCGCCATCAGCAGCGCGGCCATCGCCAGTTGGACGGTTTTCCCCAGACCGACCTGATCGGCTAGCAACAGGCGCGCGCCGCCGAGTCGATGCCGTTCCAGTGCCAGACGGGCAAAATACTTCTGATGCGGCCACAGCCCCTGATCGCGGCGATAGACCGGCATTTCGACGGCGACCGCGGCCGCCGCCTGCCCCGGATCGGCCAACGTCGGCACCTCGGCCGGTTCGATGACCCGGCGTGTGATGATGCGCCGCACGTCCTGCGCGATGAACGGACAGCAGGCGAGATCCAGGGCGCGGGCATCGTTCCAGAGCGCGTCGAATTCCTCCTGCACCCAGGCGATGGTTTCGGGGTCGTCGTCTTCCCACAGCAGCTCGTAGTTCAGTGTCCAGGCCGTGGCGCTTTCGTTGACACTGCCGAGAAAGGCCGTGGCCGAGCCATCGGCTCGCCGCACGATGCCGGCCTTGCCGTGGATCAGGCCAAAAGCCGTATCGGGCAGGACCCGGATCGCGATGCGTTGGTTGGTCAGGGCTTCATAGAGTGCTTGGTAGCGCGGGCGCGCATTGGGGGGCGCGTCCTCCGGTTTGCCCGCGCACCAGCTTCGACGCAGCGCCGCCTGAGCGGAGGTCGCGGTGGCCAAATCTTGCGGGTCGAGGTCGGAGTTGCAGATGATCCGCACCGGTCCCTTAACGCCGGCGAGTGCTTCCCCGGCAATCTCGAACAGGCTGGAGCGGAAATAGCCCGCGATGCGGTCGTAGGACACCGCTCCATCCAGACGCTGCTTCAACAGGGTCTGATCGAGTCGGTGACGGCGGCTGGAGTGGCGCTTGAGCGTCATCTAAGGCGCGTGCTGGGTGGCGATCGGCGCCCTCATTCGTCGCCGGCCAACGGCGCGCGTGGTGGCACCCGATCCAGAATGCTCCGAAATGCCGCCGGATCGGCGCGATCGTTTAAGCCCCTCTCCCCCGCGGGGAGAGGGGTTGGGGTGAGGGGGCGCCCGCATCGATCCGCCAACACCTGAACAATCGACTCAAGAACCGTCTCGCCCTGCTGTAAAACCTCGTTGTTCCAGTAACGCAAGACCCGATACCCCTGGCTTTTCAGAAATTGCGTGCGTCTGTCGTCGTAATCCCTCTGTTGCTGATGCTGGGAGCCATCGATCTCGACCACGAGCTTGCACTCGCGACAGAGAAAATCCACGATGTATTGACCAACCGGCACCTGGCGTCGGAATTTCTGGCCGAGCAACTGCCGGTTGCGCAGGCGTTGCCACAGCCAGCGTTCGGCGTCGGTACTGTTTTGGCGAATTTCTCGGGCGCGTTGCTGTTGCAGCGGTGGGTTCTTGTGCATGATGGCTGTCTGTCTGCGAGCGCTGAGTGTTCCGAGAGATTCTCCCCTCACCCCAACCCCTCTCCCCGCTGGGGAGAGGGGCTTTTCTCCCTTCTCCCCTGGGGGAGAAGGGCCGGGGATGAGGGGGAGAAGCGACAAGGCACAGCGCAATCAAGCCTGATCATTCCGGAGGCGTCCGGCCAGAATCCGCGCCGCTTCGGAGTCGGCGGCCCATTCGCTCATTCCCGCGCCGTTGCCGAGCGTGGCCAGCCAGTCGAGCAGACGCATGAAGCGCTCACGCTGGCCCCAGTAGCCCTGACCGAAGGTGTCGTATAGATATTGGCGACCGGGCTCCGGGCTGTTGTCGGCCCTGGCCGTTTCGCGGATGGCAAACAGCAGATGGCGCAGCGGCGAGGTGGCGAAGGGATGCGGGCCGCTTGCACTGGCGCGACCGCGACGTGTGGGCAGCGCCGATGTGGCAGACGCCGCGCCTTCAATGGGGCCGAGCAGACTCGCGCCGAGCCCGGACGGCGTGAACATGCGCGTCCCGTTGGCCTTGTCGCTTTTGAGCAGCGGGCGGATGTCGGTCAAGCCAAAGCCCCGCGCCAGCTCTTCGTACATGCCCTTGCGCCGTTCGCCACGGCTTTCGATGTCGAGGGCGCGCAGGACGTAGCGTTCCACCAGCGACAGGTCGCGCCAGGACTGGTCCAAGCCGCGCGGGATGAGGGTGTCGCAGGCGATGCCCAGCGCGCGCTCGATGACGATCTGGAAGTCGCTTTTCTCGGTCCGAGCGCGCACGGCGAAGACTTCGTGCTCGACGTCCTTGCCATCGAGTGTGCCGTATTGGGTCAGTACCTTGAGGGCGGCGGCGTAGGCGGCCAGTTGATAGTCGGCGTCGTTGAAGTTGGGTTCACCATCTTCGTCGAGCGCCTGCATGGCGTCGATCTGGCGTTTCACCTCGTCCTCGACCAGCGGATAGACCTCGTCGAGAAAACCGGGTTCGTTGGCGGTGCGCTTGCGCAGGACGAGGCAAACGGTGCCCTGCACATAACTACCCTTTTTAAATCCTGCTACATCGCTTTCGGTGCTTACCGTCCAGGCAGCGGTAGCCTTGAGTCCAGCGGCCCAGAGGATCATGCCGAGATCG
>RZZN01000160.1 GCA_009929855.1 Gammaproteobacteria bacterium
TGGCCCTGCTTCCTGCGCCAGGCCCTGAGCGCGGCCCGCCGCGCCGGTGCCCCACCGGCCATGCAGCGGGCGATCCTGGAGGAGACCATGGCCGAGCTGCGCGCACTCTCGGCGCAGGCGACCCCGCCCGAGATGGGCGAGCGCATCCATCGGCTGGTGCGCGAACGCACCCGGGTCCCCGACCCCTACCTGGACGTCAAGCAGGCGGCGACCGCGCGGGCGCTGGCCCTGCTGCCGGAGCTGCGGGCACGGGTCGCGGCCGCTGCCGATCCGTTGGAGACGGCGGTTCGCATCGCCATCGCCGGCAACATCATCGACTATGGTGTCACCGAGCACTTCGACCTGGAGGCGACACTGGAGCGGGTCCTGCACGCCGCGCCGGCCATCGACGACTTGTCGGTGCTGCGTCGCGCCATCGGACAGGTCGACGCGATCCTCTACCTGGCCGACAATGCCGGCGAGACGGTCTTCGATCGGGTCCTGATCGAGACCCTGCCGGTGCCGGTGTGCTATGCCGTGAAGGCCGGCCCGGTGCTCAACGACGCCACCCGCGACGACGCCATCGCGGCCGGTCTCGACCAGGTCGCCGCGCTGACCGACACCGGCTGCGACGCCATGGGTGCCCCCCTGGGACTCTGTTCGCCGGACTTTCGCGCGCGCTTCGAGCGTGCCGCGCTGATCATCGCCAAGGGCCAGGCCAACTACGAGACCCTGAGCGGCCTCGACGCCCCGCTCTGCTTCCTGCTCCAGGCCAAGTGCGCGGTCATCGCCGAGGACATCGGTGTTGCCCCCGGCAGCGTCATCATTGCCGCAAGCGCTCGGCTGCGCAGCACGGAGGGGAGCGCGTTGACCGCCACCGACAACCAACGCACGCGCATCACGGCTGGTGAATGATTGCCGACCGCCGCCCCCCTGCCGAAGGCTCAGGCAATGGTCACCTCGGGCGACAGATAGACGTCCTGGATGGCGTTGAGCAGCTGCACACCCTCCGCCATCGGTTTCTGAAAGGCCTTGCGCCCCGAGATCAGGCCCATGCCGCCGGCGCGTTTGTTGATCACCGCCGTGCGCACCGCCTGATGCAGGTCGTCCTTCCCCGAAGGACCGCCGGAGTTGATCATGCCGACCCGGCCCAGGTAGCAATTGGCCACCTGGTAGCGTACCCAGTCGATCGGGTGGCTGCCCGAAAGCTCCGAGTAGACCCGTGGGTGGGTCTTGCCGAAGCCGATGGCAGTGTAGCCCCCATCCCGCGTGGCTTGTTTCTGCTTGACGATGTCGGCCTCGATGGTGACGGCCAGGTGGTTGGCCTGACCGGTGAGATCGGCGGCCTCGTGATAGTCCAGCCCTTCGTGCTTGAAGGCGGGGTTGCGCAGATAGGCCCAGAGCACCGTCACCATCCCCAGCTCATGGGCATGGGCAAAGGCCGCGCTGACCTCCTGGATCTGGCGGCGCGACGCCTCTGAGCCGAAATAGACGGTCGCCCCCACGGCGACGGCCCCCAGGTCGAAGGCCTGGTCGACGCTCGCGAACAGGGTCTGGTCGTGGATCTCGGGGTAGGTCAGCAGCTCGTTGTGATTGAGCTTGACCAGAAAGGGGATCTTGTGGGCATAACGGCGCGCCACCGCGCCCAGCACCCCGAGGGTGGAGGCGACCGCGTTGCAGCCGCCTTCGATCGCCAAGCGCACGATGTTCTCGGGGTCGAAATAGATGGGGTTGGGCGCGAAGGAGGCCCCGCCCGAGTGCTCTACGCCCTGATCCACCGGCAGGATCGAGAGATATCCGGTGCCGGCCAAGCGGCCGTGGCCCAGCAGGGTCTGGAAGCCACGCAGCACGCCTGGGCGGCGGTCCGAGTCCAGCATCACCCGCTCCACGAAGTCGGGGCCCGGCACATGCAGCATCTCACTCGGGATGCCTTGGCAGCGATGTTCCAACAGATCCTCGGCCTCATCTCCGAGCAATGCGACGAGATTGATCATAGATTTCTCCCGCTGGTGTTGCCAAAGTATCGACACAATGCATTCTTCACCTCATCTCCAAACCATGCGACCACATTCGTCATGGATGACTCCCGCTCGCCTTGCCAAAGACCCGATCCCAACATCCGGCCCAAGGGGTCAGGGATCGGCCGGAGACTCTCAGTGCCACGCAGCGCGCGGCCAGCCCATCCCTGATCCGCGCGAGAGGACTCAGCCATGATCGCCTTCGGCCCCGTCCCGTCCCGACGACTCGGACAGAGCCTCGGGATCAACAACATCCCGCCCAAGGCCTGCCCCTATTCCTGCCGCTACTGTCAGGTGGGCCGCACCGCCGTCACCGAGATCGTGCCGCGCGCCTTCTATCCGCCCGAGGTGATCCTCCAGAGCGCACGCACACGCCTTGATCGACTGGCCGAGCGCGGTGAGCCGGTGGACTGGCTCACCTTCGTGCCCGACGGGGAGCCCACCCTGGACATCGCCCTGGGCGAGACCATCGAGCGTCTGCGGCCGCTCGGTGTCCCGATCGCGGTGATCACCAACAGCGCCTTGGTGTGGCGCGCCGATGTGCGCGCGGCGCTGCAGCAGGCCGACTGGATCTCAGTGAAGGTCGACGCGACCGATGCCGCACTCTGGAGGCGCGTCAACCGTCCGCATCCGGCGCTCGATCTGCAGGCGATCCTCGCGGGCATCGCGCAGCTCGCGCACGAGTTTCGCGGCACCCTGGTCACCGAGACGATGCTGGTGGCCGGGATCAATGACACCCCGGAGTCGGTCGCCGGAGTGGCCGACGTTCTCGCTGGGATCAGTCCCGCGACGGCCTACCTGGCGGTTCCGACACGCCCGCCCGCCGAGCCGGACACGCGACCGCCCGACGAGGCGACCCTCGTGCGCGCCTACCAGCAGCTGAGCGCGCGTCTGCCACGGGTGGAGACCCTGATCAGCGATGAGGGCGAGGCCTTCGCGACCACCGGGCGGATCGCGGACGACCTGCTTGCGGTCACGGCGGTCCACCCGCTGCGCGAGGAGGCCGTGCGCGCGTTGCTTGCCAAGGCCGACGCGGACTGGCAGGTCGTGGAGCACCTGCTGGCAGCGGGTGCCCTGCGGTGCGTCGAGTATCAAGGGCATCGCTTCTACCAACGCAGACTGCCCGGGTCACGCCACTAGCGCCTCACCCGAGCCCAGCCTCGGTGCGCTGGCCTAGCGTGCCGAGCGTCTCGAAATAGGCTTCGACGCGCGTCTCGCCGCGTGCATAACGCGCATGCCAGCCCGCCGGAACCGGCATGGCCGCGTAGAGCCGCTTGCGCTCGGACTCCAGTAGCCGCCTTGGCCGGCCCATGACATCGGCGGCACAGTAGACACGTCTGCCGCTCGCCTCGCTCAGCGCGCGCAACCAGTCCGGACCGCTGTGGCCGCGCATCACGTGATGGTCGAGGATCACGACCTTGACATGTTCGGCCAGACGCAGCGCATTGCGCCAGGCGCGCGCCCGCTCGGCCGCCCGCAGCCGCGCGAGATACAGGGGTGGCCCGGCGGCCAAAACGATCGTCGGGCGCCAGTCGAGGATGCGATCCACCGTGGTGTCATCCAGAAGCTGGATGTCGGAAGCATGCACGAAGACCTGAGCACCGCTGCTCACGCGCGTCATCATGACCGAGCCGAGCGCACCCTTGGGCGTGCCATGCGGAACCGCCTGCGAGAAGGCCAACGGCCCATCCGCGCGGCCCTCCGCCACGCGCAGGCCATCACCGAACAGCGTCACCAGGTCGACCCAACGCTCACGCATGCGCGGCGGGAGGTCGTCGGCACTCTTGCTCCAACAGCGCAGATTGCGACAGCGACTTGGCAGGTCGCGCATCGACAGCTGATACGGATTAGCGTCCATGAGTGGGATGTGATCGCCATGGAAATGACTGATCACCACATC
>RZZN01000161.1 GCA_009929855.1 Gammaproteobacteria bacterium
CACGCGGGGCCGTCCTCCCATGTGGATGTCCATGTGCAATTACGACGGCGAGACCGAGGCCGGGATGGTCACCGCCGGGTTGTTGATCAGGCCCCATGACGTCGCAGCCGGCCCCGTCGCCGCCTATGACAGACATCAGCAAGAGTTGATCGACGAGATCGGCCCGGCGGCCGGGATGACCGCGGTCGAGGGTCTCGGCCAAGCCGCCGGTTGGGACATGCCCAACCGCATCATCGGCCAGCTCACGGTGTTCGAGGGGCCTTACCTGATGATCTTGAGCCTGGGCCTGCCACCCGGTGCCGATCATCTCGCCAAGGCGAAGGAGTTGGCGGAGAAGGTCCTGGCGAGGCTCCCAAAGGACTGATCTCCATCCTTCAGGGCCAAGCGGAGTCTCTGCAATGGGCCGACTGTGGCAATTGCCACAGTCTCAAGGCACTGAATGCACTCAAGATCAGTGGCGCAATCCCTCGGCAAGCGCGATCGGCGACATGGCGCCCTTGTGATGGTCTCGAACCATGGTTTGATGAGGGGACATCGCTATCCGAGCGCTCTGCCCGGAAACTCAATGTTTTGAGTTTTAGCCCTTCACCCGTCAACTCACCCCCTTGACCCAAGGCGCCCATGCGTCCACCATGAGTGACCCGAGCTGCATTCCTAAAATATCTATTTCCGGAAGGCCAATACACGCGCTCCCGATCCTTGGGGCCAGCATGGCGCCCAGCGCGCCCACCCCCTAAGCGCCAACACCTTGATCCAGCGAGGTCCCATCCCGTGCAGAGCCCCACCGACTTCTGGGTCACCCGCCGCGACTTCCTCGACGACCTGCGCTACCTGCGCGGGGCCGCGGAGGGCACCTGTGTCGGCTACCGCTCCGATCTCGGGATGTGGGGACAGTGGCTCGAGCGCGAGGGCCACCCCTGGCACGCCTGCACCCACGTGCAGGTCGAGCAGTGGATCCACTGGCAGGCGCGCGAGCGCCGGGTCAAGCCACACCTGATCGCACGGCGGGTCTCCTGCCTCTCCACCTTCTACAAATGGGCCCGCAAGCGCACCCTGGTGGACACCGACCCGGTGGCGCTCGCCGACACGCCCAAACGCCCGCGCCGTCTGCCGGTGTGGCTCGATCACGCCGAACAGCAGCGCCTGCGCACGGCCGCCGCCGCGATCGAGGACCTGCCCGACACCCTCCACGGCGCCGCCCGCGCACGCATCATCGCCGCACGGCGCCGCCACGCCATGCTTCTGGCCCTGATCGAGCACTCCGGACTGCGCATCTCCGAGGCCCTCGCCCTCAAGGTCGGCGACGTGCGCCTCAGCGCCCGCCAGGCCCACTCGGTGCGCGTCATCGGCAAGGGCGACAAGGAGCGCCTGGTCCCCCTGCCCAAACCCTTCGGCGCCACCTTCGGCGCCTGGCTCGAGCAGCGCCCAAGCACCGAGCACGTCTTCGCCAAGGGCCCCGGCGAGCCACCCCCCACCGCCCGCGCGGTACGCGACTACCTCAAACGCCTGGTCGCCCGCGCCGGCATCGACAAGCGCATCACCCCCCACACCCTGCGCCACACCTACGCCACCCGCCTGATGGAAGCCGGTGCCCAACTGCTCGACATCCAGGCCCTGCTCGGCCACGCCAGCCTCGCCACCACCCAGATCTACACCCACGTGGCCGAGGACCGCCTGGCGGAGGTGGTTGCAAAGCTCTAGAAAACAGTGGCTTGCCTGAAGCCGGCGCGCCTGTGCGAAATTTGGCTCTGACCGCCCACGCGAGGGGCGAGAATTTCGCGCAGGCGCATCGAAAATGGTCACCGATTGACCGCCGCACCCGCGCGACACCAAGGCGGAGCGGGTCGAGGTTCGGCTCGGAGGATGATCGACGGTGACCGTGTGGGGATCACAGGATCACGGTTCGGGCAGGAGCGCACGGAGTGGTTGGCGGCACGACGTGGGGGAGGCGAGCGCCGCCTGATGCTGATCATCAAGGACCAATGGGAAACAGAGCATCATGCGGTCGCTCAGGCCGCATGAAAAAGCGGGTCGAGTCGACCGAGGGAACTACCCCCTCAGCACACCGGGTCGCCGGAGGCGGTCACCAGCCTCCGGCGACCCGGTGACGGGGCTTCGGCCCCTCTGACCCGATTACCCGACTCCGGCGCCCACCGCCAGATGGCGCTACGGCCGCAGGGCTCCCGAATTGTGGATTCGGCGCGTAGCTGAATCTATTTCTAATCAGGGGCCTTTGAGTGAGGATCTCACTGTTGTCTTGATCTGATCGAAGACGCTACCGCGCTGACTCAAAAGAGTGAAATCTTCGTCCAGTGGATCTTCTTTATATTCAAACTGAGCGACCAGTCCGTCTGCCGAATTGATTCGGCGTAGAAGATTTTCTCCCCGAATCCACGCAGACCATTCATTGGTTCGCGTATTTATGGTGACCCTGACGGCCGGCATGTGGCCGGCCTTCGTCGAAAATCGGAATCCTGATTCGGTTTCGCTCCATGAACCGGTCTCCGAGTCACAGGGTATCTCAAGGAAATTCACCGTCAGCATGCCCGAGTCAATCGAATGAGGCGGATCTGAAAAACGTGCACCCCTCAAGTGCAGGACGCCGATATCAGCATGCCGACCGTCCTGACCGTCTACCGATAGCGTCACGCTGCTCAATCCCTTAGCGGGAGCGGGACTATTCCGGTCTGCAAAAACAGTATCCATGATGACCCAAAAATACATGTAAGGGAGAGCCAAATCCGGATTATTGACAATCTGCGCGCTGTAGTCCATCTGCATCGCTAAACGGAAGGTGGCTTCCGGACGCCTACCGTCGACCGTGCCGTGCGTATTGAGAATAATCCAGTAGTGCTTGGTGGGATCCGGATCCTCATCGTTATAGCCCACCAGAACGACCCAATGCCCGCATCCACCCTTATCCCATTCATGACCCTTGGCGTAATCCATGTCGATGATCGCATCAGCGGGCTGGTTGGCCCAGAAATCATCGAATCGATCCCAATCGGCCGTTGTTGGAAGGAAATAGAGTAAGCCGACTGGACGTCCGGAATCCAGGACGCTTTTCAGATTGATGATCGCTTCAGCTTGGCTGGCGCCATCAATGCCCCAGGTTTTGACTTGCGACAGTGCAATGCTCGAAATCGGAAAAGACATACTGCCGGAAGGACTCCATGGCTTGCCGGATTCGATGAGAGAGGGCCGTACCTCGCCGACGGCGAAAGTGGTATCCCAAGCCGCGCCGCCATTCGATGATGGAATAGCATATCCGATCATATCGTAGAATGCTTTGGTCTTTCCGAGATGTCCGCCGGCATTGAGATTTGAGCCGACCATCCAGGCATTCGATGCCAGGAATTGAACCGAAAGGCCGTTTTCCAATGCCGGATCACCGTTGAATTGCTGATCGAAGTAGATGGACATCATCGCCGTGCTGGCCCAAATCCAGCAGGTGCCGGTCGGCGATTGATCACGGAGTACCGGGTCGTAATGAAGGTGATCCAACAGTGAGAGCGAGCCGCCTACCGGCGTATAAGCAGCAGGTGCCTGGTAAAGATCCAAGCCCTGCATCCAGGCCGAAAGCTCGCGCTCATCGGAATCGGTCATACGCATCATGCCGTAGCGCGATGCATCGGCGGGCGTCATAAAAAAAACATAAATAAAACAGAACATTAATACGGGAACGACAGAATCAGCTCGCATCACTGCATGCTCCAAAAAAGAATCGACTCCAGAGTCGGTCGACTCTGTACAGTACAAAACCAATTAAGCTAGCCCTCAAGGTCAGACCAGGCGCCAGTCACAGGCGACGGCGGGGTGGAGCTCCAGGGGTTGCCCGTCGAG
>RZZN01000162.1 GCA_009929855.1 Gammaproteobacteria bacterium
CATCAAGTCGAGGGTCAGCGGCGCCGCGGTGCTCATCCCGGGCCATGGCCAGGTCGGTGGTTGGGAGATCATCGATGCCTATCTCGGTTACCTCGGCGGTCTACACGAGGCTGTCGCCGAGCGCTATGGCGAGGGTCTGAGCGACTTCGAGATGAAGCCACAGGTCAGCGAGCGGCTCGCCGCCTATCGTGACTGGTCTGGATTCGACGACGAGCTCGGCAAGCACATCTCGCTGGTCTATCAGGAAGTGGAAGAGGCGAGCTTCTGATCCAACGCGCGTCATGACAGCGAATGGGCTCGGCACTCGTGGCCCAGCTCTCCCGCTCGGACGCTCACTCCAACTGCTTGGGTGGTTGGGGCTGATCCTGACGCTCCAGGTTGCCCTCGCCGCGGAAACCCGAACGGAGCGCCCCGCAAGCATCCAGGTGATCGAGCAGGCCAGTCTCCTGAGCTTGAACGGTGAGCGGGACGTGGATTTACCCCACGTCCTCATGGAAACGGACGTCCCACCCGGTGGTGGTCGGGTGCGTTATCGACTGAGGTTCGACCTGCCGGTCCAACCAGTGGACTCACTCGGGGTCTTCGTGCCCAAGTTGAGTCTGGCTGGGCAACTGTCACTCAATGGTGTTCTGGTCGGCGCCTGTGGGATCGGCGCACTCGATCGATTACGCTGCCTTCATCAACCCCAACTGTTCGTCCCTCCGCCCAGTCTCTGGCAAGCCGGCACCAATACGCTGGAATTCGAGATCCATGCCAACGCCAGACAAATGAATGGTTTGTCGCCTGTCCACATCGGTGGCGCGTCTGAGCTGTATCGCGGCCCTTATCTGAGCCAGCGCCTCTGGCAAGTGGATCTGCTCTCATGGCTGACTTGGCTGAATCTGTCCCTCGGGCTCATGGCGCTGGCGGTGGCCGTTATCTTGGGTCGCAACAAGGTCTATCTGTGGTTCGGGCTGTGCAGCATCGACAATGCGCTGACCAATCTGAACATCCTGATTCAATCCCCCGCGGTCAGCCCGGAGCTCTTCAGCTGGTTCGTATTCACCATGCGGTTGATCACCATTCCGCTGTTCCTGCTGATGTTACTGGCGATTTTCGAGCGGCCGGCGGGGTGGCTGCAGCGCGTTCTGCTGGCTTTTCTGCTGCTCATGCCGCTCGCGACCTGGCTCAGCGACAACAACCGCTGGGTCGTGTTGGCCTTACACCTGCCGATGGTCATGACCCTGTTGGCTGTAGCCTTATTCATGGTTCGATGGACTTGGCGCTCACGGCAAGCGCTGCAGATCGCGATCACCCTGATCACCCATCTGCTCTTGGTCGTGGTCGTTCTCGACATGATGCGACTGGCTGGAAAATCAGCCTTCATGGGGGTCTATTGGGCCACCTATACGGCCACGGGGTTCGTCCTGGTCCTGGGCATCACGCTCATGTCACGCCTCGCCATGTCACTGCTGGCCGAGCGCAAGCTGCTGATCAGGCAAGGCTTGGCGATGAAGGCGGTTGACGCCGCTTTTTGGGACTGGGATTTGGACACCAATCGGCTGATCTTGACCGAGGAAATGGCCCGTCTGCTGGGCCTGCCACCCGGCAAGAGCGGCGCGAGCCTGGATCGCGTGGCAGCCTGGCGGGCGCGGATTCACCCCGATGATCTACCAGAGGTCGAGCGCCTGACGACGGTCGCCATACGGGAGCGCAGCCCCCTGAGACTGGAATACCGTGTCATCCAAGACGATGGCACCCAGCGTTGGCTGGAAACCAGGGCCGATTTCCGCCGCGACGAGCAGGGACGCTCCAGTCAAATGGTCGGCATCAGTCTGGATGTGACGCGACGCAAACAGGTCGAAACCGATCTGGACCACTATCGGACCCATCTCGAAAAACTCGTCGCGCAGCGCACGGTGGCCCTGCAACAGGCGCACGAAGAATTGCTCGCCGCCGAACGAGAATGGGCGCGTCAGGTGGAGCGACAGCACCTGCTCAAGGACATGCACGACGGCCTTGGCTCGCAACTGGCCACCGCGCGGATCCTCATGAGCCAGGATCGATTCAGCTCGGCGGAAGGGGCGGCCCTGCTCGGCGAGTGTCTGGCCGATCTGCACCTGTTGGTCGACACATTGGGCAACACCGAGCAGAGCCTGGCGCGCGCCTTGGCCGATTATCGCTACCGCTGTGAGCGTCGGCTGTCCCAGGAGCCGGCCCGCGTGACCTGGCGGCTGCGTCTGGCCGACTGTCCGCTCTTGCCAGAGCGGACCCTGCTGCAATTGCTGCGGATTCTCCAGGAGGGGCTCAATAACGCCATCAAGCACGCCCAGGCGCGTCAGATTCAGGTGGAGGCCAGCTATTGGGCCGAGGGGCGGATCGAGCTGAGCGTGACTGACGATGGTGTCGGGTTGCCGGCACAGATCCATTACGGCCGTGGCCTGGGCCATCTGGAAAGTCGGGCGCGCGACATCGGTGCACACCTGGTCTTCGAGTGGCTCGATCCCGGTACCCGTCTGCGCTTGACCTTGCCGCTCGGCCCGCCCGCCGCCGCATCGGCGGGTCGATCAGCCGACGCACTCGAGCAGTGACACCCTGAGCGGCTACAACAGTCCCTGCTGCTGGGCCCGCTTGACGGCCTGCACCTGTGAATGCGCCCCCAGCTTGCGATAGAGGTTACGGACATGGGTCTGCACGCTGGCGAGGCTGATGCCCATGGCGGCGGCACACTCGGCATAGGTATGGCCCTCGGCGATCTGAGCCAGGAGCTCGTGTTCACGCGGGGTCAGGAGGGATGTCGTGGTTTCGTGCGCGCTTGGCTCGCGGCCCGCGAGCTTGAACAGATAGCGCGCCAGCATGGGGCTGATGGGATAGACACCCGCCAGTAATTGCTCGATGGCTTGGGTGATCAGCAGGCTGGGATCATCCTTGAGGAGATAGCCCAAGGCGCCGGCCCGGATCGCCTCCAGGACCCGCGCCTCGTCGGCGAAGATCGACACCACCATCACCGGCGTATCCGGACACCGCTGGGCGAGACCGCGGATCACCTCCACCCCGGAGCAGTCCGGCAGGCCCAGATCCACCAAGGCGAGATCAGGGCAGAGCCCGCCCGCCCGGCAGAAGGCGATGGCATCGTCCCCGCGGCGAAAGGCCTGGGTCATCCAGGGTGTCCCCAACCCCGCGATCGCCTCCGCCAACACCCGTTGAAACACGGGATCGTCCTCCACCATGAGCGCCAGACGCAGTGCGGGAGGCTTGGAATGAGTCATGACGTGGTGCCTCTCTAACAAGATTCTGGCGCTGCGCCAGTGCCTGAGCCAATCCGCCAAGCGGTCCACATCTTAACCCATCGGCACATCCTCTCATCCGACAAGTGATGCAGTCAGGGCTCCTGTCATTGCCCGAGATCGACGCGGCGCTCGCTGCTGGGGCGATAACCAGAAGACCCTCGAGCAGGCATGGCTGGTGAAGCTCTCACGCTCGCACTCAGGCGCAGGCATCCAGACTGACTCACGGCGATTCACATGATCATGTGAGTCCAGATTCTCGCCAGCGAAATGGGCTCTGGTGCGGGCAAATCGCCTAACTCCATGACGTGAAAATCTCATCCAGCTTGTGCCGACTGCCGCTTGGCTGCTGAGTGGGATCGGTCGGATCGCACTGACCTGAGTGAGCGCGAGCGGGGCTCATATGAATTGATGAATCGAGGGGTGTGTGTACCAAGAACATGGTATTGATCAAGATGGAGAATTCATCAAGACGGCTCTCCCGGATTTCAGGGGAAATTAAATAGCAAAAGAAACAGACTGTTAGGGACATTTTTCCGTACACATCGACTTCGAAAGCGACTGGGCGTTAA
>RZZN01000163.1 GCA_009929855.1 Gammaproteobacteria bacterium
GGCGGTGTCGCCGCGGGCGTCTTCCCACTTGTCCCACAGCTCCGCCCACGAAAAACCGAGGCCGATGGGGGCATAGAGGGCGTTGATGTGATAGCCGCGTGCGGACTTACCGGGGTCGCGAGGCACCCAGCGCCCGGCGGCGAGCATGCCCGGTTTGTGGCGCTCGTCGATGCGCTCCCCGCAGGCGCTGTTGGCGCAACGGTAGTAGACCGCCCCGGTGGCGGCGTTGCGGATCAGGCCGGGCTCGCCGTCCGGGCGGGTCCAGTAGAGCACCTGGTGGTGCCCGCAATGCGGACAGGGCACCTCGAACTCGCGCCGATCGCTGGCCTGGTATTCGTCGTCGATGCGGGAGGTTCCTGCGGTCGTCGGGGTGGAGACGAGCAGGACCTTGCGGCGCGGGAAGGTCTTGGTGCGCTCGTCGATGAGCCCGAGCGGGTCGCCCTCTTCGCCGGCCTCCCACGGGAAGCGGTCGACCTCGTCGCAGACCACGTACTTGATGGGCATGGATGCGAGCGAGGCCGGGCTGTTGGCTCCGGAGATCACCAGCATGCCGCCTGGGTAGTCCTTGAGATCCTCGGAGTTGCCCGCGTCGCGCTTGCGCCGGCCGTCGAAGACGCGGCGGATCTGCGGGGTTTCGTTCAGCAGCGGGTCGAGGCGTTGGCGCACCCAGCGCTTGCGGACCTCGAGCGTCGGCAGCACGACCAGGGTCGGCGCGGGGGCGTGGTCGATGATGTAGCCGAGCCAGTTGAGGGCGAGCTCGGTCTTGGTCATCTGGGTGGCGAACTTCAGGACGATGCGCTGCGCCGGGTGGTGGGTCGAGAGACAGTCCATGATCTCGCGCGCGAACGGCACGCGATCCGTGCGCCACGGCCCCGCCTCGCCGGAGGACTTGGAGGTCAGCACCCGATACCGATCCGACCAGGCCGAGACCGACGTCGCCGGCCGCGGACGGGTGGTGCGCGCCAGCGTGCCGTACATGTGGCCGCGGGCGTGGTGGATCGGGACGGAGGAGCGCCGCGGCGGGTGGGCGCGAGGGGCGGAGAGGGCCTGCAGGGGGCGAGCGGCGTGGTCGAGCTGCGCGTTCATGCCGCAACCTCGGGGCTGCGCTTCGCCGCATTCCGTGCGCACGCCGCACGCGCCTCATCCGCCGTCGCAAACACGCCCAAGAGCGCGCGGCGCTGCGGCACATGCTCGCCGCGCTTGTAGTGGTACTTGTCGCCGAGCGGCCATTCGTACCACTTGAGCCCCGGCGCGACGTCCGCACCCCAGGCGAAGAACTGCAAGCCTTGGGCGCAGCGCCCGGCGCTGACCCGCTCGCCGGTCTCGGCGAGCGCGTGGTACTGGTCCACGCGGGTCCAGACCAACGCGGGCGCGGCCGGCTCCGGGAGCGACCCGCAACAAGGCGGCGTGGCGCCGGTCCAGGTCTCGCCGGCGCGCGCGAACCGCGTCTCCCATTGCGCCCAGCCGCGCTCGCTCGCCTCCGGGAGGATGGCGTTGGTCTTGTCCATCCCGCAGCGGGCGCACCGGTAACGGTGGGTTTCGAGCTTCTCCCAGGCGTGGCGCATCAGGCGGATGCCTCGGTGGATTCGGCGGCTTTGCGCGCCATGTAGTCGGCGACGGTCTCCAAGCCCTCGCGGGCGACGTCGTCGATGATCTTGTGCAGGGTCGCGGTATTGCCCTGGTGGCCGTCGAGCGCCGGGGTGAGGCGATCGGCCAGCCCTTCGAGGACCGCGCGCACCTGGGCCCCGAAATCGGCCAGCACGAAGTCGACCTCGGCGCGCTCCACCAGCAGGCCTGCTGCCTTGTCGAGCTCCAAGTTCGCAAGCTCTGCCTTGGCACGCTGCAGCTTGTAGGTTTCCAGCTTCATCGCGACGCCGACGTCGACGATGCCGGTCGGGTCCGGGGTTCCGAATCCGGAGGCCGAGGCCGGGGCGGCGGCATCCGAGGTAGCGCTCGCGTCGCAGGAGCGGCCCGTAGCGGCCTCCGCGGCGGCGGCGCTGGCCTTGGCCGCCCGGAGCTCGTCGAACTGCGCCTTACGCGCCTGGTGCTTCGGGAGCGGGCTCTCGGAGGCGTCGCGCTCCCGGACGGCTTGGGCGTAGTCGAGCAGCCCGTCGGCGCCGAGCGCGATCCGCCCGGACTTGACCCAGCGGTGGACGGTGGAGCGCTCCACGCCGAGACGACGGGCGAATTCGGCTTGGGTGACGCGCTCGGGCATGTCAGGCGCTCCGCGATCCGGCCGCAACGGGGGAAGCAACGGCGCCCGCGGTGCCGTTGCGCGCCGTTTCCGGGGCGAACCGGCCGGCGGCGGAGCCGGAAACAGCCATTTCCGGGGCAAAGCCGGTCAAGGATTGACCATGGTTACGCTTGATCGCCGAATGGTTACGCTTGTGGTTACGCTTCACTTGTCTATAGCCCTCTAATTCTATTGATGGTTACGCATGGTTACGCTAGTTACGCTTCACACGTATACGCGCGAGACACACATGCTGCGGTGGGGCGGTGTCGTTTTCTCGTATATACGCGCGAGGGTTTCAGGCGTAACCATGCGTAACCATCCTTTAAAATCAATCGCTTGATGCGTAACCGCCATGCGTAACCATGCGTAACCATGCGTAACCATCGCGGTCAGTACCCGGGATCCGACGCGTCGGTGACTGCGTTTGCGAAATCGAGATAGCCCACGGTGGCCCATTCGATGCGCGTGGCGTAGGCGTCGGGCCGGTAGCGCTCCTGCGTCTGGCCTTGGTCGAGCGCGACCGCTTGCTCGAGCGCGGCCGCGGCGGGGATCACCAGCTTGCGCTGGACCCGTGTCTTGTCCTGGAAATTGCGCCACGTCCATTCCGGCTTTCCGGCCTGCCAACCGTGCAGCTTGTTGCAGTGCCCGATCAGGTCCTGTGCTCGCCTGGCCCGCTCGCCGTTGCGGTCGCACCATCGCCGGTACGTGCGGTACAGATCCGCCCCGAGGCACGGACAGAACGGCAGCGTGCCGCCGCGGGGCGCCTCCAATTCGAGCGCGCGCCACTCCTGGACGAAGCGCTCCTCGGAGCTGGTGGACTGGACGATCAAGTCGCGCTTGGAGCTGGTGCTCGGCGGGTGCGAGGCGGGCGAGAAGTCGCCCAGGTCGCGCGTCAGCAGGAAGTGATGCAGCGCGGGGATACCGCCCGCGTCGATCTCCGCGGTCACTTCGTCGAAGAACGCCTTCGGGAGCTTGGGCGGCACCCAGATGACGCAGTGCCGGCGGTCGTCTTCTTCCAGCACGAGCGGTTGGCGCTCGTTGCTCAGGAAGACGATGTTCATCTGGTTCTTTTCGTTGTGCGCGGCGACGTTTTTGGGATTTACCCTTATGGTCCCGCCGGTTATGAAGCCTTTTAACCTGTTTTTGACGTGGAACATGTCCCCGCGCGCGAGGACCTCGTCGGCGAGGATGTAGAGCTTCTTTTCCGCCCAGTCGGCGTTGAACTTATCCTCGAGCGCCTCCTGTCCCAAGATCCGCCCGTACTCCCCGAAAATCCGCCCGTACGCCTCGAAAAACAGCGACTTGCCGGTCCCTTGCGGACCGTGAATGACAATCGCGCTGTGCATCTTCGCGCCGCGATGCTGGAGCGGATACGCCAGCCAATCGAGCACCCAGTCATAGACTTCGGTGCTGTTGCTCTCGCCGCTGCACAGATACTCAAGCAGCTCGAGGAGTCGCGTGCAGGTGCCGGGCTTGGGCTCGGTGGGCCAGCCGCCGAAGAGGTTGCACTTGATCTGCGCGTCCGATTCGGTCGGGTCGAAGCCGATCTCGGTATCGCGCGCGACCCGCCAGTCGGGGTGATCG
>RZZN01000026.1 GCA_009929855.1 Gammaproteobacteria bacterium
GAGCGCGTCTTGGATCTGAAAGCAATGGGCGTAGTCGGGACGGTCGCGAAACAGCGGTGCCTCGAGGATCCAGATGGCATGGACCGGGCGCAACTGGGAGTAATCCTCACCGCTCTTCAGCTGCTGGCTGAACAGGTCAGTCCAAGTGTAGAGGATCCGCGAGGGAAAACCCGGGACGGGCCACGGTTTCGTGGCAACGTCCCCAACCGACGCTCAATCGGCTAAACTCGGCCCATGGTCAGCACCCACACTCACTCCTCATCCGGATCCGCCAAGAGCGATCAGGACAGCCCTTGGAAGGAGGCCTTGGAGCGCTTCTTCCCGGAGTTTCTCGCGCTGCTGTTTCCGGCCATCCATGCCGAGATCGACTGGAGCGCGCCTTATCGCTCGCTCGACAGTGAGCTGCAGCAGATCACTGGCGATGCCGACAGCGGACGGCGTTACGCGGATAAGCTGCTCGATGTGCGCACCCGGGACGGTCGTGAGACCTGGGTGTTGGTGCATGTCGAGGTCCAGGGTGATGCGCAGGCCGTGTTTCCCCAGCGGATGTTCCAGTATAACTACCGGATTCGCGACCGCTACGATCGCTCCGTGGTCAGCCTCGCGGTGCTGAGCGACAGCAACCGGCAGTTTCGCCCGGTGTGTTACGCGGATGGCCGCTGGGGTTGTCGGATCCTGTTCGAGTTTCCCATGGTCAAACTGCTCGACTACACCGAGCCGGAGCGCTGGGCGGCGCTGGAAGCGAGCGACAACGTCTTCGCCTTGGTGGTGATGGCGCAGGTTCACGTCAAGGTCACCGATGACGCCGAGCTGCTCAAGGGCTGGAAGTTCCGCCTGATCCGCCTGATGTACGAGCGCGGTTATGGGCGCGCGCTGATCTTGGAGCTGTTCCGACTCATCGACTGGATGATTCGCCTACCCGCGGGACTGGAAGAAAATTTTCGCCAACAACTCTATGCCTACGAGGAGCAACAGCGTATGCCTTATGTCACCACGGTTGAACAAGCAGGGATCGAGAAGGGCGTCAAGCAGGGCGAAGCCATCATGTTGCTGACGCTGCTACAAGAGAAGTTCGGGCCGGACACCGTCGACGCCTACCGCGAGCGCATCACGGCCGCCGAGCCCGAGCAACTGCTGCAGTGGTCGAAACGCCTCCTGAGCGCCGAGACCGCGGAGACGATCTTTCACTAGAAGAACAATAAAAACAACACCGTAGGTCGGGAAAGCGAAGCGCATCCCGCCGAACCCCGCACGATCCGATCAGGCAAGATCCCCCGTCCGCCAAACCTGAACAGGTGGATCGCGACTGAAGGATGGCCCTTCATGACTTGGATCCCGGCATCCCGGCCGGGATGCCAGCGCAATGGGTGCTGCTCGGCGTACTCATCGGCATCACGCCGAGCCCCGCGATGTTGATCGTCCCCATGCTCCAGAGACTGGGCCGGGTGGGCGCAGCCGAACGCGACGTCACCGCTCTTCAGCTGCTGGCTGAACAGATCAGCCCAAGTGTAGAGGATCCGCGCGGCGAGGTTGGCGAAGACGAGCAATCGGCGCTGTGCTGGCTGCTGGTTGATCCGCTGCGTTTGATTCACCCTGAGGTGCTGTGATTGATCCACCCGACGGTGCTGTGCTGGCTGCTGGTGCGTCCGGGAGGCGTTCTTAGGCTGGAGCGCGGGAAGGCTCAGCGAAGAGGAGTCGGGGCCTCCTGGCCCCGAGTGCGGATCTTCGAGCGCATTCAGGGTCGATCGATACTCGCATGAAGGCTCTGCTTCAGGATCAGCGTCGCGACTGGCCTTAGGAAATGCTGAAATATTCGGATCCCGTTGGATCGGGGGTGCGAATATCAGCGACTTGCGATGGGCTACCGTCGCGATTCTGAAATTGATCAGCGACTCCCTTACTCGGGGCGAGGACGCCCCGACTCCCTTGGGGGGTCTCGACTCCTTTGGAGGTTTGCGATTTCTTGGGGGTTGCCGATTTCCTTGGGGCCGCGACACGCTGGTCCGATTTCGGTCCGCTCGGCGACTCCCTTGTCATGTGTCCCCTGTCATGTACCCCCTTTCATTTGTCTCCAGTCATGTCTCCCCTTTCATGTGTTCCCTGTCATGTGTCGAACAGCAGGGGGAGCAGGTCGCGGTAACGCGAGGCGAAATGCACCTTGAGTCCCTTGCGCACATGCTCGGGGACTTCCTCGAAATCGCCGCGGTTGTCGGCGGGTAGGATGATCTCGCGGATGCCGGCGCGGCGTGCGGCGATGAGCTTTTCGCGGATGCCGCCGACCGGGAAGACCTCGCCGGTGAGGGTGATCTCGCCGGTCATGGCGAGTCGGCGGACCGGCTTGCCGAGTGCGAGCGAGAGGAGCGCTGAGGTCATGGTGATGCCGGCCGAGGGGCCGTCCTTGGGGGTCGCGCCGGCCGGGACGTGGACATGGATGAAGGCGCTCTCGAAGAATTTGGGGTCGGCACCGAGCGCCGCGGCATGACCGACGAGATAGTCGTAGGCGATCTCGGCGGACTCCTTCATGACGTCGCCGAGCTGGCCGGTGAGCTTGAAGCCGCGGTTGAAGCCATGGGCACGGGCGGCCTCGATGGAGAGCGTGGCCCCGCCCATCGCGGTCCAGGCCAGTCCGGTGACCACCCCGGGGCCCGAGAGCTTGCGCTCGTCGCGAAACACCGGGCTGCCCAGATAGTCCTTCAGATCCGACTCAGCGACCTTGATCGGTGCGGTCTCGCCTTCGAGCAGACGCACCGCGACCTTGCGCACGATCTTGCCGAGCTGTTTCTCCAGGCGCCGCACCCCGGCGTCCCGCGCATAGGCCTCGATGAGTGCACGCAGGGTCTTGGTGTCGAGCTTGACCGTGCCCGCCTCCAGACCGGCGCGCTCGATCTGGCGCGGGAGTAGATATTTCTTGGCGATCTGCAGCTTCTCCTCGGCGATATAGCCCGAGAGCTGGATCACCTCCATGCGGTCGAGCAGTGGACCCGGGATGGTGTCGAGCTGATTGGCGGTGCAGACGAAGAGCACCTTGGAGAGGTCGAAGCGCAGATCCAGATAGTGGTCGAGAAAGTCCTGGTTCTGCTCGGGGTCCAGGACCTCGAGCAGGGCGGAGGCCGGGTCGCCCCGATAGGAGGCGCCGATCTTGTCGATCTCGTCGAGCATGATCACCGGGTTGGCGGTGCCGGCGTCCTTCATCGCCTGGAGGAACTTGCCCGGCATGGCGCCGATGTAGGTGCGGCGGTGACCCTTGATCTCGGCCTCGTCGCGCATCCCGCCGACCGAGAAGCGATAGAAGCGCCGCCCCAGGGCATCGGCGATCGAGTGTCCGATCGAGGTCTTGCCGACACCGGGCGGGCCGACCAGCAGGATGATGGAGCCGGCGATCTCGCCCTTGTGGATGCCCACGGCGAGAAACTCGAGGATGCGTTTCTTCACATCCTCCAGACCATAGTGGTCGCGGTCGAGCACGCGCCGCGCGCGCTTGAGATCCAACTTGTCTTTCGAGTGCTTGCCCCAGGGCAGGATGGTGATCCAGTCCAGATAGTTGCGGGTGACCGAGTATTCGGGCGAGCCGGTCTCGAGCATCCGCAGCTTGTCCATCTCCTCATCGACGCGTTTCTGCGCCTGCTCGCTCAGTGTCAGCTGGGCGAGCCGCTCGGTGAAACGGTCGAGCTCGGCGGTGCGATCGTCCTTGGCGATGCCGAGCTCCTTCTGGATCGCCTTGAGCTGCTCGCGCAGGAAGAACTCGCGCTGTTGCTTCTGCATCTTCTCCTCGACCGTGCGCCTGATCTTCTGTTGGGCACGGGCGAGCTCGAGCTCATTGTTGAGCAGGACCAGGACCTTCTCCATGCGCGGCAGCAGCGGCACGATCTCCAGGACCTCCTGAAGCTGCTCCTTGGTCGAGGTGGTGAGGCTCACCGCGAAGTCGGCCAGATGCGAGGGGTCATCCGGGCCGAAGCGGTCGAGAAACATGCGCAGCTCTTCCACATAGAGCGGGTTGAGCGGCAGCAGCTCCTTGATGGTGTTGATGACCGCCATGGCATAGGCCTTGACCTCCTCGTCGGGCGGGCCCAAGGGCTCGGGCAGATAGCTGACCTGGGCCCTGAAGGGGGCCTCGCGGGTCAACCAGGTGCCGATGCGAAAGCGCTGCAGACATTCCACCAGGACCTGGAGATGACCATCCTGATGATGGACTCGGTGCACCCGGCAGGCGGTGCCGATGGGGTGAAAATCGGTGATGCCGGCCTCTTCCGAGCTCTCGCTGCGCACCAGTACGACGCCGAGGATCTTGTGATCGGTCTCGCTGACCAGCTTGAGCGTCGGTGACCAATTGGCGGCGTTCATCATCAGCGGGACCGCCTGGCCGGGAAAGAACGGCCGCGAGGCGACCGGCAGGATCGGGATCTGACCCGGTAGCACATCGTTTGCGCGCGCGAGCTGGATCGCGGCGCTGCTCGCGTCTTCGGTGTCCTCGGGTACCTGATCGGCCATCGTCGTGTTGCTCCTCGAAAACCCTACACTGATCGGTCAGATTCAGGGTTTTCGGATCCGTTTGCAAGGGTCGGCCCGGCGCGGGAGGGTCATTGCCGGTGCATCGCAATCCCTTGCATCCGCGTCCTCGGGCGAGCGGCCGGGGCGACAGGCAGGGCTGTGCGATCGAGGTCATGGGGACGCGCGGTTGGGCGACTGCATCCGCTCCTACGCGGGGCGGGCGTTGGCGAGTCGCGCGAAACTGGCGACATCCAGCTGCTCGGCGCGGAGTCTGGGGTCGATGCCGAGCGCGCTCAGGGTCGCCTCATCGAGCAGACCCGAGAGGCTGTTGCGCAGTGTCTTGCGGCGCTGATTGAAGGCGGCGGCGACGATCCGTGCGTGTCGCTCGGGGTCGTCGATGTGCACGCGTGGCGGGCGGTGTGGGCGCAGCCTCAGGAAGGCCGATGTCACCTTGGGCGGGGGTCTGAAGGCCTCGGGTGGGATCTTGAAGAGCGTCTCGGCGCTGCAGCGGGTCTGGACCATGACCGACAGACGGCCGTACGCCTTGCTGCCGGGATCGGCGGCGATCCGTTCGGCGACCTCTTGTTGCAGCATCAAATGCATGTCGTGGATGCAATCGAGCTGCTCGATGAAACGAAAGAGTAATGGAGTGGAGATATTGTAGGGGAGGTTGCCGACCAGTCGCAGGCGGGTGCCGGGGGGCACCAGGCTGGCGAGGTCGATCCGCAAGGCATCGCCCTGGTGGATGCGCAGGTCGCCGAGCGCGCCAAGCCGCTCGCCGAGCGGGCCGACCAGGTCGCGGTCGAGCTCGATGACGTCGAGCGTGCCCGCCGCCATGAGCAGGCCGCGTGTGATGGCGCCCTCGCCGGGTCCGATCTCGATCAGATGCTCGCCAGGCTTGGGCGCGATCGCGCCCTGGATGCGGTCGATGACCGCGTCATCCCTGAGAAAATTCTGGCCGAAGCGTTTGCGGGGTTGATGCTCCATGTCAGCGCGTGTCCCTGGTTGCCTGTCGCCACGCGGTGCGCCGAGGCCCCGGTGTCGCTGGGTGCGTCTGTCGGTCGGTGGCTGATCGCCGAGGCTCGATGCGCATTGGTCTCTGGTTTGGTCCGTGCTTGATTCTCATGGGCGAAATGGTAGCGCGGGGATGAGCCTGTGAGCGAGTAGCCGAATCGGCGCGGAATGAATTCGGCACGAGCTCGGCATGAGGTATGAAATTTGCGTTCATGTTGTGCCAGGGTCGATGTAGGTTCGTCGATTGGCGGGCGGGTCGTTGATCAGCGGGGCGGATCTCGTGACTGGACTGGGTTCATCCTCGCTGTCGCACAGACCCGCGCCAATCTGCTCCTGTCAGGGTACTATGTCGCCGCTTGTCGATTGCGCTTTCGTCTTTGAGGAGTCATGCATGTCCACCAGGCACGACGGGGAGACCCGTACCAAGAACCGTCAACTCTTGCGCTGGGTGTCCGATCTGGCCGAGCTCTGCCAGCCCGACCGGGTCTACTGGTGTGACGGCTCGCAAGAGGAGTATGACCGGCTCTGTGCCGAGATGGTCGCATCCGGCACCTTCACCCGGTTGAACCCCGAAAAGCGCCCGAACTGCTTTCTCGCGCGCTCGCATCCGAGCGATGTGGCGCGGGTCGAGGATCGCACCTTCATCTGCTCGTTGCGCGAGGAGGATGCCGGTCCCACCAACAACTGGATGGAGCCGCGCGGGGCCAAGGCGCTGCTGCGGGGTCTGTTCAAGGACTGCATGCGCGGTCGTACCCTCTATGTGATCCCGTTCAGCATGGGGCCGATCGGCTCACCGATCGCGCACATCGGGGTGCAGGTCACTGATTCGCCCTATGTCGTGGTCAACCAGCGGATCATGACGCGGATGGGTCAGGCGGTGCTCGACGTGCTCGGCGAGCAGGGTGAGTTCGTCCCCTGCGTGCACTCTGTCGGTGCGCCATTGCAGCCCGGTGAGCAGGATGTGCCCTGGCCTTGTGCGGCCAACATCGAGGACAAGTACATCACCCATTTCCCCGAGACCCGCGAGATCTGGTCGTTCGGCAGCGGCTACGGCGGCAACGCACTGCTCGGCAAGAAGTGTTTCGCCCTGCGGATCGCCTCGGTGATGGCGCGCGACGAGGGCTGGCTCGCCGAGCACATGCTGATCATGGGCGTGGAGTCGCCCGATCATGACAAGCGCTACATTGCCGCCGCCTTCCCGAGCGCCTGCGGCAAGACCAACTTCGCCATGTTGATCCCGCCTCCCGGCTACGAGGGCTGGAAGGTCACCACGGTCGGCGACGATATCGCCTGGATCAAGCCGAACCTGCAGGATGGCCGTTTCTATGCCATCAACCCCGAGTATGGTCTGTTCGGCGTGGCCCCGGGCACCAATGCCGAATCCAACCCCAACGCCCTGGCGGCATTGAACGCGAATGCCATCTTCACCAATTGTGCGCTCACCGATGATGGCGATGTCTGGTGGGAGGGTCTGACCAAGGAGCCGCCCGACCACCTCATCGATTGGCGCGGCGAGGACTGGACGCCCGGATGTGGGCGCTCCGCGGCGCATCCGAATGCGCGCTTCACCGCGCCGGCCTCGGCTTGCCCATCGATCGATCCCGAGTGGGAGAACCCCAAGGGCGTGCCGATCGACGCCTTTCTGTTCGGCGGTCGGGTGAGTCGCCATTTCCCGCTCGCCTTCCAAAGCTACAACTGGGAACATGGTGTCTATCTGGCGGCGACCATGGGATCGGAGGCGACGGCGGCGGCGATCGGCCAGGCCGCGGTGCGGCGTGATCCCATGGCGATGCTGCCTTTCTGTGGCTACAACATGGCCGACTACTGGCTGCACTGGCTGCGCATCGGTCGCCGCGCCGTCTCGACCCCGCCCCGGATCTTCCGAGTCAACTGGTTTCGCAAGGATGACCATGGCCATTTCATCTGGCCCGGCTTCAGCGAGAACATGCGTGTCCTGGAGTGGGTGATCAAGCGGTGCCGCGACTGTGGCGCGGCGGTCGAGAGCCCGATCGGCTGGATCCCGGACTATGACGCCTTCAACTGGACGGGGCTGGACTTCAGTCGTGACGACTTCTATTCGATCATGAACGTCGATCGCGAGAGCGCGCGTCTCGAGACCCATGACCAGGAGGAGCTGTTCACCCGTTTCGGCGATCACTGTCCGCGTGAGCTGGAGAGCCATCGCGAGCTGGCATTGGCCCGGCTCTACCATTCCCCGGCGCTCTGGGATCTGTCCGTCACCCAGCACCCGAATGGCAATGGCAGTCCGCGCTGAGTCGCTTGCGCTGCCACCCCGAGCCGGCCCGGCCGGCGCGGGGCTTGCGCGGCGGCCGCGACCACCCCATACTTGTTCCCATCGGCGCTATCAAGCGTCTCGTGTGCCCGCCTGATCGATGTCACGCAAGCTCTATATCCAGACCCACGGTTGCCAGATGAACGAATACGACTCCGCGCGGATGGCGGAGGTTCTGAGCGCATTCGAGGGTCTCGAACTGGCCGCCTGTCCCGAGGACGCGGATGTCCTGCTGCTCAATACCTGCTCCATCCGCGAGAAGGCGCAAGAAAAGGTCTTCTCGCAGCTTGGTCGTTGGAAGCCACTGAAGCGCGCCAACCCAAACCTGATCATCGGCGTCGGTGGTTGCGTGGCGAGTCAAGAGGGCGAGGCGATCCGTGCGCGGGCGCCCTATGTCGACCTCGTCTTCGGCCCGCAGACACTGCATCGTCTGCCGGCCATGATCAAGAGGCTGCGCGAGCAGCGCTCGCCACAGATCGATGTATCCTTCCCCGAGATCGAGAAGTTCGATCGCTTGCCCATGCCCACGGCCGCCGGGCCCAGCGCCTTCGTGTCGGTCATGGAGGGCTGCTCGAAATATTGCACCTACTGTGTCGTTCCCTATACCCGCGGCGAGGAGATCAGTCGTCCATTCGACGATGTCATCGCCGAGGTGGCGGCGCTCGCCGAGCAGGGGGTGCGCGAGGTCAATCTGCTTGGTCAGAACGTCAACGCCTATCGGGGCGTGCTGGCCGACGAGGATGGCGCGAGCGCTGATCTGGCACTCTTGATCCGCTATGTGGCGGCCATCGAGGGGATCGAGCGGATCCGCTTCACGACCAGCCATCCGGTGGAGTTCTCCAGCAGTCTGATCGAGGTCTTCGCCGAGGTGCCCAAGCTGGTGAGCTTCGTGCATCTCCCGGTGCAGTCCGGCTCGGATCGCATCCTGGCGGCCATGAAACGGGGTCACACGGCCTTGGAGTATCGCTCCAAGATCCGTCGTCTGCGCGAGGCCAGACCGGGCATCGGCATCTCCAGCGATTTCATCGTGGGGTTCCCGGGCGAGACCGAGCGTGATTGCGAGGCGACCCTGCGTCTGGTCGAGGAGGTCGGCTTCGATCAGAGCTTCAGCTTCATCTACAGCCGGCGACCTGGCACGCCGGCGGCCGACTATCCGGACGATGTCCCGCTCGCGGTCAAGAAGGTGCGACTCGAGCGCCTGCAGGAGCGCATCGCCCTCCAAGCGCGCCAGTACAGCGAGGCCATGGTCGGCAGCGTCCAGCGGGTGCTCGTCGAGGGGGTGTCGCGCAAGGATCCGGGACAGCTCGCCGGACGCACCGAGAACAATCGTGTCGTCAACTTCGATGGCGCGGCCACGCTGATCGGCGACTTCGTGGATCTGGAGATCACCGAGGCGCTTCCCAACTCGCTGCGCGGTCGTTTGACGCCGGCGCTGGCGGTCTGAGACTGGCCTGCGATTTGTTCAACGCATCATATCCACCGGATCTGGGCCCCCCCGATCCCACCGTCACTGGATGACCGGAGCGTCCTGCTTGCCCACCCAATTGCACACCCTGGATTTCGAGCTTGCGCCTGCCGACAATGAACGTCTGGCCAATCTGTGTGGTCAGCTCGATCAGCATCTGCGCCAGCTCGAGCGCCGGCTCGGCATCGAGATCAGCAATCGCGGTCTCAATTTCAGACTCATCGGCGACGCCGACGGGGTCCGCCTGGGCGAGCGGCTCTTGCACGACCTCTATGCCGAGTCCGCCGAGACCGTCCTGACACCCGAGTCGATCCATCTGGCCTTGCAAGCCTCGGGCGCCGATGCCTTGCTGGCAGCGGCCGGGGCGGATCTCCCACAGGTGGTGATCAAGACACGCCGGGGTCTGATCAAGGCCCGTGGTCCCAATCAACAGGGCTATCTGCACGCCATCCTCAAGCACGACATCAACTTCGGCGTCGGCCCGGCGGGGACCGGCAAGACCTACCTGGCGGTCGCCTGCGCGGTCGAGGCACTCGAGACCGAGCGCGTGCGGCGTGTGCTGTTGGTGCGTCCGGCGGTGGAGGCGGGTGAGCGTCTGGGCTTCCTGCCGGGCGATCTCGCGCAGAAGGTCGATCCCTATCTGCGTCCGCTCTATGACGCGCTCTTCGAGATGCTGGGATTCGAGAAGGTCACCAAGCTGATCGAGCGCAACGTGATCGAGGTCGCCCCGCTGGCCTACATGCGCGGACGCACGCTCAACGATGCATTCATCATCCTCGACGAGGCGCAGAACACCACGCCCGAGCAGATGAAGATGTTTCTCACCCGGATCGGGTTCGGCTCGACCGCGGTGATCACGGGTGATGTGACCCAGGTCGATCTGCCGCGTGGACAACCCTCTGGACTGCGTCAAGCGGTCGAGATCCTCAGAGATGTCGAGGGGATCAGCTTCACCTTCTTCAATGCCCGCGACGTGGTGCGTCACGCGCTGGTTCAACGCATCGTCAATGCCTATGACGCCTTCGAGCAGCCGGCCCCCTTGCGCGCACTGGATGCCACTCACGCGAGCGCGACGCGGTTGGCGACCGGCTGAGCCGGCGAGGCGATGATGATCCTGGACCTGGATCTACAGATCGCGACCCAGCGCCCCGACCTGCCGACGCCGACCGATTTCGAGCGGTGGGCCGAGGTGGCACTGCGGGGGCGACGCGAGCGCGCGGCGCTGACCATCCGAGTCGTGGATGAGGCCGAGGGCGCTGACTTGAATGGCACCTACCGCGGACGTGTCGGGGCCACCAACGTGCTCTCCTTTCCATTCGAGCTGCCACCCGGTCTGGATCACTCCGACCCGATCGCCGATCTGCTCGGTGACCTGGTCATCTGCGCGGAAGTGGTCGAGCGCGAGGCCCGCGAACAAGCCAAGACCGCGGATGCGCATTGGGCGCACATGGTGGTCCATGGCGTGCTGCATCTGTTGGGCCATGATCATCTGACCGAGAGCGACGCCGCGGCCATGGAGCGCCTGGAATCGCTGATCCTCGGCGAGCTGGGTTTCCCATCACCCTATGAGGACGACTGAGACAACATGACGAGTGATCGATCTAGCGATGGCTCGCGCTCGCGCAATTGGTTGGAGCGTATCGGCCAATTGCTCGGGGGCGAGCCTCAGGACAAGGAGCAGCTCCTGGAGGTGCTGAAGGACGCGAAGGAGCGTGAGCTGCTCGACACGGATGCCTTGAGCATGATGGAGGGGGTCTTGCAGGTCTCCGACCTGCGGGTCCGCGATATCATGGTCCCGCGTGCCGAGATGGTCTATCTCAAGCGTGACGATCCCTTGGAGCGGATCATGGAGATCGCCATCAAATCGGCCCACTCACGCTTCCCGGTCACCGGTGACGACAAGGGCGAGGTGGTCGGGATCCTGCTCGCCAAGGATCTACTCGCCTTCTGCCGCGATCATGTGCGGCGTCCATTCAATATCCGCGACCTGTTACGCTCCGCGGTCTTCGTCCCCGAGAGCAAGCGGCTCAATGTGCTGCTCAAGGAATTTCGCGCCAGTCGTAATCACATGGCGATCGTCATCGACGAATATGGCAGTGCCGCCGGACTCGTCACCATCGAGGACGTGCTCGAGCAGATCGTCGGCGAGATCGATGACGAGCACGATTATGACGAGGGTCCGGGGATCTTCAGGCGTGGTCCGGATGCCTTCAGTGCCAAGGCCCGCACCACCATCGATGACTTCAACGAGTATTTTGGCACCGATTTCTACCACGATGAGCTCGACACCATCGGCGGTCTGGTGGTGAACGCGCTCGGTCATCTGCCCAAGCGTGGTGAATCGATCCAGATCGGACGCTTTCGCTTCACCGTCATGCGCGCCGACAGTCGCCGTGTCCATCTCCTGAGCATCGAGTCGTTGGATTCGGATCAGGCGGTGCCTGGCGCCGAGGACGAGCGTGCATGAGGGCCGCGGCCGTGCTCCTGACCCCAGGAAACCGCCCGCGCTCGGGCGCGCCCTGGCGCTTGCGCCGCGCGGTGCTTCTGCTGGGTCTCATCAGCGTGCTGAGTGTCGCGGCGCCTGCTAGGCTCGAGGGTGTCTTGATCGCCGAGCAGGCCTGTCCGGCGACCATCTCGATCAAGCGGGGGGACAATCCGGACGGGCTCGAGCTGGTTGCGGGAGAGCGCTATCGCGTCGTCGGGACCAACCGCGCGCAAGACCCGACCCACTATCGGCTGAGATTCGAGCAGTCCGACCCAAAGGAGCGCTGGGTCGCGCTGGAGTGCGGCCGACTCCTGACCGAGCCGGCTGGGGAGGCGCCGACGCGCGCTCCAGCGCAAGGCGTCAAAGCCGCTCAGTTGGTGCTCGCGGTGACCTGGCATCCGGCCTTCTGCGAGCGGCAGCCAGGACGCGATGAGTGTCGCGACCAACATCCGGATCGACCGGAAGCGCGTCGCTTCTCGCTCCATGGTCTGTGGCCGCAGCCGATCGACAACAGCTATTGCAATGTCGATGAGCGCGCGCGTCGGCTCTCGTCCACGGGTCAGTGGCACCGCCTGCCCGCCGTCGAGCTGACCGAGCCGACCCGCGCGCGCTTGAGCGCGCTGATGCCGGGGACCCAGTCCGATCTGCATCGGCACGAGTGGATCAAGCATGGCACCTGTTATGGAACCGATGCCGAGACCTATTATCGTCATTCGATCGAGCTGCTCGAGCAGCTCAATGCCTCGGCCGTGCAAGCACTCTTCGAGTCGCACATCGGTCAGCGTCTGCGCGCCACTCGGGTCCAGGCCGCCTTCGACGAGGCCTTCGGCAAGGGCGCGGGAGAGCGTGTGCGCATGACATGTGATGGCGATCTGATCCAAGAGCTGCGGATCGGTCTGAGGGGTGATCCCTCGACCACCACCGCGCTCGGTGAGCTGATCCAGGCCGCGCCCAAGCGCGCACCAGACTGTCGTGGCGGTTGGGTCGACCGCGCCGGTCTCGAGGGTCCGCGCGCGCGCTGATCCATCCAAGCCGGGGTGGCGGCCTGATGGGCGCAGGTATCGGCGGCATGAATGGCCCCAGAGAGGGCTGCGAGCGCGCGGTGCGTTGGCGAATGCGTGACCCTCGGGTCTTCCGATGGGTGTGGGGCGTGAGGCGTCGGGGCGAATGAATTCGCCCCTCAGGGGCGTGCGCGGGGCCGGCTAGACCTTGCGCGACTCCATCATGCGCTCGATGATGGGTTGGAGGACGATCTCCATGGCCATGCCCATCTTGCCGCCTGGCACGACCATCGTATTTCTGCGTGACATGAATGAATCGTGTATCATGGACAGCAGATAGGGAAAGTCGATCTCGAGTGCCTCGGGGTTCTTGAAGCGGATGATGACGAAGCTCTCGTCCGCCGTCGGGATGTCACGGGCGATGAATGGATTGGAGGTGTCGACGGTGGCGACACGCTGGAAGTTGATGTCGGTCAGGGAGAATTGGGGTGTGATATGACGGATATAGTCGGGCATGCGCCGCATGATGGTGTCGACGATCGCCTCGGCCGAGTAGCCGCGCTCGGCATTGTCACGGAAGATCTTCTGGATCCACTCCAGATTGATGATGGGCACCACGCCCACGCCAAGATCGACATGCTTGGCGACGTTCTCGGTCTCGGTGACCACCAGACCGTGCAATCCCTCATAGAAGAGCACGTCGGTATTGGCGGTCAGATCCTCCCAGGGGGTGAACTGACCCGCGGTCAATTCGGTGCCGAGACGGGCATTGTGGTGCGCGGCCTCCTCGTCACTGTGCAGATAGTAACGCTGCTTGCCGGTTCCGGTCTCGCTATACTGGCGGAAGAGATCCTCGAGTAGATCGAAATGGTTGGACTCGGGACCGAAGTGACTGAGATTGCGGTGCTCCTTGGCGGCACGCGCCATCTCGGCCTTCATCGCGGCACGGTCATATCGATGGAAGCTGTCACCCTCGATCACCGCGGCCTTGATGCCATCGCGATAGAAGATGTGCTCGAAGGCACGTTTGACCGTGGTGGTGCCGGCGCCCGAGGATCCGGTGACGGCGACGATCGGATGTTTCTTTGACATTCTATTCTCCTCGTTTCTCTTGAGCGGATGGTCGCGCGACGCTCGCCGCCGAATCGATGCTCGGAGAGGACCGCCGCTCCATCGGGGCTGGACCGACAAACCTTGCCGAGCAGTGTGCAATGAAATCGGAAACCCGTCAGCCGATGCTGGACGGATACAATATATCACGATCATGCGGTCTCACGGTTGCGCTCACCGCGTGACGCGATCTGGCCGCCAGACCCAAGGAGTCAGGTGAATGCAGGGAATGCTCGAACGTTTGGGAATCTCGCGCCAATTGCTCGGCAACCCCGAGATGCAATCGACCTTGGTGCGCATCTCGACCTGCCTGGTGGGCGCGCTCTACATCGCACTGGCGGCGGCGACCGACTATTATGTCGTGGACTGGCCCTTCTATATCACGCTCCTGACCCTCTATCTGCTCTCCAATGTCACCTTTCTGATCAGCATCACGCGGCGCCCACACTGGCCGGCACGGGTCTATGTCGGCATCTGTCTGGACGTGATCACCATCAGCCTCGCCATCTTCATCACCCGCGAGGCGATCAGTCCATTCTATCTACTCTATATCCTGGTCTTCATCTCGGCTGGGACACGGTTCGGCAAGTATCCGCTGCTGGTGGCCTCGCTGGTCGCGGTGACGGCCTACAATCTCGTCCTGATCGCGCTCGACCAGTGGCGTATGCATGCCTTCGAGGCGGGCTTCTTTCTGGTCCTTTTGATCCTGCTGCCGCTCTATCAGTATTCATTGGTGCGCAAGGTCCAGGATGCGCGTGCCGAGGCCGAGCGGGCCAACCAGGCCAAGGGCGACTTCCTGGCCTTCATGACCCATGAGCTGCGCACCCCGCTGACTGGTGTGATCGGGATGGCCGAGCTGCTGAAGACGACCCCGCTGACCCCCGAGCAGCGCGACGACCTGGACGCGATCGCCTGCTCGGCCGATGCGCTCGCCGCCCTGATCGGCGATATCCTGGATTTCTCCAAGATCGATGCCCGTCAGCTCAAGCTCGAACGCATCCCATTCGATCCGCGCACGCCGTTTCGCGAGGTCTGCGCCACCCTCGGCCCAGTGGCGCGGACCGGCGGGCTCGAGCTCATCTGCGACCTGGATCCAGCCCTCCCGCGGATGGTCGAGGGCGACCAGTTGCGGGTCAGACAGATCCTCTTCAATCTGGTCGGCAATGCGGTGAAGTTCACCGAGCGCGGCCAGGTGCTGGTCCGGGCGCGGGTCCGTCCGGCCGAAGCCGAGCTCACCCAGGCGCATCTGCTCTGCGAGGTCGTGGATACCGGGATCGGGATCGCGCGCGAGGCACTGCCACGTCTGTTCGAGAGCTTTCGCCAGGCCGATGAGTCGACCACGCGACGCTTCGGCGGCACCGGACTCGGCACCACCATCGCGCGCGAGCTGGCCCTGCTCATGGGTGGACGGATCGGGGTCGAGAGTGAGCTCGGAGAGGGCAGCCGCTTTTGGGTCAGGCTGCCCCTGCTGGGCGAGCGGTGCGCGCCGACCGAGCCCACGGGTCAGCGTCTCACGGGCACGGCGATCCTGCTGATCGAGCGCAATCGGGACGCGCGCGCGCTGGCGCAAGTCGCGTTCGAGCGCGAGGGTGCCTCCTGTCTGACCTTGGATGACGCGTGCGAGGCGTCGCTCGCGAGGATCAACGCGACGCACATCGACCTGCTGGTGATCGCCGATCATCCCAGCGGGCTCGATTGGGCGCGCCTGCTGGAGCGGCTCGACGCCATCCGGGTGCCGCGGGAACGGCGGATCCTCCTGGTCTATCCCGGTCACCGTCCGACACTTGTGCCGAGCTGGGGCCGCTGTCTGAGCAAACCCTACCTGGTCGAGGATCTGATCGACACGGCCGAGGCGCTCTTGCGTGACGGATCGCGCGATCGCGTCTCGGCGGCCGGGCCGCTGGTGACTGAATCGGCGCTTGCTCCGATGGTGCGCGATGGGGCGGGTTTCAGCGTGCTGGTCGCCGAGGACAACGAGATCGCGGCACGCGTGATCACTGGCTTCCTGGGCAAGATGGGAGTGCCTCATCACCGCGTCGCCGACGGTGAAGCCGCGCTGACCGAGGCACTCACTGGACGCTATGCGATCGCGATCGTCGATCTGCGCATGCCCAAGCTCGATGGGATCGGCTTTACTCGACGCTATCGCGAGCAGGCGCCCGAGCGCGCGATCCCGATCATCGCGCTGACCGCGAACGCCGCCCCGGACGTCAAGGACGCCTGTCTCTCGGCCGGGATGAGCGCCTTCCTCTCCAAGCCGGTCAAGCCGGATGAATTGCGCGCCGCGCTGCGTCTGGTCGAGTGAGCGGCGGCAGCATCCGGGCGCGCGGCGCCCGAGCCGGGGTCAGTGTCGAGGACCGTGTGGTCACGCGCTCGATGCGCCCATCAGGGTGCTGGCTGCGCGGCTGGCATGGGTTGGGCGACGTCTTGGGTGGGTTTGGTCGCGGGGATCCTGGCCGCGCGTTTCAGACGCGTGTCGATGAGGTTCTTCAGGGCGATCAGTAGGCCGAGACCGATGAAGGCACCGGGAGGGAGGATGGCGATCAGTGCGCCCTGGAAATCGGGGCCCAGGCTGACACTGAGATTGGCCGCGGCGGCGCCGAGCAAGAGATCGGCTTGGTAGAAGAGTGTGCCCTGTCCGAGGAGCTCGCGCATCCCGCCGAGGACCATCAGGACCAATGTGAAGCCGATCCCCATGGCAAGTGCATCGATCAAGGCGCGATCGACGCGATTCTTGGATGCGAAGGCCTCGGCGCGTCCGATGATGACGCAGTTGGTGACGATCAGTGGGATGAAGAGACCCAGGACCAGATAGAGCTCGTAGAAATAGGCCTGGATGCTCAGCTCGACCGCGGTGACGAACGAGGCGATCACCATGACGAAGACCGGGAGCCTGACCTCTGGACGGACCAGGTTGCGAATGAGCGAGACCGTGACGTTCGAGAGCATCAGCACCGCGGTGGTGGCCAGCCCCATGCCGAGCCCGTTGGTCGCGCTGGTGGTGGTGGCCATGAGTGGACAGAGTCCGAGCAGGGCCACCAGTGCCTGGTTGTTGCTCCAGAGACCATCACGGATGAGCTGTGCGCTGGATTGGGATGCGGCCATCAGCCTGCCCCCACGGCGTCGTGCGTGGGTTGGGGTGTGGCGAAGAGCGTCTCGCCCGTCTGATCGACATAGATGAGGGCGTTCTTGACTGCGTGCACGATGGAGCGCGGGGTGATGGTCGCGCCAGTGAATTGATCGAATTCGCCGCCGTCACGCTTGACCTCCCAGCGCTCGGGCGCGGGATCGGTGAGTGAGCGGCCGGTGAAGCTCAGGACCCAGTCGGATTTGCGCTCCTCGATCTTGTCGCCCAGCCCGGGTGTCTCGTGATGATAGAGGACCCGGACACCGCCGAGTGAGCCGTCGCGCAACACCGACACCAGGAGCTGGATGGGGCCGGCGTAACCATCGGGCACCACCGGCTCGAGGACGACCGCGACTGGCTCATCGCCCTGACGGATCCGGTAGACACGGGTCTGGGCCCCGCCCAGCAGCTCTTGCGCGCTCACTTGGATCTGATCCTCAAGTGGATCATTGTCGAAGCGTCCAGCCGGGACGATGGCCGCGAGCTTGGTCAGCATCGCCTGGCGCTGGTTCTCGGTGATGCGTCCGTCCATCAACTGATGGGTGACGGCGACGAGCGCCACGCCCGTGATCGAGAAGGCACTGAGCACGAGTGCGGCAAGCAGGATTGGCGCGCTTTTCATCGATGATGGTCGGAATCTCTTCATGATGTGAGACCTCAGTGTTTGATCCTGCGACCCTGCCCGAATACACGTGGCTGGGTGTAGTGGTCGATGGTCGGGGCGGCGATGTTCATCAACAAGACCGCGAAGGCGACCGCGTCTGGATAACCGCCCCAGGTCCGGATCACGAACACCAGCACACCGATCGCGGCGCCGAAGATGATCTGCCCGCGCCTGGTGGTGCAGGCGCTGACCGGGTCGGTGGCGATGAAGAAGGCACCCAGGATGGCCGCGCCGCTGAACAGATGGAAGGCCGGAAAGGGGTGTGTCTGCGGGTCGATCAGCCAGAAGATACCGGCTGCGATCAACAAGGCGAGCAGCATCGAGACCGGGATGTGCCAGGTGATGATCCTGCGCCACAGGAGATAGACCCCGCCGAGCAGGAAGGCATTGGCGACCCATTCCCAGCCGCGGCCACCGAAATCGCCCCACAGCGGGCCAGCGCGGATCTCGGCGATGGTCAGGCCCTGATCGAGCTGGCCGCGCATGGCGTCGAGCGGGGTCGCGGCCGAGAGCGCGTCCCACTCGAGTCCGGTCGGAAGGCTGCCCATGAAGATCAGACGCAACGATTCCATGAAGGTCAGACTGTGCGCCGTGAGCATGCTGGGTGCCAGCCAGGTGGTCATGGCGACCGGGAAGGAGACCAGCAGGAACACATAGGCCGCCATCGCCGGATTGAAGGGGTTGTAGCCGAGTCCGCCATAGAGCTGCTTGACCAGGACGATCGCGAAGAGCATCCCGAGCAGGGTCATCCACCAGGGCAGAGTCGGTGGGATCGAGAGCGCAAAGAGTGCCGCGGTGACCAGCGCGCTGTAATCACCGATGGCAGGGCCGACGGGACGGCGACGCAACAGCATCACGCTCGCCTCGGCCGCGACCGCGACCGCGCCAGCGAGCAGCAGATTGATCAGCACACCCCAGCCAAAGAGCCAGATCATGGCCAGCAGGCCAGGCAGCAGCGCGATCAGGACCTCGCGCATGATGCGGTCGACCCGGTTGGGATGTGGCCCGTGGGGCGATGAGACCAGATTAGGCATGATCCGAGGTCTCCGCTTGGGTCGATGCGGCCTTGCGCGCCGCGGCGCGCGAGCGGGCCGCGGCGATGGCCGCCGCCGGCGCCCCGGGATCGCTTGGGTCCGCCGAGGTCGGGGTTTGGAGTGCCTCCTTCTTTTGCCGCAGCTTGGCCTTGCGCTCGCGCTCCTGCCGCTCGAGCCGGGCCTGCTTGGCCTCGTGGCGCGCGCGCGCCAGCTCCGACTTGCGCTTCTCCTGCTCGCGCGTCCAGATCTCGTTCTTGGCAAAGCGGTAATACTGGACGAGCGGGATGTGGCTGGGACAGACCTGGGCGCAGCAGCCACACTCGATGCAATCGAACAGATTGTAGTCCTGCACGCGATCGAGATCCTTCGCGCGGGCGTGCCAATAGAGCTGCTGGGGCAAGAGGTTGGCTGGACAGGCCTCGGCGCAGCGGCCACAGCGGATGCAGGCCAGGGCGGGGCCGGGGTCGGGCGATTCGGCCGCGGTCAGGGCGAGGATACAGTTGGCCGGCTTGGTGATGGGTGCCTCGGGATGGAGGATCTCGAAGCCCATCATGGGGCCGCCGCAGACCAAGCGGCGGACGGGCTCGCGATAGCCCCCGCAGGTCTCGATGAGCGCCGCGATGGGGGTGCCGATGCGGACCTCGAGGTTGCGTGGCGTGGTGATCCCGCGTCCGGTGACCGTGACCACGCGTGAGATCAGCGGCCGGCCCGCGAGCACCGCATCCGCCACCGCGGCGGCCGATCCCACGTTTTGACAGACGATGCCGATCTGCGCCGGGATCGAGTGACTGGGGACTTCGCGTCCGGTGAGGATGCGGATCAGCTGCTTCTCCCCACCGCTTGGATAGCGGGTCGGGATGACACGGATCTCGGTGAAGGCGCCCATGTCGGTGTCGGCGAGTGCGCGGCGCATGGCCGCGATCGCCTCGGGTTTGTTGTCCTCGATCCCGATGAGGATGTCCGGCTCGTTGAGCAAGGCGCGCATGATGCGCGCGCCGGCCAGGATGCTCGGGGCGCGCTCGCGCATCAGCCGATCATCGCAGGTGATGTAAGGCTCGCATTCGGCGCCATTGATGATCAGTGTGGTGATGCGATGCGAGGGTCCCGGATCGAGCTTGACGCTGGTGGGAAAGGAGGCCCCACCCAGACCGACCACGCCGGCCCAGCGGATGCGCTCGCGGATCTCGGCCGGGTCGAGTAGGGCATGGTGCGGCAGGGCTGGCGGCAGCTCGGCCCAGGTGTCTGCGCCGTCGGTCTCGATGATGGCGCAAGGTGCCGTCAGGCCCGAGGGGTGCGGGATCGGATGCTCCTCGATGGCGATCAGGGTGCCCGAGCTCGAGGCATGGATGCAGGCGCTGATCTGGCCCTCGGCACGCGCGATCAACTGACCCTTGAGGACCGGCTCGCCGATCTTGACCACTGGACGGGCCTCAGCGCCGATATGTTGACGCAAGGGGATGATCAGATGTGGTGGGATGGGCGCGGGCGCGATCGCCGAGCCATTGGAGAGCGTCTTCTCGTCGGGGATGTGCAGACCCCCGTGGAATTGCCACAAACGGCGAGGCGGCAGCAGTGAGCGCAGGGTGGGCATGCTCGGCTCAGGATCGGGTGTCGAGTGGGCGGAATGGATGTGTGTGCGGCGGATCGCGGCGGTCGCGCGAGCCCAGTGGCCGGGCGTGCATGACCTCAGGCGGCCTCGCGTTGGCTGGCATGCGCGTCTTGGTGATGCCGCGGTACGGGTCTCGGATAGGGCCAGCGCCAGTGCGCGATATCGGTCACCACGGGGACCATGCGGATGCATTCCACCGGGCATGGCGGCAGGCATAGCTCGCAGCCCGTGCATTCGGACGCGATGACGCCATGGAGCTGCTTGGCGGCACCGACGATCGCGTCGACCGGGCAGGCTTGCAGACAGAGCGTGCAGCCGATGCAGGTCTGCTCGTCGATGAGGGCGACCGCGGGCGGCTTCTCCTCGACCTCGAGCGCGACTGGGTCGCGTCCGAGCAGATCGGCCAGGGCCAGGAGGGTCGTCTCCCCGCCGGGCACGCATTTGTTGATCTCATCCTCGCCGCGGGCGAGCGCCTCGGCATAGGGGCGGCAACCCGGATGACCGCACTGACCACATTGGGTCTGGGGCAGGAGCGCATCGATCTGATCGGCGATCGGATTGCCCTCGACCCGGAAGCGGATCGCCGAATAGCCGAGCAGGAGCCCCAGCACGGCGGCCAGCAGTGTCATGGCCAGGATTGCGGTGAACACCTCGACGACGCCCTCAGTTCGAGACGAGTCCGGCAAAGCCCATGAAGGCGAGCGACATGAGCCCGGCAGTGATGAGCGCGATGGCGCTCCCTTGAAAGGGCTCGGGCACGTCGCCGACCGCCACCCGCTCGCGCATGGCCGCGAAGAGCGTCAGGACCAGCGAGAAGCCGAGCGCGGCGCCGAATCCATAGAGCGTGGCCTCGACCAGCGTGTGCTCGGATTGCAGATTCAGCAGGGCAACCCCGAGTACGGCACAGTTGGTGGTGATGAGCGGCAGGAAGATGCCAAGCACCTGATAGAGCACCGGACTGGTCTTGCGCATGAGGGTCTCGGTGAACTGCACCACGGCCGCGATCACCAGGATGAAGGCGATGATGCGCAGATACTCGATCCCCAGCGGCACCAGCAGATAGTGGTTGACCAGCCAGGAGGTGACCGATGAGAGCGTCAGCACGAAGGTCGTGGCCAGGCCCATCCCGGCCGCGGTCTCGAGCTTCTTGGAGACCCCCATGAAGGGACAGAGTCCGAGAAACTTGACCAGCACGAAGTTGTTGACCAGCACGGTGCCGATCAGGATGAGTGCATATTCAGTCATGCTGTGTGCGTGTTCCGGTCATACTCGGCTGAACGCCGTTTGCTGCACATGCGAAGTTAAAAAGGATACGCCCCAGGGTCGGTGAGAACAACATCGGGTTTGGTCTGGCTTTGGCGCGACGCGCCGGACTGGCGTGAAGCCGTGTCCCTTGGTGGTCGCGTGCGGCGCCGGGGCAGGGCGGCCAGCTCGATCAGGGGCGCTCAGTCTGGCGGCTGCGCGCAGGGGGCGAAGAAGGCTTGAGCAAGCGCCTCGCGGCATTGTCTTCCGATCGCGGTGATGGCGTTCGGGTCGGCCCCCGTGAGCCAGTCTTCCTGCTCCATGTCACGCAGTTGGCGCGCGGCTTCGCAGGGGGGCTGGGTCCAGCAGGCGCGGCTGGCACCACAGGTCTTGATGACCAGGGTCTCGCACGGCGAGGCGCCGCTGATGTGCTCGCCGGCGGGTGGCGAGTCATCGGCTTCGGAGCGGTCTGGATGCGCCGGCGCGCGCATCTCGGTGGTCGGGATGACGCGTCCGCCTTGGATCCGGATCACCGAGCCGTCCTCCAGCCGGTGCACGCCGTCCCAGAGCTGGGTCTCGCGGCCATCCTGGATGAGCAATGGACGGTTCGTCCGTGGATCGACCTCGACCCGTCCACCCCGCTCCAGTGTCGCGCTCCAGGGCTCGCTGCCCGTCGCCGGCCCGGATGAGAGCAGCGCGATGCCTGTCAGTGGCGCGATCCACGCTTGGCGCAGCCCGATGTGCATGCCGCTACCTCACTTGACCCGCATGCCCGGCTCGGCTCCAGCGTCTGGGCTCAGGATGAAGATGTCAGGACCACCGGGTCCGGCCGCCAGGATCATGCCCTCGGAGGTGCCGAATCGCATCTTGCGTGGGGCGAGATTGGCGACCAGCACGCAGAGTCGACCGATGAGCGCGGTCGGGTCGTAAGCCGAGCGGATGCCGGCGAACACCTGACGGGTCTCGCCTCCCAGATCCACCTCCAGGCGCAGCAGCTTGTCGGCGCCCTCGACCCGCTCGGCCGAGCGGATCAGGGCGACGCGCAGATCGAGCTTGGCGAAGGTCTCGATATCGATGGTCGCGCCGATCGGATCATTGGTCAGATGCGGATTGGATGGCTCTGGCGCGGTCGGCGCGGCCGTCTTGGTGACCAGATCCTCCTTCGAGGCCTCCAGCATGGCGGCGATCTGACTCGACTCGACCCGGGTCATCAGCGGCTTGAATGGCGCGATCTCATGGTCGAGCAGTGGCTCGGCGAGCGCCTCCCAGGTCAGGGGCGCGATCCGCAGGAATGACTCGGCGTCGGCGGCGGTGCCGGGGAGGATGGGACTCAGATAGCCGATCAGGATGCGGAAGAGGTTGAGCCCCATCGAGCAGACCGCGTGCAGCTCATCCTCTCGGCCGGGGGCCTTGGCGATGACCCAGGGCGCACGCTCGTCGATGTATTGATTGGCCAGATCGGCCAGGGCCATGATCTCGCGCACCGCGCGGCTGAGCTCGCGGTGCTCGTAGGCATGGGCGATCGACTCGCCGGCCAGGATGAAGCGCTGGTGCAGCGAGCGATCGGCGAGATGCGCGGCGAGCCGCCCGTCGAAGCGCTTGCTGATGAAGCCCGCGCAGCGGCTGGCGATATTGACCACCTTACCGACCAGGTCGGCATTGACCCGGGCGGCGAAGTCCTGGAGGCTCAGATCGATGTCGTCGATGCCCGAGCCGAGCTTGGCGGCGAAGTAGTAGCGCAAATATTCCGGATTGAGGTGATCCAGATAGGTGCGGGCCTTGATGAAGGTTCCGCGCGATTTGGACATCTTCTGTCCATCGACGGTGAGGAAGCCGTGCGCGAAGACCGCCGTGGGGGTGCGCAAGTCGGCCCCATGGAGCATCGCCGGCCAGAAGAGCGCATGGAAATAGATGATGTCCTTGCCGATGAAGTGATAGAGCTCGGCGGTCGAATCGCGACCCCAGAAGGCGTCGAAGTCCAGTCCCGCGGCGCGTCCGCGTGGGCTCTCGCAGAGATGGCGGAAACTGGCCATGTAGCCGATCGGCGCGTCCATCCAGACGTAGAAGTACTTGTCTGGATGATCGGGGATCTCGAACCCGAAATAGGGCGCGTCGCGCGAGATGTCCCATTCCTGCAGACCGGCGGTGAACCACTCGTCGAGCTTGTTGGCGACCTGCGCCTGGAGTCCACCGCCACGTGTCCACTCACGCAGCATCGATTCGAAATCACCGAGTCGGAAGAAATAGTGCTCGGATTCGCGCTGCTCGGGCACGGCGCCCGAGATCGCCGAGCGCGGATGTTTGAGCTCGTTGGGCGAGTAGCTCGCGCCGCATGACTCACAGTTGTCGCCGTATTGGTCCGGCGCGCCACACTTGGGACACTCGCCCTTGATGAAACGATCGGGCAGGAACATCTGCTCGACCGGGTCATAGGCCTGGGTGATGGTGCGCTTGATGATGTGTCCCTTCTCGCGGTTGCGCCGATAGATGAGGTTGGCGAAATCACGGTTCTCGGGCGAGTGGGTGGAGTGATACTGGTCGAAGGCGATGCGGAAATCAGCGAAATCGGCACGATGCTCCGCGCCGATGCGCTCGATCAGCGACTCGGGCGTGATGCCTTCCTGGCGCGCACGCAGCATGATCGGGGTGCCGTGGGCATCGTCGGCGCAGACGTACCAGCAGCGATGCCCGCGCATCCGTTGGAAACGGGCCCAGATGTCGGTCTGGATGTATTCGACGAGATGACCGATGTGGATCGGTCCATTGGCGTAGGGCAGGGCGCTGGTGATGAGGATGTCGCGGATCTGGTTCATCTGAGGATGCATGCTCGGGGGCTCGGACGATGGCTCAGTATCGCACGGGCGCACGCTGGCGTGACAGCGTCGCGCGCGCGAGTGGTCATCACCGAGACGCCAATCCCTGGCGAATTGGACGCACCCATGATGGGATCGGCTGAATCGGGAGCGCTCGCATCGGGTTCTCGATGAGCGGCCTGGATGACGCGTGCCGGCGTGGGGCGTGGCGCGGACTTGATTTCATCCTACTCCAGACCAACCCTTCAGCGCACGGCGTGTCGAGCGCTGAGCGCACCCGTGCTCGAGACCTCGGCAACGATGTCCAGCGAGCCCCGGCACGGCCGGGAATGACCCCATCATTCTGGAGTACCTCATGTCCGAACCCACGAAAGAAGCCATTGAAGCCGCGATCAAGGGCTACACGGAGCCGCACCTGGGACGCGATCTGGTCGCGGCGCGCGCGATCAAAGGGATCGCCATCGAGGGAGACCAAGTGCGCGTGCACGTCGTCCTCGGATTTCCGGCCAAGGGTGCTCGCGCGGCCATCACCGAGGTCCTCGAGCAGCGCGTGCGCGCCGTCGCTGGCGTCGGGGCGGTCCAGGTCGATGTCTCCTGGGAGATCAAGTCGCACTCGGTACAGAAGTCACTCAAGCCGATCGACAATGTGAAGAACATCATCGCCGTGGCCTCCGGCAAGGGCGGGGTCGGCAAGTCCACCACCGCGGTCAACCTGGCCCTGGCGCTGTCCGCCGAGGGTGCGCGCGTCGGCATCCTGGATGCCGACATCTATGGTCCATCGCAGCCGCGCATGCTGGGCATCACGGGCAAGCCCGAGTCCAAGGATGGCAGCAGCCTGGAACCCATGACCAGCTATGATCTGCAGGCCATGTCGATCGGTTTTCTGATCGACGAGGAGACCCCCATGATCTGGCGTGGCCCCATGGTCACCCAGGCACTGGAGCAGCTGCTCAACGATACCAACTGGTCCGATCTCGACTATCTGGTCATCGACCTGCCGCCTGGCACCGGCGACACCCAGCTGACGCTGGCGCAGAAGGTCCCGGTCTCGGGCGCCATCATCGTCACCACCCCGCAGGACATCGCCCTGCTCGATGCGCGCAAGGGACTGAAGATGTTCCAGAAGGTCGAGGTCCCGGTGTTAGGGATCATCGAGAACATGAGCATCCATATCTGCTCGCAGTGCGGTCATGAGGAGCACATCTTCGGTACCGGTGGTGGGCAGAAGATGTCCGAGCAGTATGGCGTTGATCTGCTCGGCTCTCTGCCCTTGAATGGTCACATCCGCGAGGAGACCGACAGTGGCAAGCCGACGGTGGTCGCTCAGCCCGAGTCGCGGGTGACCGAGATCTACCGCGAGATCGCGCGCAAGACCGCCGCCAAGCTCTCGCTCCAGGCCAAGGACTATGCGGCCAAGTTCCCCCGCATCGTCATCCAGAACAACTGAGCAGAGGTCGCGGCGCACGTCCGGCTTGCCCGCCTGCGCCGTGTTGGATGAGCCGCGCGGCGCTTGGGTGACATGACTCGTTCATCGGCTCGCGCCCCTTGATGGGCGCGCGTCGCGGCGCTGGCTTGTTGGGCACCGTGCACTGGTGTAGCCTGTAGGGCCGCTGCCGCCATCGAGTCCTTCAGATGTCCATCAAGTCCGATCGTTGGATCCGCCGCATGGCCGAGGGCCACCGGATGATCGAGCCATTCGAGCCGGTGCAGGTGCGTGAGGGTGAGCAGGGACGGGTGATCTCGTTCGGGACCTCGAGCTATGGCTACGATGTCCGCTGCGCCGACGAGTTCAAGATCTTCACCAACATCAACTCGGCCATCGTCGATCCCAAGAGCTTCGATTCCAACAGCTTCGTCGATCTCCAGTCTGATGTCTGCATCATCCCCCCGAACTCGTTCGCCTTGGCGCGGACCGTCGAATACTTTCGGATTCCACGCAACATCCTGACCATCTGTCTCGGCAAGAGCACCTATGCCCGTTGTGGCATCATTGTGAACGTGACCCCATTGGAGCCCGAATGGGAAGGTCATGTGACACTGGAGTTCTCGAACACGACACCACTGCCGGCCAAGATCTATGCCAATGAGGGCGTGGCCCAGATCCTCTTCTTCGAGTCGGACGAGGTCTGCGAGACCTCTTACAAGGATCGTGGCGGAAAGTATCAGGGGCAACGTGGCGTGACCTTGCCCAAGTCGTGATGTCGAGAGGCAGCGTCACAGCTGCTCGAGAAACTTGACCCCGCCGAGCCGATTCATCTGACGCCGGATCGATGCGGCGCGACGCTGCATGGTCGGGGTGGGTGCGCTCAAGCGGTTGAGGCTTGGATTCGGGAGCGTGGCCGCGATCAAGGTGGCCTGGTTGAGGCTCAGTGCGCTGACTGGACGGTCGAAATAGCGCCAGCTGGCTGCGCCGACGCCGAATGTGTCGGGGCCGAGCTGGGCGATGTTGAGATAGATCTCGAGGATGCGCTGCTTCGACCAGAAGGTCTCGATCAGGAGCGTCAGCCAGGCCTCCAGCGCCTTCCTGAAGGGATCTCGCCCGGGCCAGAGATAGAGGTTCTTGGCGGTCTGTTGGCTGATGGTGCTGGCCCCGCGCAGACGCTTGCCATCGCGGTGGTCCTGCCAAGCCCGTTGCATCTCGATCAGGTCGAAGCCACGGTGGTACGCAAAGCGTTGGTCCTCGGCGGCGATCACCGCGAGCTTGACCTGATCGGGGATGGCGGACCAATCGACCCATTCGTAGGCGATCGCGACTGATTCATCGGGCGCGAATTGAGTCGCGACCCAGCGTTGGATCATGAATGAGGAGGTGGCCGGCGGCAGCCAGCGCAGCGGCAACACCAGGAGGATGGAGAGCGCGATCCATCCGACCGGGATCAGGATGAACCAGCGCCAGCGCACTCGCCTCGGCGCTTTCTTCGGCATGGAGCGCGAGCGCACCCGTCTAGGCGCGGCCATCGGCGTGTCCATCCCGCGGGGGCGCCCAGGCCGGGGCGGCGGCCAGCTCCATGATCAGACCTCGCCGAGCGGCGTGTCCAGGTTGTCCGTATCCCCATCGATCAGGCGTTGCACCCAGGCGATCATGGGCTCGATCGCCGCTGTGCCGGCCGCCGATAGACGATAGTCGGCATAGTCGAACGAGTCACCGCAGGCGGTGACCAGATAGGCCTCGGGCACTTGCCCGTAGAGTGTCTCGCACCAGGCCAGCAGCTCGCGGGGGTCGAGAAAATGGGCCATGGTCGAGACGCACTCGCGCGCCGGCGCGAGCCGGTGACAGCGAACCTCGCCAGGGGTGCCACTCAGGGCGGCATCGAGAAAGATGGCCCGCTCATGATCGATCAGATCGGCGGTCAGCTCGGCGGTCAGGATGTGTCTGGCGATGATCCTGACCTGGTCGCCGAGCGCGACACCGCGCAGGCGCTCGGCGACCAGCGGCCCGATCGCATCATCACCGCGGATCGGGCTGCCATAACCGATGATGAGTGTCCGGGGCGCGGCGCTCATGACCAGATCACGCCCCGCGGATCAGCCGATCGACCAGGCGTCCGGAGGCATCCTTGAGCTCGATGGCGAGGGGCATCTGACCGAAGGCATGCGAGGCGCAGGAGAGACAGGGGTCGTAGCAACGGATCACCGCCTCGACCCGGTTGAGCATGCCCTCGCGCAGATTGTTGCCATCGACATAGGCATCGGCAACCTGGCGGATACTCTGATTCATCGCGAGATTGTTGTGCCCGGTGGCGATGATGAGATTGACCCGGGTGATGAGTCCGGCATCGTCGATGCGGTAGTGATGCATCAGTGTGCCGCGTGGCGCCTCGGCCACGCCGATGCCCTCCGAGCGGTTGCTGCGCGCCCGCGCGCGCACCCGAGTGTCGAGGATGTCGGGATCCTTGAGTAGACGGTCCATCATCTCGAGCGCGTAGATGATCTCGACCAGCCGGGCATAGTGATAGTGGAAGCTGCTGGTGATGGGGCCGGACTCCTGGAGCATGCGGAACTCGGCGAGCGCCACGTCGGCATAAGGCGTGCCGCAGGCCTCGGCGTTGTTCAGACGCGCGAGCGGTCCGACCCGATAGATCCCGGTGGGATAGCCATGCGGCTTGTAGTAGGGGAACTTCATGTAGCTGAAGTCTTCCACCGCCTCGCCGATCAGACGCTCATACTCGTGCGGCGGAACCATGTCCTCGATGATCCGGCCCTTGGCGTCCTTGATGCGCAGCAGACCGTCATAGTGCTCGAGGTAGCCCTTGGGGCTGACCAGGCTCAGGAAGAGTGTCGGCATGGTGCCGAAATGATCCACCTCGTCCTTGAACTTGGGCACCAGTGTCTTGAAGAAGGCATAGGTGCGCTTGGCGATCTCCAGGCCCTCCGGGATCAGCTTGAGCATCGCCAGGCGCTCGTCCTGGGTGAGCGCCTCGCTGACGCCACCAGGGACGACCCAGGTCGGATGGATCTTCTTCCCGCCGAGTGTCTCGATGATGGTCTGACCGATCTGACGCAGCCGGATCCCATCCTTGGCGAGCGCTGGATCCTGGCGCATGACACCGAAGATGTTGCGCGTGGCCGGATCGGCATCCCAGCCGAGCAGCAGGTCGGGCGAGGAGAGATGGAAGAAGGAGAGCGCGTGCGATTGAGTGAGCTGGGCCAGGTTCATGATGCGGCGCAGCTTCTCGCCGGTCGGCGGAATGGTGACCGAGAGCAGGAGATCACAGGCCTTGTTGGAGGCCAGGATATGGCTGACCGGACAGATGCCGCAGGTGCGCGCGGTCAGTGCCGGCATCTCGCGATAGGGCCGGCCCTCGCAGAACTTCTCGAAACCGCGAAACTGGGTGAGGTGGAAGCGGGCGTCCTCGACCGCGCCACTCTCGCCGAGTTGAAGCGTGATACGGGCATGCCCCTCGATACGGGTCACGGGTTCGATGGTCAGTGTGCGGCTCATGATCTCAGGCTCCGAATCGGGTCACGCTGCTGGGATCTGGCATGCGTCCGGCGATCAGCTCGCTCAGAACGTACCAGATGGCATCGGCATGGGGCGGACAGCCGGGGACGAAGACATCCACCTCCACGACACCATGCAGTGGCTTGACGACGGGCAGGAGCGCCGGGACCGAACGGGTCGGGATCTGTGGCTGGAGCGTCGCGGTCTCCAGATAGCCCCGCTCTATCACATCCTTGAGCTTGAAGTGGTTGCGCATGGCGGGGACGTTGCCATTGACCGCGCAGTCGCCCAGGCTGACCAGGATCCGGCAGTGCTGGCGAAATTCGCGCGCCTTCTGCACATCCTCCTCCGAGCTGACCGAGCCCTCCAGGATGCCGACATCCACCACCTCGGGCAGCTGCTTGGCGTCCACCAATGGGCTGTAGACGATGTCCACCGCTTGGACCAGCTCGATGAGACGTTCGTCCATGTCGAGGAATGACATGTGACAACCCGAGCAGCCATCGAGCCAGGTGGTGGCGACCTTGATCTTGCTCGTCATGCTCATGTGAGATGTCTCCGGCGGGCCAGGATCGGCAGGAAATGTTGGTCCTTGACCATCTCGCCAACCGAGGTGCCCTGCTTGACCAGTGCGCCGGTGGGACAGACCTGGACACACTTCCCGCAGCTCGTGCAGGTCTCGCTCTCACCCCAGGGCTGGGCCATGTCGGTGATGACGCGACAGTCGCTGCCGCGGCCCATCACGTCCCAGGTATGGGCGCCCTCGATCTCGTCGCAGACCCGCACGCATCGGGTGCAGAGGATGCAGCGGTCATGATCGAGCCGGAACATCTCATGGGTGCTGTCGACCGGATAGCTCACCTGGCGATAGGGGACCCGCACATGATCGACACCGCAGGTCTGGGCGAGATATTGGAGCTCGCAGTGACCGTTGGAGACACAGACCGAGCAGACATGATTGCGTTCGGCGAACAACAGCTCGACGATGGTGCGTCGGTAGCGGCGCAGCCGCTCGGTATTGGTCTGGATCTGCATCCCATCGGCCACGCGGGTCGAGCAGGCCGCGAACAAGCGTCCCTGCCCGGCGATCTCCACCAGACAGAGACGACAGGCGCCCCAGATCGAGAGCCCCTCGAGGTAACAGAGACTCGGGATTGGGATCTTGTTCTCCCGACAGACCTCGATGATGGTCTCGTCCTCGCGCGCCGAGAGATCGCGGCCGTCGATGTTGAGCGTGACGGCACGCACGTTGACTGAGGTGACGGGTGGGGGCATGGAGGCTCCGATGTTCGTTTATTGGCTGTCGGTGAGCGAGACTTGGCGATCCGCCCCAAGCTTGGCCTCGTATTCGTCACGAAAATAACGCATCGTACTCAAGACAGGGTTCGGGGCGGTCTGGCCGAGTCCGCAGAGACTGGTGGCCTGCACCACCTCGCAGAGCTCCTCCAACAGGGCCAGATCAGCGCGTGATCCTTGACCCTTGGCCAGGCGATCGAGGATGGCGTGCATCTGCTGGGTGCCGGTGCGGCAGGGGATGCATTTGCCGCAGGACTCGGTCATGCAGAACTCCATGAAATAGCGCGCCACGTCGACCATGCTGGAGGTCTCGTCCATCACGATCATGCCACCCGAGCCCATCATGGTGCCAAGTGTCTTGAGGCTGTCATAGTCGACGGCGATGTCCAGATGCGCGGCCGGGATGCAGCCACCGGAGGGCCCGCCGGTCTGGACCGCCTTGAAGGCCTTGCCGCCCGGGATGCCGCCGCCGATCACCTCGATGATGTCGCGCAGGGCGGTGCCCATGGGGACCTCGATCAGACCGGTGTTGGTGATCGTCCCGGCGAGCGCGAAAACCTTGGTCCCTTTCGATCGCTCGGTGCCGATCGTGGCGAACCAGTCGCCGCCCTCGCGGATGATCGGCACGATGTTGGCGAAGGTCTCGACATTGTTGATCAGCGTTGGACAGCCCCAGAGCCCGGACTCGGCGGGGTAGGGTGGTCGTGGCCGCGGTTGGCCACGCAGCCCTTCGATCGAGGCCATGAGCGCGGTTTCCTCGCCGCACACGAAGGCCCCGGCCCCGAGCCGGATCTCCACCTCCAGACTGAACTGGGTGTCGGCGATCTTGTTGCCGAGAAAGCCCGAGCGCTTGGCCTTGCGGATCGCGGTCTGGAAACGCTCGACCGCGAGCGGATACTCGGCGCGGACATAGACGTAGGCCTTGCTGGCCCCGATCGCATAGGCCGCGATCGCCATCCCCTCGAGCACGCGATGAGGGTCGGACTCGAGGATGGCGCGGTCCATGAAGGCGCCTGGATCACCCTCGTCGGCGTTGCAGATGACATACTTTCGCTCACCCGGCATCTTGGCGACGGTCGACCACTTGAGCCCCGTCGGGTAGCCACCGCCGCCGCGTCCGCGCAGCCCACTCTCGGTCACCTCGCGCAGCACGTCGGCCGGGGTCATCTCGCTCAGCGCGCGCACCAGCGCGGCATAGCCACCCTGCGCCACATAGCCGCGGAAACTGTCCGGATCGATGATCCCCGCATTCTCCAATACGATCTTGTGCTGGCGGGTGAAGAAGGGTTGATCGGTGGGGCAATGCAGACGCGCCACTGGCGCGCCATCCAAGCTCGCAATGATCTCGCCGGCGTCCTCCGGGGCGACGTCGCGATACAGGGTCGACTCCTCCAGGCCGCTCTGCGGCGCGGCGACCGAGACCAGCGGGCCGGCCGAGCACAGACCCATGCAGCCAACCCCCTTGACCTTACAATCCGGGCGCTGCTCGCCGAGCTCGGCGACCAAGGCGTCGAACACCGGCTGGGCGCCGGAGGACTGGCAGCTGGCGGCGAGACAGACACGCACCTCTTGGCGAACGTCCGCGCTGGCCGCACGGTACTGCGCGGCAAGATCCTCGAGATCGTCCAGATTCATCAGCTCAGCTCCTCGAGTTGCTCGACCAGTGAGGGGGCGTCAAGCTTGCCCAGCACATTGCCATCGACCACGACCGCTGGGGCCAGACCACAAGCGCCCACGCAGCGCGCGGTGAGCAAGGACAGGCGCCCGTCCGCGGTCGTCTCCCCCGGCTGGATGTCATAGCGCTCGCGCAGCCGCTCGACCAGCGCGCCCGCGCCCTTGATGTAGCAGGCGGTGCCGGTGCAGACCACGCACGCGTGACGGCCCTTGGGCTTGAGCGTGAAGAGATGGTAGAAGGTCGCGACCCCATAGACCTTGCTCAACGGTAGGTCGAGCGAGGCGGCGACGAAGCGCAGCGAGCCCTCATCGAGGAACCCGAAGGCGTCCTGCACGCTGTGCAGGGTCTCGATCAGGGCGTGACCGGCATAGCCGTTGCGTCGCATCGTCGCGTTGACGAGCTTCCAACGCTTGTCATCACTCGGCAGCGGCGGTTTGGCGTGCTGCAGGCTCATCATCCTCTCCAAGTTCAATGGATCGCGAGTGCCGGGTCGGTGATGACACGGATCACATGCGCTGAAAGGCCAACGATGGCATAAATCCATGACAGTTCCAAGGCGCGAACCGCTCTCGTCCAGGGGTGCGCGCTCGCGGTGCGCCATTAGCCCGTCCTGCATTCTTTCAGTGCGGACCCGCGGACGGCTATACTCTAGAACGATCAATCCGATGCCAACGAGCCCGTCCAATGGTCGAGATGCCAACCAATCGAAAACGCCCGCGTGGGATCTATCTGCTACCCAACCTCTTCACCACCGCCGCACTCTTTGCCGGATTCTATGCGGTCCTGGCGGCCACCCAAGGCCACTTCGAGGCGGCGGCGATGGCCATCTTCGCGGCCCAGCTCCTCGACGGCGTCGATGGCCGGATCGCCCGTATCACCCAAACGCAAAGCGATTTTGGTGCCGAGTACGATAGTCTCTCGGACATGGTGGCGTTCGGCGTGGCCCCCGCATTGGTCGTCTACCATTGGGCACTGGATGGGCTCGGCAAGCTCGGATGGCTGGCCGCCTTCGTCTTCACCGCTGCCGCGGCCCTGCGGCTCGCCCGTTTCAACACGCAGGTGCGAGTCGCCGACAAACGCTACTTCCAGGGGTTGGCCAGTCCGCCCGCTGCCGCGCTGGTCTGGGCCGGGGTCTGGCTTGGCGCCGATCTGGGCATCGCGGGGGCGGACGTGTCCTGGCTGGCCGCGTTCCTCACGGCCAGCGCGGGTCTCTTGATGGTGAGCAATTTTCGCTATCTGAGCTTCAAGCAGATCAACACCCAGGGACGGGTTTCCTTCCTGCTGGCCGTCGGGGTGATGCTCCTGTTTGCGATCATCTTCATCAATCCGCCGCTGATCCTGTTCCTGATGGCCTCGACCTATGCGATCTCGGGTCCGATCTGGACCCTCTTGCAGCTGCGTCAGAATCGGCAGCGACGGCGCGCATCGCGCGGCTCAGGCGCGCCCTGAGGGGCCGTTCGGGGGCTTGGGATGATGAACATGCGTGATCAGTGATCGCGCGGTGAGCGACTGAGCGCGCGAACCTCGCCGCGCTTCACGCCGTCGCCCCGGGCTTGACCGACCGTCGATCGAGGCCGGTCCGGGCCGGGGATTGCCATGGACCAATGGGGTATGGAATGGACGGCCTAGCTCTGGCGCTTCGCGTCCGCGTAAGCCCTGTAAGGCTTATAGCCGCCGTACCCATATCCATATCCATACCCGTAGCCACGTGCGCGCTGCACATCGTTCAACACGAATCCGCGCACGTTGGCGCCGGCCTGGAGCAGGCGCTTGACCGTCATCTCCAACTCGGAGATGTGATGGGTATCGGATCTGGCCACCAGGAGTGTGGCGCCAGCCTGCATGGCCATGACGCCGGCGTCGGCGACGACCAGCGCGGGCGGGGCGTCCAGGATCACATAGTCGTATTGACCGGAGACCTCTTGGAGCAGGACCGAGAAGCGTTCGGACATCAGCAGCTCGGATGGATTCGGCGGCTTGGTCCCGGTCGGGATGAGGCTCAACCCAGCGGTCGTCGTCGACTTGATGGCCTGCTCCGTATTGGCTTGACCGGCGATGTATTCAGACAACCCGAGCTCGTTCGGAATCCCGAGGAACTCATGCACATGCCCCAGACGCATATCGGCGTCGATGAGCAGCACGCGTTTGTTGCCCTGCGCCAGCACGACCGCTAGGTTGAGCGACACGAAGGTCTTGCCGACCCCGGGGCGCGGACCGGTGACGAGCAGGATGTTGTTCTTGGATTCGAGCAGCAGGAAATGCAGGCTGGTGCGCAGACTGCGAAAGGTCTCCACGACCGGGTCATCGGGCTGCGCGACGGCGAGCACGAAGGCCGGTCGCGACTCGCCTGACTTGCGGCCCGCTGGTTTGGTCGACTTGAGCTGGAGGAGGCTGCGCGGGATGCTGGCATAGACCGACAGACCCAGCTGGCGCTCGATCTCCTCGGGGCGCTCCACGACGCCGCGCAGACGCGCCAGCAGCAAGGCGAGCCCGATCCCAAGGAACAGACCCAGCACGGTCGCGATGGCCAGGTTGCGCTGCTTGATCGGTTTGAATGGCGCGTTCGGCGCCAGCGCCTCGTCGATCATGCTGATGCTCGCCACGGTGCCAGCCTTGGCGATCTGTAGCTGTTGGATGGCGTTGATCAGATCCTGGTAGATGGTGGTGGTGACCTCCACCTCGCGAGCGAGGCCAAGCACGGTTTGCTGAGTGGTGGGCAGACGCTTCATGCGCTCGTCGAGCTCGCGTTGACGATCGATCATCTGGGCGATCGCGCGGTCCACCGATTGAATCTTGGGGTGTGCCTCGGTGTAGAGCTGGCGCAGCTCGTCGCGCTGTTGCGACAGGGTGAAGAGCCGGCTTTCGAGCTCCACCAGCGAGTCGAGGATGACCCGGGTTTCATGTTGGATGTCGACCGAGTCCTGCTGGAGTCGGTAGTCATTGTAGGCCGCCTCGGCGACCTCCAGCCGCTCCCTGAGGGTCGGCACCTGGGTATCGAGATACTCGAGCGTGCGATCGGCCTGGGCCGATTTGCTCTCGACATTGCGTTGTTGGTAGGTGGCGACGATCGTATTGACGATGGCGGCCGCGCGCTGTGGGTGATCCCCTTCAATGGTGACCTCGAGGATGTTCGAGCCGCGCGGATTCTGGGCCACATTCAGCGCGCCACGCAATGAGTCGACCGCGCCCCGATCGGAGCGACGGATGATCTCGAACCGGGTTCCGGGACGGGCCTTGAGATAGGACACGAAGAGCGCGACCCGCGCGCCGTCGAGTGTCCCCTCGGCACGCTCGCCGACGACACCCCGCAAGACCTCGATGTCATCGAGATCCAGACGATAGGCGCCCCCTTCCTCGGCCGTCAGCAGAAAGCGCGCGCCGCGCAGTCGATCGGGCAACAGGAAGGTCGTGACCTCGATCAGCTCGCCGCCCCAGGCATAGTCCTCTTGACCGAACCACGGCTTGGCCACGCCCTCGGCGGCGGAAAAGCGCCGCGCGATCGGCGCGCCCACCACCGGGAAATAGAGTGGGTTGGCCTGGATATCGAGATTGAGCCTGTCCACCACCATGCCGAGCAATGCACGCGAGCGAATGATCGCCTGTTCGGCGGCCAGGTTGTCGAAACCCGAGAAGACCGGCTGGAACTGCGCGAGCGCCTCCATGCTGACCGTGCCGGCACCGGCCGATTTCTGCTCGACCTGGATCAGCGCGGTGACCTGGTAGCGCGGCGTGGTCAGATAGTAACTGACGAGGCCGACCACCGCGCCCAGGATCAAGGCTGACAGGATCAGCCATTTGTAGTCGAGGAGTGTGGCCAGGATGCGACCGAGATCGATCTCGTCGTCATCGCGATCCGCGCCCAGAGAGGGTGCCGGGCCAGGAGTACCCAGCGCACGATCCGTGGGCTGCGCGCTGGTCTGGAAGGTCTGTTGCATGCGTTCGGCACCGTTTGATTGAGTCATTCATCGATCCTTGGAATGGCGCGAGAATCGCCGAGGATCACGTCAGAGGCTGACATTGCTGCCATCATCGAGCGCCGTGTCGATGCTGAAGAAGTTGCGTGTCGGCAACAGGTTGCTGATGAACTTGTTCCAGCGCACCAGATCGGCGGTATCCACGTAGACCATGTCGCGCGGCTGGAGCGGGAAGCGGTCGGCGAGCAGGAGCGCGTCGGGCTCCTTGGCGCCGAGATGAAAGATCTGTGGGCGATCCCCGCCGCGCACGATGAAGATGTGCGCCGGATCGGCCGTCGACATATTGATGTTTCCAGCATCGCTCAAGGCATCGGCCAGGGTCATGCGCACGCGCCGGATGGTCAGTGAGCGCGGGCTGTTGACCTCGCCCATCACGAAGATCTTGCTGGAATCGCTGTCTGGGACGCTGACGATGTCGCCGTGGCGCAGTTGGATGTTGTGACTCAGGTCGCCAGTGTCATACATGGCGAGTATGTCGATGCGCGAGATGCTGCCATTGCGATTCAAGGTGACGTTGCTACGATCGGCATCGTCGAGAAAGCCACCGGCGCGCGCGATCGCTTCCACGAGTGTCATGTGGATGTCGGTGATGTTGTAGACACCCGGCTTCCCGACCTGGCCGACCACGTAGACACGCTGGCTGCGGAAATCAGCGACCCGCACCTCCAACTGAACATTCTCGATGACCGAGCTGAGGCCGTTGGTGAGTCGATCGCGGATCTCGGCGGTGGTCATGCCAGCGACCTTGATCACGCCAACGTAGGGAAAGAAGACCGTGCCGTCCTGCGCGACCACGGTGCCGGATTCGGCCGCGCTGCGATACTCACCGGTGGGCTTGGTCAGATCCGGGTGTCCCCAGACGATGACCGACAGCACATCGCCCGGACCGACCCGATAATCGGCGAAGCGCGGCTCGCGCGCCGTGCCCTTTTGGAGCTCGCGCCGCGCGCCCTCGATCGCGATCACCAACTCGGCGTTGATCTCCTCCACCTCGATGGTCATGGGTTTCAGTCCATCCTCGCCCATGACCGGAATCTGGACTGAGGATTGGCCGAGATTGCGCATCGTGTAGGCATCATACCCAGGCACCACCGCGCATCCCGTGAGGAGGCTGACGAGCATGGCGAGACTGCCAAGCATGGCCCAAGCTCTCACTTGCCTATGAGTTCCTTGCATGACCGAAACCTTCGTGTGCTTTTAGAGTCGTTTGATCCAGGCGTCGATCGCCTGATCGATGAGTGCTTCCGTGTGCTCGAAGACCTCGAGGGTCTGTCGAAATGGATCGCCGATCTCGCGACCGATCCAGTGTCCGAGTAGCATCACCTTACCAGCGACGGTGGGCTCGAGCGTGCGCACCTGCAAACGATGCGGATCCTCCATGACCAGGATCAGATCCGCCCAGCGCAACATGTCGCGATTGACCTGGACCGCGCGATGGGCCGAGACGTCCAGACCGCGGCGCTGCATCAGACGCTGCACATGCTCGTCGGCCGGATGGCCAACCAAGGCACCCAGTCCGGCGGAGCGCACCTCACCCAAGCGTCCATGGCCACTCAATGCATCGCGCAGGATGGTCTCGGCCATGGGGCTGCGACAGATGTTACCAACGCAGAGGACGAGGATGCGTTCGAACACAATCGATGGACCCATCGGCATGAATGGTGCTGGATCATACCATTCCGGCTGGGGCATGCACAGTCATCCAGCACTCCGAGGCGACTCGGCGTGTGCGCACGCTTCGCTCGACCTGGTCTTGGCCGAGAAATCTCAAGGACTCAAGCTGATGGCCGGCTTGCGCTATGATCGCGACTTCGCGACGCTCATCTCGACGGTGCCCATGAATAGCATCCGCGCCAAAATGCTCATCGGTTTCGGTGCACTTCTACTGCCGCTGCTCGCGGCATTGGGGGTCGTGCTCTATCTGGAGGCGCGGGCCACCGTGATCCCCCTGACGAAAGACCTGAGCCAGGCGGTGCTGCAGGCCCGCTCGGCCGGTCTGGGAACACTCTTCAGGGGCTATCTCAGCGATCTGCGCCTGCTCTCGCGCGATCCGGTGCTGCGCTCGGGTGACCTCGACGCCATCACGAGAGCGCTCGCCGGGCACGCGCGCGAACGCAATCCGGACTATGAGATGCTCTTCTTCGCCGATGCCGAGGGCCGCTTCGTCAGCTCGGTCGGTGCCACCGGCCATGTCGCGGATCGCGCCTATTTCAAGGCCATCATGAACGAGGGTGTCGCCCAGGTGATCGGTGAGCCGGTGCGCTCGCGGGCGAGCGGCGCGGTCGTCTTCGTGGTGGCGGCAGTGGTCGCCGACCCAGCGGGACGTCCGCTCGGCCTGGTCGCCGCCACGGTGCTGCTGGATACGCTCAGCGCGATCGCCGGGGCCATCGGCATCGGCGAGCACGGGTTCGGTTGGGTGATGGACCACCAGGGATTGCTGATCGCGCATCCCAACGCGACCTTGCGCATGCGGCTCAATCTCTTGGAATCCGCGGCGCAAGGCTACCAGGGTCTGGAGATGATCGCACGCACCCTGGCACGCGGCGAATCGGGACTGAGCTTCTACCGGCGCCCCGATGGCACGCGTTTCGTCACCATCTACACCCCGATTCCCAACACGCCCAACTGGGGGCTCGGGGTGTCGATGCCCGAGGCCGAGTTGATGGGGCGCGCCTACAGACTGATGCGGATCCTGCTCTGGGGCATGATCGGGATCCTCGTGGCCGTCTTGGTGTTGGTGTGGGTCGTGTCGGGACGGATCGCCGCACCGGTGCGCGCACTCATGCGTGGTGTCGAGCTGGTCAGCTCGGGGCGGCTCGATCACCAGCTGAGCATCCGCACCGGAGACGAGATCCAGGTCCTGGCCGATGATTTCAATCGCATGACCGTTGATCTCAAGGCGCACATCCGCGATCTGGCCCGCGTCACCGCCGAGAAGGCCCGGGTCGACGGCGAGCTGCGCGCGGCCAATCAGATCCAAGCGAGCATGCTGCCGCGGATCTTCCCGCCGTATCCGCGGGTCGACACACTCGATCTCTTCGCGACCATGGAGCCAGCCAAGGAGGTCGGTGGCGATTTCTACGATTTCTTCCTGCTCGATGATGGGCGACTATCATTCTGTGTTGGCGATGTCTCGGGCAAGGGTGTGCCCGCGGCCCTCTTCATGGTCATCGGCATGACCATCCTGCGCAACCTCAGCCGCCAAGGTCGCCCGTTGGAACAGATCTTCGAGCAGGCCAACGACATGCTCTGCTCCGAAAACGATATGTTTATCACCGCCTTCATGGGTGTGCTGGATCCGCGCACCGGGGTGCTCGACTATGTCTGCGCCGGACACAATCCACCGCTCATCGCCCGCCAGGGTGGCGCCTTTGCCATGCTCGACGTGCCCCACAACCTCTTTCTCGGTGGATTGGAGGGCCAGACCTATGCCTCGCGACAGATCCGCTTGCAGCCTGGTGACCTCTTATTCCTGTACACCGATGGACTGACCGAGGCACAGAATGCGCGTGGTGAGCTCTTCACCGACGCGCGCATGCTCGAATCCATCGATCGGTTGGCCGGGCGCCCAGTCAAGGAGGTCATCCTGGGCATGCGCGATGCGGTTGGAGCCTTCGTGCAGGATGCTCCCGCCGCCGACGATCTGACCATGCTGGCCTTGACCATCAGCGAGCGTCGGCGCTGATCGGCCGGCCGCTGCACGGGGTCAGGATGGGACACGCCAAGATGCGCCGGTCAGGCCGTGCCCAGACGGGCCGTTCGGCTCATTGGGTCCCCCCGACTAGGATCCCGCGCGCGGCGAGCCATTGGGTATCGAGCTCCCACTCGACCGCGCGGACATTCGGTTGGGAGAGGATCAGTCCCTGGGCATGTTTCTGGTGATCGATGAGCTCTTGCTGGGCGGCGATCATCGCTGGATCGTCGTCGGCCTTGTTGGCGAGGTTGGGATGGATGAGACTGAGAAACCGGTAGGCGGGCACCGCGAACGAACGTGGCGTGGAGATGGTCGCGACCCCATCGGCGAAGGCGACGACACGAAACCGATAGGGATAGGATACAAGCATGGCATCGGTGCTCAACACCGAGTCGAGCTCCCAGACCTCGGGTTGCCAGGCCGAGCGAGCCCAGAAGAGGAGTGCCGCGACGATGATCAGGGCGATGAGGATGGCATAGATGCGGGTGAAACGATCCATAAGGGTGCGCTCTGCGTGGCTTGAAGGGGCTCGGCGGGGCTTGGCCGAGACGACATCCACGCAGCATGCCGCGATGCCGCGCATTATCCTATGAAAAACGTCAATCTCAGTTGAGTGCATCCTTGACGCCGTGCCCTGGTCGAGCGCGATGCGCAGTGGCATCCGACACGGGCGCAATCCCTCACTCCGATCACGAGGAATGGATCATGATCGTTCCAGAGTATGCATCGACCGCGCCCCTTGGCTCCTCGTCCTATCCGCGTCACTATCTCTACATCGGTTGCCTGACGCCCGAGCAGGGCCCGGCACCCTCGGATCAGATCCGGGCGGGCCGGCCGTTCCAGTGGTCGTGCCACATCGAGGTGGCGCCGGGTCACTATGACCATGTGAGCTATATCGATACGCTTGGCGATGGTACGGGACGCACGCTCGCGACCCATCTCGTCAATCAGATCGCGCCCAAGGGCGCTCTGATCGTTCAGCAAGATCAGACGCGTCGCGTGCTCGGCTGGCTCCAACAGTCCATCCCCGAGCTTGGCCAGCCGCTCGCCAAGTTGATGTCCCAGCTCATCGAGATCGATCCCACCGGTCAATCGATCGCGGATCTTTCGCCGCGCAATCTCGCACAGGATCAGCGCAACCTCTACGCGCTCCTCGGCCTCGAGGACGGACTGGATCCGCATCTCATTCTGCCGGACGAGGCCGCTGCCGCGGCGGCATATCGCGAGTTTCTCGCGGGACATGGCGGCAAGATCCGCAAGACCGCGCTCGTCAAATCACTGCTCCACTTCGCCGATCGGCAAGCCTTGGCGCTCGCGCTGGCCGAGCAGGCTGAGCCGCGCCATGGCCAGGGCGTTGCCACCACCAACCGCCGACTGCACTGAAGCGACACGCGCCGCGTGCGCGGCATCGCGCGATCACGAGGGCTCGGGGCAGGATGCCTCGAGACCAGTGGCTGACGGGAGCGGGTGCCGAGTCATGGTGGACAGCAGGGGGCTCACACCCCGATCGCATCGGTCGTATCGGTGCGCGCACGCAAAAAAGCCAGCACTTGGCTGGCTTTTTCTTCGAGCGGATGTGGTGGGCGCAGGTGGGATCGAACCACCGACCCCTGCCGTGTGAAGACAGTGCTCTCCCGCTGAGCTATGCGCCCCGATCGAGTCGCGCAGATTATCAGTCTGGCTTGATCGGGTCAACTCTCGATCGACGCCGACCTCCAGTAGCCAGCGCGGATCGCCGCAACGCGCCCGCCCGCACCAAAGCCACGACAAGGGATGCGCGCGAGCTATACTTGCATCTTTTTTCGACCTTGAGGCGGGATCGACTTGAAACTCAACCGCGATGGGCGGACATGCATCGTCGATGTCGATCGGTTCTCGATGATATGCCGCACAAGCCGCATGCCGAACCGGTTGAAACCAGCGACAGAGGTCGCATAGTAAAAACCTAGTAATTTGATAAGACATTAAAGAGGGCCAGGCGCGATGACCTCAACCCAAGCTGTCGATGAGATCGTCCGATCGGAGTACGAGCATGGATTCGTGACCGAGATCGCATCCGATACCCTGCCGCCCGGACTGGACGAGGGCGTCATTCGAGCGATCTCGGCCCGCAAGGGCGAGCCCGAGCACATGACCGAATGGCGGTTGCAAGCCTATCGACACTGGTTGACCATGCCGACACCCGCATGGGCGTCGGTGCATTATCCGCCCATCGATTTCCAGGCCATCTCCTATTATTCGGCCCCCAAACGGCCTGAGGATGCCCCCAAGAGCCTCGACGAGATCGACCCCGCGCTGCTTGAAACCTACGAGAAGCTCGGTATCCCGATCGAGGAGCAGAAGGCGCTTGCGGGCATCGCCGTTGATGCCGTCTTCGACAGTGTCTCGGTGGCGACGACCTTTCGCTCGACCCTGGCCGAGGCTGGGGTCGTGTTCTGCTCCATCTCCGAGGCGCTCCACTCGCATCCCGAGCTGATCAAACAATATCTCGGCACGGTGGTGCCCTTCACGGACAATTTCTATGCCGCGCTCAACGCGGCGGTCTTCAGCGACGGGACCTTCGTCTATGTCCCGCCGGGCGTGCGCTGCCCGATGGAGCTCAGCACCTATTTCAGGATCAACGCACGCAACACCGGCCAATTCGAGCGCACCCTGATCATCGCCGATGCTGGCAGCTATGTCAGCTATCTGGAGGGGTGCACCGCCCCGCAGCGCGACGAGAATCAACTCCATGCCGCGGTGGTCGAGCTGATCGCGCTCGAGGATGCCGAGATCAAGTATTCCACGGTGCAAAACTGGTATCCAGGCGATGCCGAGGGCCGTGGCGGCATCTACAACTTCGTGACCAAGCGTGGTGATTGTCGCGGCGCGCGCTCCAAGATCTCCTGGACTCAGGTGGAGACTGGCTCGGCAATCACCTGGAAGTATCCCAGCTGCATCCTGCGCGGTGACGACTCGATCGGCGAGTTCTACTCGGTGGCTGTGACCAAGGGTCGCCAGCAGGCCGATACCGGGACCAAGATGATCCATCTCGGTCGCAACACCCGCTCGACCATCGTCTCCAAGGGGATCTCGGCGGGGGAGGGCGAGCAGACCTATCGCGGTCTGGTGCGCATCGCCCAACGGGCCGCCGGGGCGCGCAATCATACCCAGTGCGACTCACTGTTGATCGGTGATCGCTGCACCGCCAACACCTTTCCCTATATCGAGGTGAAGAACCCCACCGCGAGCCTGGAGCACGAGGCCACCACCTCGAAGATCAGCGACGACCAGTTGTTCTACTGTCGCTCCCGCGGACTCACCGAGGAGGATGCCGTCTCCATGATCGTGAACGGCTTCTGCAAGGAGGTCTTCAACGAGCTGCCGATGGAGTTCGCGGTCGAGGCGCAGAAGCTGCTCAGTATCAGTCTCGAGGGGGCCGTCGGTTAGGACGCGCCGTCTCGAGCACACCGCCGCTCCAGGGCGCGCATGGGCCTGGCGCATGGCGTGTCTGGATCATCATTTGACCGCCCTGTCGATCGACCCGTGATTGCGGTGCGCGACTGGGATGCACATGCGGCCGCGAGGCGATCGGCCGAACCTGATCGAGGAGTGAATCGATGTTATCGGTGAAGGGCCTGCGGGCCAATGTCGGCGAGAATGAGATCCTCAAGGGTCTGGATATCGAGGTCCGTCCCGGCGAGGTCCATGCCATCATGGGGCCCAATGGCTCCGGCAAGAGCACCCTGGCGCATGTCCTCTCCGGGCGCGAGGGCTACAGCGTGACCGGGGGATCTGTCACCTTCGAGGGACAGGATCTGCTGGCGCTCGAGCCCGAGGAGCGGGCGCGACTGGGGCTCTTCCTGGCCTTCCAGTACCCGGTGGAGCTGCCGGGTGTCAACAATACCTATTTCCTGAAGGCGGCCCTCAACAGCATCCGTAAGTCGCGTGGACAGGAGGAGCTCGACGCAGTCTCCTTCCTGCGTCTGATCAAGGAGAAGCTCAAGATCCTGCACCTGGACGACTCGCTGCTGAAACGTGCGGTCAATGCTGGCTTCTCCGGTGGCGAGAAGAAGCGCAACGAGATCTTCCAGATGGCCCTGCTCGAGCCCAAGCTGGCGATCCTCGACGAGACGGATTCGGGCCTGGACATCGATGCACTGAGGGTGGTCGCCGATGGCGTGAACGCGCTGCGCAGCCCGCAGCGCGCCATGCTCGTCGTGACGCATTATCAACGGCTGCTCGACTATATCGAGCCCGACATCGTGCATGTCCTCGCCAAGGGGCGGATCATCCGCTCGGGTGGCAAGGAGCTGGCGCGCGAGCTGGAGGAGAAGGGCTACGGTTGGGTGCTGGATCAGGAGCAGGCGGCATGACGGGCGCGAGCGCAGCGAGCTTCGACAACTGGGTTCCTGCCCGGGCGGCCGACCTGCCGGGCGCCGCGCTCGACTGGCTCGAGTCGCAGCGCCACCAGGCGCTGGCGCGGGTGCGTGCCCACGGGATCCCGAGCAGCAAGGAGGAGGCCTGGCGCTATACCAGTCTCAAGGGGCTGCTCGAGCAGGGGTTCAGCGCGGCCGCTGAGCGTCCGCCCCTGCCCACGCTGGAGGCGTTGCATCCCCTGTTGGTTCCAGGGCTCGACAGCCACCGCGTGGTCTTGGTCAATGGCTGCTACATCCCCGAGCTGTCGGCGCTTGGACCACTCCCGCTGGGGGTGCGCATCGGCGGGTTGCGCAGCCTGTTGGCGAGCGAGCCGGATGCACTGCGCGATCGTCTGAATGGAATCGCCGAGGGGCACCAGTCCTTCTTCGCCGCGCTCAATACTGCCGGGCTCGACGATGGTCTGGTCGTCATGATGGAGCCCGATACCCGACTGGATCGACCGCTCGAGCTGATCCATCTCGCGGTCGGCATGGACGCGCCGCGGGTCGCTCAACCGCGCCATTGGGTGGCGCTCGACGAGGGCGCCCAGGCCCGGCTCATCGAGCGTTATGTCAGTCTCGATCAGTCACTCTATTGCACCAACTCGGTCTTGGAGATCGCGCTCGGGCGCGATGCGCTGCTCGAGCACGACCGCATCCAGTCTGAAAGTCCCAACGCCTTCCACATCGCCGGGCTCTATCTGCATCAGGAGACTGGGAGCCGTTATCATGGGGTCAATATCGGTCTGGGCGGGCGCTGGGCGCGCACCGAGATCTATGCGCGGCTCGCTGGCATGCATGCCGAATGCGACCTTCAGGGTCTCTATCTGGCTGGCGACCGGCAGCTGATGGACTATCACCTCGACGTCGATCATGCCGTGCCCGCCTGCGTGAGCCGCGAGGGCTTCAAGGGAATCCTCTACGGCAAGGGCCGCGCGGTCTTCGACGGCCGAGTCGTGGTTGCCAAGGAGGCCCAGAAGAGCGATGCGGCCATGTCCAATCACAACCTGATGCTCTCCGAGAGCGCCGAGATCGACACCAAGCCCCAGCTCGAGATCAACGCCGACGATGTCAAGTGCAGCCATGGGACGACGGTCGGACAGCTCGAGCCCGAGATGCTGTTCTATCTGCGCTCGCGTGGGATCGCCGCGCCGGCCGCGCGGCGCATGCTCTGCCTCGGGTTTGCCGAGGAGGTCATCGCGTCGCTGCACGCCGAGTCCGTGCGCGAACAGATCTCCGAGCAGGTCGGGCAGCGTCTCGAGACCGCCCCGATCGACTGATGCCGCAGGCCGTTCCACCAAGCGCATCCACCGCGGATGCGTTGGCGACCAACACTGGTGCTGATCACCCTTGACGTGGCCTCAGAGAGGTTGAGCATGAACAGATTGGCCCGCTTCGCCGGTTTTGGCAAGCAAGACGTGGATCGGGATGAGACCGACGCCATGGCCCAGGATGCCATCGTTGAGCGGATGGATCCCGAGGAGCTGCGCGAACCCATCATCGCCGCGCTGCGTGGTGTCCATGACCCCGAGATCCCGATCAATATCTACGATCTCGGATTGATCTATCGGATCGACATTGGTCCGCGGGGCGATGTCGACATCGAGATGACACTCACCGCCCCGGCCTGTCCGGTGGCCGGGATGATGCCGGTGATGGTCGAGAGCGCGGTCACCAAGGTCGAAGGGGTCGGTCGCGTCCAGGTGAGCCTGGTCTGGGATCCGCCCTGGAGCCAAGAGCACATGAGCGACGAGGCGCGGCTTCAGCTCGGGTTGATGTGAGTCGAGGCCGCGCGCGCCGACCCTGGCCGCGGTGGTCTCGCGCGCGCCGGGATCGGCTCCGGTCAGGCGCGCAGCAGGCACACGGGCACCAGCAGCTCGGAGCGGCTCAGCCCCCCGTGCACGCCGACCTGCGCGTAGGGCGTCTCGAACGGCAGCCACTGTCGGATCAGCGCGCGTCCGCGCGGCAGCAGACAATAGTCGCCGACGCGCTCGCGCAGGCGCGGGTGCGATTGGCCGCGGCCGAAATAGCCCGCCGACACCAGTCGCTCGCTTGGGATGACCGCGACGCGGCGCGCGAGATGGGCCTCGCAATAGTCGAGGAATTGGCGCTCGGCGCCCACGCGAAGCGAGCAAAAGGCCGCGCGCGGCTCGCCACAGAGCGGGAGCAAGAGCGTGTCGGCAAGCTCGGGATGGTCGACCAGATCGATGACGTCCTCCGGCCCGGTGTCCACCTGACCATGGTCCGCGCTGACCACCAGACAGGTGTCCGTGCCGGCGATCTCATCCATGAACCGCGCGATGGCCCGCTCGATCGCGCCGAGATGCTCGCGCGCGGCGGGACTGTCCATGCCCTGCTGGTGCCCGATCGCATCGAGCTTGGGCCAATAGAGATAGAGATACTTGCGCTCGCGCCGACGTCGCCCCCAACCATGGATGACGCGCGCACTCTGGCGAAAGAGATCGCGTAGACCCTCGTAAACCCGGATCTCGCCCCGTCCGCGATGCGCTAGATTGAAGTCAGAGAGTGCGATCTTGGCCGGCGAGACCAGGATGGCGCGGGTGCTGATCCGATCACAGACCGATCGGCTGGTGAAGAGCTTTTGCGGATCGATGCCAGCCTGACGATAGGTCACGCCACCATAGCGCGGTATGCCTGGCAGGACCGTCATCACGCAGCCAAGCTCGCCGAAATAGGTATGCCACCCGGTCAGTCCGTGCCGCGCGGGCGCCTCGCCGGTCAAGAAGCTGGGGATGGCGGCGGCGGTCGTCGAGGGAAAGACCGATGTGATGCTCATCCTCAGCGCGCGACCGAGGATCCCGTCCGGACAGTTGGCGAGCAGCCACTCGGCGCCGAGCCCGTCGATGACCAGAAGCACCAGGTTCCTGGTCTCGGCCAGCTCGTGCGGTGGCAGTCCGCGCAGGCTCGGATGATCCGAGCGACCGCCGCGTGCCTGGATGAGACTACTCATCAGGTTGACGATCCCACCACCGTCGTAGTCCGGTGCCAACAGGTCTGGATCCAATCCCAACTCGTTCATGCGCGTGCCCTCGGCTGTCGGCGGTGTGGCGAGACGATCACCAGACCAAGACCAAGATGAGCACGCCCAAACCGATGCGATACAGCACGAAGGGCAGCATGCTGACCCGCTCGATGAATCTCAGGAAATAATGGATGGTGAGATAGGCAACCCCGAACGACAGCAGGCCACCGAGCAGGAGTGCGAGCCAGTCCACCGGTTCGGACGCTTGTATGAGGTCGAGTGTCTCGAGACTACCGGCCATCAGGATGGTCGGGATGGCCAACAGGAAGGAGAAGCGCGAGGCGCCCTGGCGGCTCAGACCAAGCATCAGCGCGGCGGTGATCGTGATGCCCGAGCGCGAGACCCCGGGGATGATCGCCAGGGCCTGCATCACACCGATCAGCAAGGCATCACGCCATCTCAGATCATATTCGGTCCGGGTGCGCTTGCCTCGCCAATCCGCCCACCACAGCAGCAGCCCGAAGCCGATGCTGGTGCCGGCGATGACCAGCGCCGCGCGGGTCTCGTCGGCGCGCAGCAGGTCCAGCACCGTCTTGAGCGGTAGACCGAGCACCACGACCGGCAGGGTGGCCAGGATGATCATCCAACCGAGCCGTGCCTCGGGCCGATCGAGACGGCGGGTGCGCAGTGACTCCAGCACGGCCAGAATCATGGCCAGGATCTCGCGGCGGAAATAGAGCATGACCGCGCCCAGCGTGCCCAGATGCACCGCGACATCGAAGGCGAGACTTTGCAGGGCATATCCAAAAAGCAATGGGGTTAGAATGAGATGGCCCGAGCTGGAGATGGGGAGGAATTCTGTGATCCCCTGGACGAAGGCGAGGATCAGGATCTGCAGGCTGTCCAAGCGGATGGCTCCGGTCAAAGGCGGTTGGCGAGAGTGTCGCGCTGGAGCCCGCGTCCAGAGCCTGGAGGCGGGCTCCAACCGAGCGCGTTTGGCGATCCCCGCGGTGATCGAGTCACACCGAGCGCGGCGGCATGGGTGTCGAGTGCAAGTCTATCGCATCCATCCGGATGGCGCCGCGAAGGTCGACCAACCCGCCAGCGGCGGCAGCCAGGTCCGCGCCACGGCGCCGATGTATCCGCGCTCCGGGATGAAGTGCTGGATCATGGGCGCGCGCGCCATGGGTGGACGCGCGCGAAAGAGCCCTCGGCCATCGGTCTTGACGTCGGCCTCCAAGGCGGTCCAGGCCTGATAGAAGCGGTCGAGCCGCTGCGCCGGCGGCGCGCGACGGATGGCATCGGCGACCGCCGGGGCGAACATCCGGGCGGCGATGCGCTCGAGATCCGTGCGAGGGCGCAGATACTCGCAATCGATCCCGATCTCGGCGGCGGCTCCATGCCCAGTGGCGACCGCGACCAGGGCCAGATCACCGCTGGTGGTGAGATTGAACCGCAGCTCACCCCAGTCGGGTGGCAGGGCGGGCTTGCCGGTTGTGCCGCGGACGAATCGAAGCGCGGCGGGATCGCGTTCCAGATAGCGCCCCAGGATCAGCCGCAATCCGGCCTGGGCGCGGATCGAGCGGGCCTGGTGGGGGCCTTGCCGCGGATCATCCGCCCGCGCCCGCTGGTCCAGCACGGCGACGGCGCTCGCGAGCGCCATCCCGCGGGCGTCGGTGCGGATCCGCCACAGATGGATCGCGGCGCCCTCGAGTCGCGGCCGCGCGGGTGGGTCTTGCCAATCGATGAGCTCTGACATGATCGCGCTGGCCGCCGCGCGGACGGCTCATTGGATGGATCCGATGCGAGTATGTGGTGGACCTGAACGCGGTGCGGCCGGGACGCGTCCGCTTGCTCATCGGCCTGGGCGCGCGACGCGCGCGCGGCCCTGGTCGCGACCACCACCGCGTCTCCCCGGATCGGCGCGAATCTGACCGACACGCCGCCCGCGTTGGGTATACTAATGCCTCGGGCGTGAGACGCACAGAGTCGCCCCGGCGGGTGACTGGATCGCTGGTCTTGCAGTCGCGAGAGCGGAGGGCACGAGCCTTGGGATCACTGGATCTTGAGCGGGTCGATTCATGCATCGAGTCCATCTGCGCGCGCGGCTGTGCCAGTGTGCGACGCGACATCGCGACCCTGGAGGCCGGTGGCGACTTGTCCGAGACCCGCGCGCTCACCCCGGCCGAGCGCCGGCGCTTGCTCGATGAGCTGCGCCAGATCATGTCCGTCTATGGGGATGCCTGTCCCGTCGAGCGCCGCTAGCCGTGTCGCCGTCGGGGTGATGGCGCATCCGCCACCCTCAATCCATCTCGATGCACATCCACCAGCGCTTGCGATGACCCCGATGATCAGTATCACCCAGATCCTCACACGAGAGCTCGCCGCGCGCCCGGATCAGGTCGAGGCGGCCATCCGGCTGCTCGACGAAGGCGCCACCGTTCCTTTCATCGCGCGCTACCGCAAGGAGGCGACCGGCGGACTCGACGATACTCAATTGCGTCGTCTCGAGGAGCGTCTGATCTATCTGCGCGAGCTCGCCGAGCGCCGAGCCGTCGTGCTCGCGAGCATCGAGGCACAAGGCAAGCTCTCCCCCGAGTTGCAGGCCCGGATCCAGACCGCCGAGACCAAGCAGCAGCTCGAGGATCTCTATCTGCCCTTCAAGCCGAAGCGTCGGACCAAGGCCCAGATCGCCCGCGAGGCCGGTCTCGAGCCTTTGGCCACGGCCCTGCTCGCCGATCCAAGCGAACCGCCCGAGCAGCGCGCGCGTGCATTCATCGACCCGGCCAAGGGGATCCCCGACACGGCCGCGGCACTGGAGGGCGCGCGTCAGATCCTGATGGAGTGCTTTGCCGAGGATGCCGAGCTGAGCGGGCGGCTGCGCGATCTGCTCTGGGAGCAGGGCATCCTGGTGTCCACCGTGATGGCCGGCAAGGAGGTCGAGGGCAACAAGTTCGCCGACTATTTCGATTATCGCGAGCCGATCGCGCGCATCCCCTCGCACCGCGCACTGGCGCTCTTTCGCGGGCGCAACCAGGGCATCCTCAGCCTGGAGCTGATCGCGGGCGAGGGCGAGGATCCGGATGTCATCCATCGCGGTCTGATCGCCGCGCATTTCGGGATCCGCCACGCTGGGCGACCCGCCGACGACTGGCTCCAGGAGACGGTTCGCAAGGCGTGGCGGATCAAGCTGATGACGCGACTGGATCTCGAGCTCAAGGGGCGCTTGCTGGATACCGCCGAGAATGAGGCGATCCGGGTCTTCGGGCTCAATCTCAAGGCGCTGCTGCTGGCGGCGCCTGCCGGTCGACGGCCGACCATGGGGCTGGATCCTGGACTGCGCACCGGGGTCAAGGTGGCGGTGGTCGACGCCACCGGGCGGGTCGTCGAGACCGCGACCATCTATCCTCATGTCCCTCGCAATCAATGGGATGCCGCGATCGTCCGGCTCGCCGAGCTGGCGCGCGCCCATGCCGTCGAGCAGATCGGGATCGGCAACGGCACCGCCTCGCGCGAGACCGATCGGTTGGTGCGCGAGCTGATCGCGCGGCACCGCGAGCTGGGACTGCGTGCCCTGGTCGTGAGCGAGGCTGGGGCCTCGGTCTACTCGGCCTCCGAGCTGGCCTCCCAGGAGCTGCCCGAGCTCGATGTCGCGCTGCGCGGCGCGGTCTCGATCGCCCGGCGTCTGCAGGATCCGCTCGCCGAGCTAGTCAAGATCGAGCCCAAGGCGATCGGGGTCGGCCAGTATCAACACGACGTCAATCAGCCACGTTTGGCTCGGACACTCGACGCGGTGGTGGAGGACTGTGTCAATGCCGTTGGCGTGGATCTCAACACCGCCTCGGTGCCTTTGCTGACACGGGTCTCTGGGCTCAATCGCGGGCTCGCCGAGGGCATCGTGCGTTTTCGCGAGACCCACGGGGCCTTCTCGAGCCGTCGCGATCTGCTCGCGGTGCCCCGCTTCGGCGAGAAGACCTTTCAGCAGTGCGCTGGCTTCTTGCGGATCAATGACGGCGACGAGCCGCTCGATGCCTCGGCCGTCCATCCCGAGGCCTATCCGGTGGTGCGGCGCATCCTGGCACACACCGGCAAACCGGTCTCCGCCCTGATCGGCGACAGCGCCACGCTGCGACGTCTGGAGCCCTCATCATTCACCGACGCGCGTTTCGGTCTGCCGACAGTCAGGGACATCCTGGCCGAGCTGGAGAAGCCGGGTCGCGATCCGCGCCCCGAATTGCGCGCGGCCCAGCTCGCCGATGGCGTGGAGACCCTCTCCGACCTCAAACCGGGGATGATCCTGGAGGGCACGGTCACCAACGTGACCAATTTTGGCGCCTTCGTCGACATCGGCGTGCATCAGGACGGCCTGGTGCATGTCTCGGCGCTTGCCGATCGTTTCGTCAAGGATCCACACGAACTGGTCAAATCAGGTGATCTCGTCAAGGTCAAGGTCCTGGAGATCGACCCGGTGCGCAAACGCATCGCGCTGAGCATGCGTCTCGGCGATCCGGCGGTGACGCACGCCAAGGACGGGGCGCGGGACCGACCCGCGGAGCGCCGGCAGCGACTCGAGCCGGGCGCCCAACCAGCGCGGACCGCGCCGTCACGCCGTTCCGGTCGCTCCAGCGCCGCGGGCGCCGGTCACTCGACCACGACCACTGGATCCGGGCGCGAGTCAGGGCAGGGCACGAGTGCCATCGCCGATGCCTTCGCCAAGGCCAAGGGCTCGGGCTGAGCGGCGCGCTCGATGACACGCAAGCATCACGCCGATACCGATGATGCCTTGGGACGTCGGGTCTATCGCGCCATGTCGTCGATCCATGGTCAGGGCTGCTTTGCCCGGGTCGCCTTTGCACCGGGCGATTGGATTGGCACCTACGAGGGCCGCGAGGTCAGCGAGGACGGCACTCACGTGCTCTGGATCTACGACAGTGACGGGCGCATCCTGGTCGGCCGAGATGGATGCAATCTGTTGCGGTGGCTCAATCATAGCGATGACCCGAATGCCGAGTTCGACGGGTTCGATCTTTATGCGCGGCGCGCCATCGCCATCGACGACGAAATCACCTTCGATTATCACGGCGCCTGCTGAGTGAACCGACCCGGCCACTCGCGGCTTGCCGCGCTCCGCCAGCGCTGGACTGAACGGGCATCGCCGACGCCGCCGCGGCCCGCGCCTGACGGGCATGCGGTTTCATTGTGGCTGATCCTCACCTTCGCCTTCATCCTGCTCATGGTCTCCACCGCGAGCACGATCGGGATTCTGGCCTACCAGTCGGGTCAGGCGGCGCTGACGACACTCGCGCGCCAATTGACCAGCGAGATCGGTCATCGCGTCGATCAGCAGCTCGCCCATTCGGTCAGCGACATCGATCAAGTCGTGCGTGGGAATGCCGATCTGATCCGTCAGGGCCTGCTCGACTGGCGCGATCCAGCCGAGTTGGCACGGCACTTCGCCGGTCAGCTCCGCATGAGTCCGTCTGCCGATGGCATTGCCTTGTTGAGTGAGCGGCATGCCTCGGTGATCCTCGAGCGCGCGGGCTCGAGCGAGCTGATCCTGCGCCGCTTCGATACCGCGAACGAACCCCGGCTGAGTCGCTACCGTGCCGACCTGGATGGACAGGTCTTGCAGCTGATCGACTCCGATCACCACTACGACCCCCGCAATCACCCGCCAGACCAACCGCACTATCCAATCTTTCGCCAGGCTGAGCAGGGGCACTGGCGCGTGCTTGCCAGTCTCGCCGAGGGTCAGGAGCGACCCCGCTTGATCGTGACCTTCGGGCTGCCCTTCTCGGATGATTCGGGGGCAGTGCAAGGCGTGCTCCTCGCGAGCATGTCGCTGAGCCGGATCAGCACGTTTCTCCGCGCGATGGAGGTTGGTCGCAATGGTCAGACCTTTCTGATCGATCGCGAGGGCATGCTGGTGGCAAGCTCAACCGGCGAAATCCCCATCGATACGCACGCGCTGAGCGCCGTCGGGCCCGATGACGCGGTCAAGCAACGACGCTTGAGCGCGCGCGCGAGCAGCGATCCGCTCACCCGCGCGGCGGCGCATTCCCTGTTGGCGCTCGGGCCCACCCTGACCTGGCTCGTGCAACCGCGTGTCTTTGAGTTCACTGCCATGGGAGAGGGCTATCTCGCCGAGGCACTGCCATTGTCCAGGACCAACAGCCATCCGGATTGGATCACGATCGTGGTGGCCCCAAGACGCGATTTCACCGCCTTGATCGCCGCTCAACGCGATAGCCTGATCCTGTTCTCCGCCTTGGTGATGTTGAGCACCATCCTGTTGGGGTTGGGCGCGGCCAGTCTGATCAGTCGCCCGTTGCGTGATCTGACGACGGCCAGCTGTCAGATCGCCAATGGCGACTTCGACCATCCCATGCCGGCCACCCCGATCCAGGAGCTCAGACGCCTGGGTGCCGCGTTCGTCACCATGAGCCAGCGCTTGCATGCCGCCTTCGCCGATCTGCGCCAGGCCGAGCGGCTGTTGGCCGAGCACAACCGCGACCTCGAGCAGCGTGTCGCCGAGCGGACCACCGAGCTGATCGGCGCCCGCGCCCAGGTCGAGACGGTGATGGCGCAGCTGACCATCTCTGAGGCGAAATTCCGCGGGATGTTCGAGCAGTCGCCAGCCGGGATCGCCTTGATCGAGCCCGCGAGCGGACGTCTGCTGGAGGCCAACGAGCAACTCTTGGAGATCATCGGGCGAACCCGAGCCGAGCTGATCGCGCAGGGTGCATCACTGCTCCTGCCGGACACGGACCCGCTGCCCGAGTCGGCGGACTGGGTCCGGCGGCTCGTCGCTGAGCGCGCCACGGCGCAGCTCGAGCAGCGCTATCTGCACCCGGATGGGACTGAGGTTTGGGGGCATCTGCGAGTGAGCGTCCTGGCGATCGGCGCCGCGGCCGACCCGCTGCAGCTGTGGTTGATCGATGACATCACCGCCCGCAAGCGTGCCGAGTCACGCTTGACGGCGAGCGAGCGCAAGCTCCGCACGATCCTGGACAATCTGCCGATCCCGATCGGCACCATGTCACTGATGCCGGAGCGGCCGGTGACCTACGTCAACGAGCAATTCGTCCACACCCTGGGTTATCGGCTCACCGACATCGACGACGAGTCGACCTGGATGCGGCTGGCCTATCCCGATCCGCTCTATCGGCGCAGGGTCAATGCCTGGTGGGAGCGCGCGGTGCGCCGGGCGATCAAGACCACTGGCAAGGTCGAGCCACGTGAATTCAGGGTCACCGGCAAGGATGGTCGGGTCTTCAATCTACTCATCAGCGCCACTGTCCTGGAGGACATACTGCTTGCGGTCTTCATCGATATCACCCAGCGCAAGCGCGACGAGGCGGAGCTGCGCCAGGCCCATGCGGCCGCCGAGTCGGCCAATGCGACCAAGAGCGCATTCCTGGCCCAGATGACCCACGAGCTGCGCACTCCGCTGCATGCCATCCTTGGATTCACCCAGGTGCTGGACACTTTACTTGAAGAACATGCTGTATCCTGTCAAGATGAAAACGATTCCTTCAGGACACGACGCAACGAGATGTTGCGGGCGATCCAGCGCAACGGACGCCTTCTGATGACACTGATCAATGACGCACTCGACCTCAGTAGCTTGGAGCATGGTGGACTAGTCCTGGAGATCGGGCCGACCGATCTGCATCGTCTATTGAGCGATTGCATCGCGAATTTCTCGACCTTGGCGGCAAGCAGGGGGCTGACCCTGCAATTGCAGCAGACAGCCGATCTGCCAGCGGGTGTTTGGTTGGATGGACGGCGACTGACCCAGATCCTTGGCAACCTACTCGGAAATGCGATCAAATTCACCGAGCAGGGGACGGTGCGTCTGCGCGCCGAGGCCATCCCCCATTCTGGTCTGCCCAGGCAG
>RZZN01000074.1 GCA_009929855.1 Gammaproteobacteria bacterium
CAACCTGACCGAAGTCGAGCTCGACCCGGCGGACCTTGATGCGGTGTCCAATCTGCTTTCTCAGGGCGGCGATGTCCATGCTCTTGGGGCTATCTTGGATCTGAGCATCCAAGATAGCGGGATCAGGCATTGCGACCAAACGATTTCGACTCGTGACACGCGAGCCCCGCGCCTTGTTTGAGGGCGCGGGGCAGGCGTGAGCGATCCCACGCCGCTCGGCGTGGGGCGACCATCAGAGCTGCGGGCCGTCGGGCCACTGGCGGAGGTACCGATCGGCCGCGGCTCTCTCCTCCTCGCTGCGGTCCGGCTGGCTGTCCCATGTGATGACGATATCGGCAGCCGTGATGGGTGGCGATGACGGCACGATATCGGCTGGGCCAAGCTCCGCTTGGATATCATCGGCATCGATCACCAGCACGGGTATCCCGTAGCTGCTGGCGGGTGTATCAGTGGTCAGGCGGGCGGTGCCGCCCTCCTGATCGGGCAGGATGAGGTCATCCATCGATCGCTCCATGGTAGGGATGGCGGGCACCAGTCCCGCCATTGAGCACATGATGCGTCGATATCAGAAGGGAATACCGGGATCGGCGGGGGGCGCGGGAGTCGACTCCGACGTTGCCATTCTTGTGTCTACGGCGCGAGGCGGGGAGTCGGGGTCGCTGCGTGGCCGCACGCGTTAGTCCCTCTCAGTCATCTGCGTCTTCCACCCGACCCCGCCGCTCTACCGCCTCCGGGTCAGCCGTGATGGGGCGGTAGATCTCCACCCGGTTGCCGTCGGCGAGGGGGGTGTCGAGCTTCACGAGCTTGCCGAAGATGCCGACCCTGTTGCGGTTGAGGTCGATCTCGGGGAATTGGGCGAGGAGGCCGGAGCGGTGGATGGCGTCTTCGACGGTGCTGCCGTCTGGGACGTCGAGCTTGAGCCAGGTCTGCTTGAATTTGTCCGCGTAGGCGACGCCGATGTGCATTGGGGGCGGTGCTCCTGGGTGGGGGTCGGGGCGGATGTCGTGGTTGGGTTTGGGTCGGGGGCCGTTATTGGGGCGGCGTGCCGTGGGTGTGTGGGGTTGGGGGCTCGCTGACTTCGTGTGGGGCGCAGTTGTCGCCGTTGGTGCTTGGGCCGACTGGAAGTCGGGGCGCCCCGGGGTCAGGCTGGGGCGGCGGCGCGGGCCTGGGCGATGGCCCGACGATGGGCAGCGCGTCGGTCCAGGATGCGCTTTCCGGCTAGCAGGAATCCGAGCGCCAGGAAGCCGCCGGGGGGCAGGATGGCGATGAGGAAGCCGCGGTAGTCGGGGATCAGGGTGATCTCCAGGAAGCCGAAGGCTGGGCCTAAGAGCTGGGATGCGCCGGCGAAGAGGGTGCCGCTGCCGATGATCTCGCGCACGCCCCCTAAGACCACCAACACGGCGGTGAACCCCAGACCCGACAGCAGGCCGTCGAAGGCGGCGGCGGGCAGGGGGCTCTTGGAGGCGAAGGATTCGGCTCGGCCTAGGATCGCGCAGTTGACCACGATGAGCGCGATGAAGAGCCCAAGCACCTTGTGCAGCTGGTGTACATAGGCGTTGAGAAAGAGGTCCACCAGGGTCACCAGGGTGGCGATGACCACGATGTAGACGGGGATGCGCACCTGGGGGCTCATGACCGGACGCAGCAGGGAGACCACGGAGTTGGAGACCACCAGCACGGCGGTGGACGCGAGCCCCATGCCGAGACCGTTGGTGGCGGTGCCGGTGACGGCGAGCAGAGGGCACAGGGCCAGCAGCTGGGCCAGGACCACGTTGTTGTCCCACAGGCCGTCGCGGGCGATGCGGGCCCAGGGGGTGCCCTCGCGGGGCTTGGGGGTGTCCGTTGCGGCTGCGTCGCTCATGGGCGTCGGTCTCGGGTTGATCGAATCGGGCGGGTCAGTGGTCGATGTTGCGCACGGGGGGTGCGATCAGGGCGTCGCGGTGGTCGGCGAACAGGGCTAGGCCGCCCTTGATGGCGCCGACCACGGCCCGTGGGGTGATGGTGGCGCCGCTGAATTGGTCGAAGTCGCCGCCGTCCTTCTTCACCACCCAGCGCTCGGCGGGCGGGTCGCCGAGGGAGAGTCCGTCGAACGCCAAAATCCAGTCGTCCTTAGCGGCCTCGATCTTGTCCCCCAGGCCCGGGGTCTCGGCGTGGGCCAGCACCCGGGCGCCGAGGATGCGCCCGGCGGGGTCCACCCCCAGGATCACATCGATGGCGCCGGAGTAGCCGTTGCCGCGCACCTGATAGGCGACGCCGGTGACGGTCCTGTCGCGCACGGCGCGGTAGATCACGACCGGCGCACCCTCGGCGTCGGTTACCGTGAGGGCGTCGGCGGTGAGGTCGTTGTCGTGCAGGCTGGCGGGGATCACCTGGGCCAGAGAGGCGGCGAGGTCCTCCGCCCGGCGCTCGGCGATGGGGCCGCGGGTGAGCGCGTCCGCCAGCACCAGGAGCCCGGTGGCTAACAGGGTCACCACCCCGAGCAGGCCCGCCTGATAGGGGATGCGCTCGCGCAGGGACTCGGCGCTGGGGCCGGACGCCGGCGCCTGGGCGAGGGTGGTGTCCGCGTCGCTCATGGCTTCGCCTCCGGGTATTCGAGGGGGTCACCCCGGCGGGTACGGCCGAAGACCCGCGGGCGAACGTAGTGGTCGATCACCGGGGTGCAGGCGTTCATCAGCAGCACGGCGAAGGCGACGCCCTCCGGGTAGCCCGCCCAGGTGCGGATCGCGAAGACCAAGAGCCCGCAGCCGGCGCCGAAGATCAGCTGGCCGGCCTTCGACACCGGGGAGGTCACCAGGTCCGTGGCGATGAAGAAGGCCCCGAGCAGGGTGGCCCCGGAGACCAGATGGAACACCGCGTCGGGATAGCGGCCGGGGTCGACCCAGTGCATCACCGTCGCCAGCAGGGCCAGGGTGGCGAGCATGGCGGCGGGGATGTGCCAGGTGATGACGCGCAGCCAGATCAGCATCAGGCCGCCGGCGAGCAGCAGCAGGGCGGAGGTCTCCCCCAGGCTGCCGCTGATGGTGCCCATGGCCCCCGCGGCCGGGCTGTACCCCGCCAGGGCCTCGTCGAGCCCGACGCCCCGACCGACCTCGGTGCGCACCTGGCCCAGGGCGGTGGCGCCGGTCATGCCGTCGGGGATCTGGCCCGCGAAAGTCACGGCGAGCCCCTGCTGAAGGTCCCGGGCACCGGCGGACCACAGGGGCTCCGGCGTCACCCAGGTGGTCATCTCCAGGGGGAAGGCGATCAAGAGAGCCACCCGGGCCACCATGGCCGGGTTGAAGAGGTTCTGCCCGGTGCCGCCGAACACCTGCTTGCCGAGCACGATGGCGATCACCGCCCCCAGCACGCCGATCCACCAGGGCGCTGCGGGCGGCAGGGACATGGCGAGCAGCCAGCCGGTCACCAGGGCCGAGCCGTCCAGCAGATTTACCGTGAGCGGCTTGCCGGCGATGCGCAGGCACATGGCCTCGGTGGCCAGTGTAGCCCCTATGGTCAGGGTAAAGAGCAGGATCGCGGGCCAGCCGAACTGCCCGAGCCCCAGCGCCGTGGCGGGCAGCAGGGCCAGGATCACCAGCCCCATCGTGCGGGAGATGCTGTTGCCCGCGTGGGCGTGGGGGGCAGCGACGACGGGTGTGGCGTGTGGGGTGGCTCGGCTCATGTCAGACATCTCCGCCGGCTCGGTCTCTGGCCTCTGACCGGGGCTTGGACGGGGGCTCTGCCCGGTGTTCGGAAGGACCCTCGGCGGCCAGCGGGGCCTTGGTCGCCGCGGCGGCCTTCCTGCGCGCGGCCATGGCCTCGCGCTTGGCGATCTGGATGGCCTCGATGCGGGCGCTGCGCTGCTCCGCCAGGCGCTTGGTCTCGGTCTGCTTCTGCTTGGCCCGCCCGCGGGCCGCCATCTCGCCTTTGGCATAGTTGAAGTAACGAACCAGGGGGATGTGGGCGGGGCACACGTAGGAGCAGGAGCCGCAGCCCACGCAGTCCATCAGCCCCAGCTTCACCGCGCCCTCGAGGTTGCCGGCGCGGGTATGGTTGGCCATCTCCAGCGGCAAGAGCCCGCAGGGGCAGGCGAAGACGCAGGAGGCGCAGCGGATGCAGGGGCCAGGCTCGCGGGTGCGGGTTTCCTCCGCGGTCAGGGCGAGGATGCCGTTAGCCCCTTTGATGGTCGGCACCCGGGTGCTCGGCAGGGGTTGACCCATCATGGGGCCGCCGCTCACCAGGCGCGCGGGCTCCACCTTGAAGCCGCCGCAGTGGTCGATGATCCATTGGATGGGGGTGCCGAAGGGCACCCGCAGGTTGGCGGGCCGGGCGATGGCCCCGCCGCTCACGGTGATCACCCGCGACACCAGGGGCCGCCCGAGGCGGATGGCCTCGTGCACCGCAAAGGCGGTGGCCCCGTTGTGCACCACCACGCCGATGTCGGCGGTGAGTCCGCGGGCCGGGGTCTCCTGGCCGGTGAGAGCCTGCACCAGGTGCTTCTCCGACCCCATCGGATAGCGGGTCGGCAGGCGTACGACTTGGATCTCGGCAAAGGGGCGTGCCGCCTCGCCCATAGCCGCGAGGGCCTCGGGCTTGTTGGCCTCGATGCCGATCAGCACCCGCGATACCCCCAGGGCATGGGCGATGATGCGGATGCCGTCAACCACCTCGGGGGCCTGCTCGCGCATCAGGCGGTCGTCACAGGTGAGATAGGGCTCGCACTCGGCGGCGTTGATCACCAGGGTATGGAGCTTGTACTTGCGCCGCAGGTTGAGCTTCACCGCCGAGGGGAAGGTGGCCCCGCCCAAGCCCACAATGCCTGCCGCCGCCACCCGGGCGGCGATCTCATCGGCCTCCAGGGCGAAGGGGTCCGGCACCCCTTCGATGTCCTGGTGCCAGCGGTCTTCGCCATCGGGGCGCAGGGTGATGGTGGGCGCCGACAGCCCTGAGGGGTGATGGGCCGGGAAGCTGCCGATGCCCATGATCCGCCCGGAGGTGGACGCATGCACCGGCGCCGACACCGCACCCTGGCTGTGGGCGATGAGCTCGCCCTTGGCCACCAACTGGCCGCGGCGCACCGCCGGGGCAGCCGGGTTGCCGATGTGCTGCTGCAACGGGATATGCAGGAGCGGCGGCAGGGCCAGGACCGCCACAGGGGCGTTGGCGGCGAGTGACTTGCGGTCGTGCGGGTACACGCCGCCGCGGATGCCGAAGAGTCTCATGCCAGGGCCCTCTCGGTAGGGTTGGGGGCAGGCAGGGCGGCAGGGTTCGACCAGAACCAGGTCTGCACCGTCGCGCGCACCGGGCGCATCTCGATGCACTCCGTGGGGCAGACGTCCGCGCACTTCTCGCAGCCGGTGCAGGCGTCGGCAAAGACGCTGTGGATCATGTTGTTGGCACCCATGATGGCGTCCGTGGGGCAGCGCTTGAAACACTTGCAGCAGCCGATGCACAGGGCCTCGTTGATGAAGGCGAGGGTGGGGCCCTTGCCCTCCACCCCGGCGAGGTCGACGCTCACCCCGAGCAGTCCGGCGAGTTCCTCCGCCAGGGCGCGCCCGCCCGGCGGGCAGATGGTGGGCTTGGCGGCGCCGCAGGCGATGGCCTCCGCCGCGGGGGTACAGCCGGGATAGCCGCACTGCCCGCACTGGGAGCCGGGCAGTAGGGCGGCCACCTGATCCGCCAGGGGGTTGCCCTCCACCCGGAGGAAGCGCGCCGCGACCCCGAGCAGACCGCCCAGGGTCAGTCCCAACAGGGTTAGACTGGTGAGCGCCGCGAGCATGGTATGCAGTGCCTCTTGATTGTAGGTAGGAACGGGTGATGCGGATCGCTGGTGCCCGTCACGCGAGCCCGGCAAAGCCCATGAAGGCCAGGGACAGGAGCCCGGCGACGATGAAGGCGATGGGCTGTCCCGCGAACAGTGCCGGCACGTGCGCCAGGGCCAGGCGCTCGCGCAGCCCGGCGAATAGCACCATCACCAGTGAGAAGCCGAGCGCCGAGCCCAGCCCATAGAGCACGCTCTCGAAGAAGCCGTTGCCCCCCTGGACGTTGAGCAGGGCCACCCCGAGCACCGCGCAGTTGGTGGTGATCAGCGGTAGGAAGATGCCGAGCACCTGATAGAGCGCGGGTGAGAGCTTCTTCACCGCCATTTCGGTGAACTGCACCACCGAGGCGATCACCAGGATGAAGCTCAGGATGCGCAGATAGCCGAGATCGAAGGGGGTGAGCAGCAGGTAGTCCAAGAGCCAGCCCGCCACCGAGGCCAGAGTGAGCACGAAGGTGGTGGCGAGGCTCATCCCCAGGGCCGAGTCCAGCTTGCCGGACACCCCCATGAAGGGGCAGAGCCCGAGGAACTTCACCAACACCACGTTGTTGACCAGGGCGGTGGTCAGGATCAGCAGCAGATACTCGCCCATGTCGCCTTCACCTCCGGCTTGCCCTGGGGCATTGGGGATTCGGCCGCGGGATTTGATCGCCCGGGACCCCTTGGCCGGCTTTTTGCAAATGGCGTGCCACGCCCCGCCCGTCCGGGTCGCGGTCCGTCCGCACCCTGGCGGGGCGAAACCCAGTGCGTTGCTCAATCCCAATTTGGGACATGGGGTTACGAAGAAGCGCTGGCGATTCGATTGGGTGCGGGGGGGGCGTGCATGTCCCCGGCTGCGCGCCGCTGGGGGGCGCCGTGAGGCGCCTGGCTGTGGGCCTTACAACAGGGTCATGCCGACGCCGCGGCGGCGATGTCGCAAAGGCGACATTCGTCGCATCCGACTCCTGCCAAGCCATGGGGATTCGCCGGCGTATGGAGACTGGCCCAACGGGCGGCCTGGTCTGCGTACAGCTGTCGCCCGTGCTGCGGTCGCTGGGGAGGCGTCACGGTGTCTTTATTGGAATCAGTGTGTTGGGTCATCTGGGTCGGTCCGGTCCCCGGGTCCGGCGCGATACGCGCTTGCGGCCGCGCGGTCTTGTCCCCGGGGCGCTGGGGCCGGTGGGGCGATTGGAATGGGGATTGCAAAGCTTTTCGGGCCCCTATCGATGCCCGGAGAGCCCCGTGCCGCCCCGTCCCAGCACCCAGACTGCCGAGGAACATGCCGTATCCGCACTCGGCGACTTCCTCGCCGCCCCGCCCGAGGGCACCCCGGTGGAGGTCATCGAGGCCTTGACGCTGATGGCCGGCAATCCGCGGGACCCGCTCCCGCCGCGGCTCTTCTTCGAGGCGGTGGAGCAGGCCCCCTCGGCCATCTCCATCACCGACGCCCGGGGGACCATCCTCTACGCCAACCGCGCGTTCGAGGCCCTCACCGGATACTCCCGCGAGGACGTTATCGGCCAGAACGAATCCATCCTGTCCAACAAGGCCACCCCCGACAGCATCTATCAGCAGCTGTGGCGCACCATCCGGCGCAAGCAGACCTGGACCGGGACCGTGGTCAACCGCAGCAAGCAGGGTGGGGACTATCTGGCCGAGCTCACCATCGCCCCGGTGCTCGACCGCGACGGCGAGCTGGCCTACTTCCTCGGCATGCACCGGGACGTGACCAAGGTCCATCAGCTGGAGGCCGCGCTACGCCAGCAGAAGGCGCGCATCGAGACCGTGCTCGACGCCGCCCCGCTGGTGGTGATGCTGCTCGACTCTCGGGGCCGGGTGCTGCTCGACAACCAGGAGTACAAGAAGCTCTTAGGGGATCTGCGCGGGCGCGAGCCCCATGAGCTGATCATCGCCGCCATCCGCGAGCAGGTGGGGATCGACCCGGTGGCCGAGTGCCTGGCCGGGCGCGGCTTCAAGGACCTCGAGATCAGTATCCAGACCCCGGCATCGGGCAGCCCGCGCTGGTTCGCCTGCTCCGCGACCGCCGCCGACGAGGGGGATGCGATCACCCGCGGCTTCTTCGCCAAGCCCAATCCCGAGGATCGGCGCCTGCTCCTGATGGCCAACGAGATCACCGCCAGGCGGCGGGAGATCGAGCGGGCGCACCTGGAAAACCTGCGCGCCCGCCTCGCCGAGCAGGCGGGGGTGCACGTGATGCGTGAGTCCCTGGCGGCGGCCATCTTCCAGCTCCAGGGGCCGCTCAACGTGATCAACGCCGCGGCGGCCATGGCCCGCGGCGGCGTGGCGAGCATGGAGAGCCTGGCCGCCATGCTCGAGCAGATCAGCGTCACCGGAGCCAACACCCTGGCGGTGCTGCGCTCGGCGCTGCCCGAGGAGCCGCGGGAGCTCGACGCCATGGTCAACGTCAACGAACTCCTGCGCCAGGTGCTGGAGCTCGAGACCGACCGACTGCTGGCCGCCGGGGTGGTGGTGGACTGGCGCCCCGCCACGGTGCTGCCCGAGCTCCCCGGCCACAAGAATCAGCTCCGGTCCCTGTTCAAGCACCTGGTCGACAACGCCTTGTGCGCGCTGAACGAATCCGGCGTCAGCCAGCGCGAGCTGCACATCACCACCCGCGCCATCGACGGGGCGGTGGAGGTGTGGGTGCAGGACAACGGCCCCGGGGTGCCCGCCGCCGACCGCTACCGGGTCTTCGAGCCCTTCTTCATCGGCTGGCGCCACCGCCGCGGGCGGGCGGGGATGGGGCTGGCCCTGGCCCAGGAGATCGTCACCAGCCACGGCGGCTGCATCGAGATCGACCCCGAGTACCGCGACGGCTGCCGGGTCCGGCTCACCCTCAGCACCACCGCCCCGGACCGGTGAGCGCCGCCACCGCGATGAGCGAGCCGTTCCACGCCACCGCCGACCCGGCGGAGCACCGCCGGTGTCGGCAGCTGGAGTCCCAGCTCGCCGCCCTGTTCGAGGTGAGCAGCGTGCTCAGCCGCTCGCTGGACCTTCGCCAGACCCTGCGCGAGGTCCTGGACGTACTGCACGAGCGCGGGCGCCTGCGCTGCGGCCTGGTGAGCCTGCTAGACAGCGACTCCGGGGAACTCCTGGTGAGCGCCCTGCACCAGCGCGACGCCCCGCCATTCGAGTCTGTCACCTATCGTCCCGGCGAGGGTGTCATCGGCCGTATCCTGGAGCAGAACGCCCCCTGGGTGCTGTCGCGCGTGGGGGACGAGCCGCGCTTCCTCGGCCGCCTCAACATCTACGATCGGGACCTCCCCTTCATCGGCGTGCCGATCCGCATCGGCGCGGAGGCGGTTGGGGTGTTCGCCGCGCAGCCTCCGGCGGCGGACGACCTGTTGCCCCTGAGCCAGCGCTTCCTGGAGATGGTGGCCAATCTCATCGGCCAGGCGGTGCGTCTGGCACGCAACGTGGAGGCCGAGCGCGCGGCCCTCAGGGAGGAGCGCGACACCCTGCGCCGGGAGGTCAAGGCCAGCCACGGGTTCGATAGCATCATCGGCCACACCGAGCCGATGCGCCTGGTCTTCGACCAAGTGCGCCAGGTGGCCAAGTGGACCACCACCGTGCTCATCCGCGGCGAGTCCGGCACCGGCAAGGAGCTGATCGCCAACGCCATCCACTACAACAGCCCGCGCGCCCGGGCGCCCTTCGTCAAGCTCAACTGCGCGGCCCTGCCGGACAACCTGTTGGAGTCCGAACTCTTCGGTCACGAGAAGGGCGCCTTCACCGGGGCGGTCGCCCTGCGCAAGGGGCGCTTCGAGCAGGCCGATGGCGGCACCCTGTTCTTGGACGAGATCGGCGAGATCTCCCCCGCCTTCCAGGCCAAGCTGCTGCGGGTGCTCCAGGAGGGCGAGCTGGAGCGGGTCGGCGGCTCGCGCACCCTCAAGGTGGACGTGCGGGTGATCGCCGCTACCAACCGCGACCTCGAGGCCGAGGTACGCGCCGGGGACTTCCGCGAGGACCTCTATTATCGCCTCAACGTCATGCCCATTCGCATGCCGGCCCTGCGCGAGCGCCTGGAGGACATCCCAGAACTCGCGCGCTTCCTGGTGGCCAAGGTCGCACGAATGCAGGACCGCGAACTCTCGGTGACCGACAGCGCCCTGCGCGTGCTGATGCGCCACGACTGGCCGGGCAACGTGCGCGAACTCGCCAACTGCATGGAACGCGCGGCCGTGATGAGCGAGGACGGGGTCATCGACCGCGGAGTGATCGAGCTCACCGGACTGGACCTCTCCGCCCTGGCCGGGCCCGCCGACCCCGGCACGACCGCCGCCCCGCGCCCCCTCGCCACCCCCCCCAAGGTGGACCTCGACGACCCCAACCTCGACGAGCGCGAGCGTGTCATCGCCGCCCTGGAGGAGGCCGGCTGGGTCCAGGCCAAGGCCGCGCGCCTGCTCAACATGACGCCGCGTCAGATCGCCTACCGTATCCAGACCCTGAACATCAGGGTTAGACAATACTGATACCTGTAGGAACGGCTTAGGGGCGGTTCAACAACCACCTGCACAAATCCGTCTGTTGGCAGGTGGAGCGCAATCGGGGTCGGGGTCGCTACCGGAATCGGAATCTGGATCTCTGCGATGGGTTGTCCGCCGACGACCAAGCAAGCACCAGCAGCGCTCGATCGTCGTTTGGCCCTGCTGACGGCGCTCCGAAAGCCGGGCTGCGCGATCGGTGAGGCAGGTGGTGGAAACCGGGATGGTCGGTTCGATACCGATCGGCTGGCTGGCAACGCCCACAACAACCATTTGTTTCGCTGGTTTTTGCACCTTCACCTACAGCCGCGACCGCTTCGACTACCGCAATCCCTCCACCCCCCCGCAACCGCCAGCGACGACGCCAGCGCGGCTGTAAGCCCCTCCCAGGGGTCGACACCCGAGCCGCCGGCCATCGACCTGCGCCCCAAAGGCGCCCGCACGGACCGGCTTCCTGTCTCCATCCCCACAGAAGCCGTTCATGCCGGATGTCGGCTTGCCGACACAGGGGCGGACGGCCACACCAAAGAATCGTAAAAACAAGACCCTGAAGAATCCGATTGGGTGGTACGGGACTTGCTTATCCTGAAGTTGTGCGGGCCTTGCGGTCCGGTTGAGGTGCCCCAGGGATCACCCCGCGTCGACGTCCACCGGGCCGTGCCGGCCCAAAACCTGTTGGAGGCAGCATGGTCGAGTTGAAGGTTTTGGGTCAGGGGGAGTCCGGCGCGCCGGGTGTGGCCGGGAGTGCGGGCGGTTGCGCCTCGAGCGGCTGCGGCAGCCGCTCCGATTCACTCTCGCACCTGCCCGAGCACATCCGCGCCAAGGTGCACAACCATCCCTGCTACTCGGAGGAGGCTCACCACCATTACGCGCGCATGCACGTGGCGGTGGCCCCCGCCTGCAACATCCAGTGCCACTACTGCAACCGCAAGTACGACTGCGCCAACGAGTCGCGGCCTGGCGTGGTCTCCGAGTTGCTGACCCCCGATCAGGCGGTGAAGAAGGTGCTGGCGGTGGCCGCCAACATCCCGCAGATGACGGTGCTCGGCATCGCCGGGCCGGGTGATCCCCTCGCCAACCCGGGGCGCACCCTGTCCACCTTCCGCGCGCTCTCGGAGCAGGCCCCGGACATCAAGCTGTGTGTTTCCACCAATGGGTTGGCACTCCCTGACGTGGTCGATGAGCTCTGCCAGCACAACATCGACCACGTCACCATCACCATCAACTGTGTGGACCCCGACATCGGCGCGAAGATCTATCCCTGGATCTTCTGGAAGGGCCGACGCATCAAGGGCCGCAGGGGTGCGGCGATCCTCATCGAGCAGCAGCAGAAGGGGCTCTCCATGCTCACCGAGCGGGGGATCCTGGTAAAGGTCAACTCGGTGCTGATCCCAGGGGTGAACGATCAGCACCTGAAGGAGGTCTCGCGGGTGGTGAAGGCCAAGGGCGCCTTCCTGCACAACGTGATGCCGCTGATCGCCGAGGCCGCGCACGGGACCTTCTACGGGGTCATGGGCCAGCGAGGTCCCACCCACGATGAGCTCCAGGCGCTGCAAGACGCCTGCGCCGGCGACATGGCCATGATGCGTCACTGCCGTCAATGCCGCGCCGACGCCGTGGGGCTGCTCGGCGAGGACCGCGGGGATGAGTTCACCATGGACAAGATCGAGGCCATGGAAATCGACTACGCCCGGGCCATGGAGGAGCGCGCCCAGGTGCACGCCGCCATCGAGGCCAATCGTGAAGCCGCCCGCAGGAAGTCCAACGAGAGCGTCGTCTCCCTGGTGTCCCTGAAGCGCCCCACGCGGGAGCCCCGCCCGGTGTTGATGGCGGTGGCCACGGCGGGCGGCGGGTTGATCAACCAGCACTTCGGCCACGCCCGGGAATTCCTGATCTACGAGGCCACGGCCCAGGACGTGCGCTTCATCGGCCATCGCAAGGTGGATCTCTACTGCTCCGGCGGGGATACCTGCGGCGACGCCGAGACCGCCCTCTCCAAGACCATCCGCAGCCTCTCGGGTTGCGAGGCGGTGCTGTGCGCGAAGATCGGCTACGAGCCCTGGGGCCTCCTGGAGGAGGCCGGCATCGTGCCCAACGGCGAGCACGCCATGGAGCCCATCGAGGAGGCGGTGGCCGCGGTCTATCGCGAGATGGCCGAGCAGGGCGCCCTCAACAAGCCGGTCCCCGCGAAGCTGCGCATGAGCGCGTGAGCCCAAGCGCCACCGAGCCGAACCCGAGCCGAACGAGAGGAGATCGACCATGGCATTCCAGATCATCGAGGGCTGCGTGAACTGCTTCGCCTGCGAGCCCCTGTGCCCGAGTGAGGCGATCTATCTGCCCCCGGGCGGCACGGGTGGCGTCAAGCCCCATTTCCTGATCGATGCCCGCAAGTGCACCGAGTGCGACGGGGACCACCCCGAGCCCCAGTGCGCCAGCATCTGCCCAATCGAAGGGATCATCCTGGACGCGCTCGGGGTGCCCCTGAATCCCCCGGGCTCCCTCACTGGAATCCCACCCGAGCGCATGGGGGCGGCCATGGCCGAGATCCATGCCCGTTGAGGCCGGCCGCGCACCCTGTGCCACGCCCCAGACCTCACCCCAGACCCCGAACCAGCGTCGGACGGAGACCCTGATGCCACCCCGAGGCCCCGAGATGCCGAACGGCGAACCCTGCGCGTGCCGCGCTCCGCGGCCCCCCGCCGGCGGCGTGGTGCGCGCGCCAGTTGCACCGGCCAGGCAGGTGACCGGGCTGCGGGCGGAGGCCGGGTACCCATGAGCCACGTGACTTTCTACGAGAAGCCCGGCTGCCTGTCCAATGGGCGCCAGCGGGCGCTGCTCAGGGGCCTCGGGCACGACCTCGTGGTGCGCAACCTCCTCACCGTGAACTGGACGCCCGAGGAGCTGCGGTCCTTCTTTGGGGGGAGACCCGTGCGGGAGTGGTTCAACCCGACGGCACCGCGGGTCAAGTCGGGTGAGGTGAGCCCCACCGCCATGGACGAGGGCGAGGCCCTGGCCTTGATGGTGGCTGACCCCATCCTGATCCGACGCCCGCTGATGGAGGTGGCTGGGCTGCGTTGCTGCGGCTTCGAGCCGGGCCCGGTGCTCGATGCCCTGGGGGTGGACCTCGCGGTGGGCGCGGATCTTCAGTCCTGCTCCCACCCGACCCGGGGCGCCGGCGTCGACGCGACCTGCGATGCCCCGGCTTCTGGCGGGGATCGCCGCGCCGCCGCACGCCAGCGGGCGGATGTGCCATGAACGCCCCGACTCTGCCTCGGGCGATGTCGGCTCAGGCGGCCGTGCTCGATGTCTCCCGGACCCGCGAGGGCGTGGAGATCGCCCCCGGGGTGCATTGGATCGGCGCCCTGGACCCCAGCCTGCGCTCCTTCGACATCATCCTGCGTACCGCCAACGGCACCACCTACAACGCCTTCCTGGTGCGGGGGAGCGCGGGGGTGGCCGTCATCGACACGGTGAAGGCGGAGTTCGCGAATGAATTCTTCGCCCGCCTCGAATCAGTGGCGGACTACGACGAGATCCGGGTGATCGTGCTCAACCACCTGGAGCCCGACCACAGCGGAGCACTGCCCGAGCTGATGCGGCGGGCGCCCAATGCGCGGCTCTACATCTCCACCCGCGCCACCTCCATGCTCAAGGCATTGCTCAAGCCCAAGGACGCGGACCACCCCTTCGAGTACGAGACCGTGGGCACCGGGGATTCGGTGTCATTGGGGGATCGCACGCTCCGGTTCCTTCACACACCCTTCCTGCATTGGCCGGATACCCAATGCACCTATCTGGTGGAGCAGGCGGTGCTCTTCTCCGGGGACGTCTTCGGCAGCCATTATTGCGACAGCCGGCTGTTCAATGACCGGGTCGGCGACTTCCGCTTCTCCTTCGATTATTACTACGCGCACATCATGCGCCCCTTCAAGGCCCATGTGATGGATGCACTCGAGCTCATCGAGCCGCTGCGGCTCGACATCATCGCGCCCACCCACGGGCCGATCCTGCGCGAGCGCCCACGGCGCTACGTCACCCATTATCGGGAGCTCTCCACCTCGAGCCTCGTCGAGCGCATCGATACGGAGACGCGCTCCCTGGCGGTCTTCTACATGAGCGCCTATGGCAGCACCGCACGCATGGCCGAGGCCATCCGGGCCGGCGCCGAGGAGCTGCCCGGGGTGCGGGTCTCCCTCTACGACCTCGAGGGCGGCGAGACCGGGCCCTTTGTGGACCTGATCGAGGAGGCCGACGCCTTGGCATTCGGCTCCCCCACCATCAACGGCGACGCCGTGAAGCCGGTGTGGGATCTGCTGTCGTCGCTTGTAGTGGTCAACCTCAAGGGCAAGCTCGGCGCCGCCTTCGGCTCCTACGGCTGGAGCGGCGAGGCGGTGCGCATGATCGAGGACCGCATGCGCGGCCTGAAGATGCGCGTCCCGGTGGCCGGGCTGCGTATCAAGTTGATCCCCACGGACGAGGAACTCGCGGAATGCCGGGACTTCGGCCGACGGCTCGCCGCGGCCGTCGTCGGCAACGCGCAGGGGCGGGTCATCGACTTCTCCGAGCTCGGGTGAGCCGAGACGGCGGATGCGCTTGGCTGATTCGCCCTACGGATGAAGACCGAGAAGCACAAGAGAGCAGGAGCCCTGGCTCCAACAACCCCGACCAGATTCATTAGCGAGGGTCATTCAATGCCAAAAGCGAAGATCACATTCGAGGACATCGAGCAGACGGTCAGCGTGCCCGCCGGAACCCGGGTGATCGAGGTCTCCGAGAAGATCGGGGCCGGCATCATCTACGGCTGCCGCGAGGGCGACTGCGGCACCTGCATGATGCATGTGCTCGAGGGCTGGAACAATCTCACCGAGCCCTCGGTGCTCGAGGAGAAGGTGCTGCGGGAGAACATGGCCAGCCGCCACGACCGGCTCGCCTGTCAGGCGCAGATCCTCGGTGACTGCCGGGTCAAGCCCGCCTGAATTCAAGGCATCAATTCGATTGGAGACCCAAGATGGCACTCGTGACCTTCACTAGCCCGGAATACAAGGACAAGACCGTCTATGCCGTCGCCGGCAGTCACACCGAGACCCTGCTCAAGCTGGCCAAGGAGCACAAGGTTCCGGTTCACCATGACTGCCAGGACGGTGAATGCGGACACTGCGTGGTTCGGGTCAGCAGCGTGGACAACAAGAACCAGCGCATGGGCGGCCCGTTGACGGATAAGGAGATTACGGTTCTGCGTCAGCTCGGCAAGCTCACCAAGGATCAGGTGGACCAAATGGCGGTCGACGACCTGCCGGTGGAGTGGCGGCTCGCTTGCCAGATGATCGTGCGCGACGAAGACATCCTGGTGGAGTACTGAGATGGCAGTCCCGGCATCCGTGATTGGCGTTGAGCTGCCGATGGATCGGGCAGGCGCTGCCGTGGAAGGGGTGCGCGCGCACCTCATGGCCCACGCCACGGGTGCCGGGAACGACGCCGCCTTTGCCGCCATGATCGCCACCCGCTCACAGGGAGGGGGCGCCTTGCCGGCCTTCTTGGGCTTGGATGCGGCGGCCTTCCGCCGCTTGTTGGAGCATCACTTTCCCGGGCTCCCTGCGGCCCTCTGCCGGACCCTGCCTGGGATACCCATGGACTGCGCGGCGGGCTTCGAGCAGCGTGCCGAGGAACGTGAGGAGCTTCAACGATTGATGCTCATGCACAAGGCGGGCGACTCTCCGTCCGAGGTCTGGATGGCCCACGTGGTGGCCGCCGGCTGCATGGCCTCCAATCATCTGTGGGAAGATCTCGGGCTCCTCGAGCGGCCACAGCTAACGGACCTGATGCGCCACAACTTCCCGTCCCTGGCGGCGCTGAACGTCAAGGACATGAAGTGGAAACGCTTCCTGTACAAGCAGCTATGCGAGGCCGAGGGGATCTACATCTGCCGCGCGCCCACCTGCGAGGTGTGTGCCGACTATCAAGCCTGCTTTGGTCCCGAGGACTGATACGGCTGTCGGTCCTTGGCGCTCCACTCCCCGAGCCTCCACTGCCTTTGGGTGCAGCCCGCTTTCCCTCACGAAAACCCAGCACCGCGCCACCCAGCCGCATGCTAGAACCCGTAGGGCGCGGTGACGCCAGGAACCGCACCCTGCACGGAGGCGATCGGTGGGGTAGGGACTGGACGGCGTAACCGACGCCGGTTTCGAAGATGCGTGTGCCGCCGCCCTCGGCGACGGCTCGGCGCAGGGCCGCCGGGTCTTCCACTCGGCCCCCCGCGAGTATGTCTACGCCGTGCTCCGCGAGCGCCGGCAGCCAGGGTACCGTCGGACCCATCAGGACCCACCGTGCTTGGGTGGCGAGCTCGGCGAGGCGGGGGAAGGCCTTGGTGGGGATGGAGGTGGCTGTGAGGAAGACCCACTGTGCCTCTGGCAACTCGTACATACCGACTGTGGCCTGGTCGGGGTCCCAGGAGGTCAGCCAGAGCACGAGCTCCCGGGCAGGCCTGCCGGCGAGGGTGCCGCACCAGGGCAGGGTGCGGGTGGTCGTGTCGGGGCTCATGGCGAGCCCGGGGGCGGTACCTTTGATCTGGCACAGGGTCCGCGTGAGGCCGATCAATACCTCGGCCACGGGGGCGTCCGCCGTGTGGCTGGCGAGGACCCGCTCCATGAGTAGGTCGTAGAGTTGCCAAGCGGCCACGGGGATTCCCGCCGATCAGGTGACCATGGGCAGGAGCCGTGCCTCGGCGCGAATGTCCGTGCCCTGGCCCCAGGCGTTGACGGCTTCGACGAACCAGCGGGCGTCGCGCGGGTGGGCGCGGAC
>RZZN01000027.1 GCA_009929855.1 Gammaproteobacteria bacterium
CCATCATCGCACTGACCGCCAATGCCTTTCCGGAGGATATCGCCAAGGCCGAGGCGGCCGGGATGAGCGACTATCTGAGCAAGCCGATCGATCTGCGGCGCTTGCAGACCCTGCTGCACGACTTTCTTGTGGCTGGCGAGACGATCGAGCCAAGCGCCGCTGATTGATCAGCCGGATCCAACCCGCGTGCGGCGCGTCGCCGCAAGCAGTCCACCCAGCGCCATGAGGGTCGCACCGGCCCAGAGCCAACCGATGAACGGCTTGCGATAGAGACGCAGACTCCAGGCCCGGCCACCGAGATAGTCACCCAGCGAGACATAGAGATCGCCAAACGCACCGACGTGCAGCGCGGCCTCGGTCATGGCCATGCGCGAGGCATTGTAGAGACGTTTCTCTGGATAGAGCGTCAGGCGACGTCCATCCGCGCGGACGACCTCGACGACCCCGCGATCGGCCACATAGTTCGGGCCAGTGTGCGCCGTCACGTCGCGCAAGGTGAAACGATGCCCAGCGAGCTCGACCGACTCGCCCACATCCAGGCGGACGTCGCGCTCGATCGAGTAGGCCGAGACCAGTGTGATCCCGACCACCAGCACCGCCATCCCGGTGTGGGCAATCTGCATCCCCACGAATCCGCGCGTCAGTCGGCGCGGCGCCGCAGCGCGCCCGTCGCCGCGTCCAGTCAGTCGCTCGATCAGACCCAGCACAAGCGTGAGGAGGATCCAAAAGGCCAGAAAGAGGCCCAGGCTGACCCAGGGACGCGCGCCGCCCTGCACCAAGGGGATGGCGACAGCCACCGCCAAGGCGGCCGCGAATGCCCAGCGCATGCGCTTGACCAACCGGCGCGGATCGGCTCGGTGCCAATCGGTCAGCGGACCGATCGCCATCAGCATGAGCAATGGGGCCATCACCGGGACGAAGACCGCGTCGAAATAGGGCGGACCAACCGAGACCTTACCCAGTCCGAAGACATCGAGCAGGAGTGGATAGAGCGTGCCCAACATGACTGTCGCCAGCGCCGCCATGAGCAAGAGGACATTGCCAAGCAGCATTGACTCGCGCGAGAGCCAGCCGAATCCGGCCAAGGCTGGGGTGCGCGGATAGCGCCAGGCATAGAGTGCGAGTGAGCCACCGATGACCAGGGCGAGCAGGCCCAGGATGAAGAGTCCGCGCGTCGGATCCATGGCGAAGGCATGCACGGATGACAAGACACCCGAGCGGATCAGGAAGGTCCCGAGCAGCGACAATGAGAAGACGCCGATACTCAGAAAGAGTGTCCAGTGGAGCAAATGACCACGCCGCGCCGTCACCGCCAATGAATGGATGAGCGCGGTCGCCGCCAGCCAGGGCATCAGTGAGGCATTCTCGGTCGGATCCCAGAACCACCAGCCACCCCACCCCAGCTCACGATAGGCCCACCAGCTCCCGAGGGCGATCCCGATCGTGAGAAAGACCCAGGCCATCAATGACCAGGGCTGCACCCAGCGTGCCCAAGCCGAGTCCAGACGTCCGGCGAGCAGTCCCGCCACCGCGAATGCAAAGGTGACCGCGCAGCCGACATAGCCCATGTAGAGCAGCGGTGGGTGCAGGATCATCCCCCAATCCTGCAACAATGGATTGAGATCGGCCCCATCCGGCGGGACCGGATCGAGCCGGATGAAGGGGTTGGAGGTCAAGAGCACGAACGCGCTGAAACCGACGCTGACCAGACCCAGCACCGCGAGCACCCGGACGCTGATCGCGGTGGGCAGACGCCGCCCGCGGCGCGCGAAGACCGCGCCCCAGCCCGCCAGCATCAGCACCCAGAGCAGCATCGAGCCCTCGTGCGAGCCCCAGCTCGCGGTCAAGCGATAGTAGAGCGGGAGCTGGGAGAATGAGTTGTGTGCGACGTTCTTGACGCTGAAGTCGTTGACCGCGAAGGCGTAGGCCAAGAGGGCGAAGGCCAGGCCGACAGACATGAGTTGGCCGATGGCGGCCGAGCGAGCCACCGCCATGAGACCGGCATGGTCGTGCCGCAACCCGACCAGCGGCAGGGTGCCCTGCGCCAAGGCCAGCAGCAAACCGAGGATCAAGGCAACCTGACCGAGCTCTGGTATCACGATCGAATGGACCTCTTCATGCGGGCAGTGATCGAGGATGCCCGGATGGCATCCGGAATCGGCGAGACGCGACCGCATCGCCAAGCCGACCCCAAGCACTGCCGATCGGTGGCTGGCCAATCAGTCAGGCGCATGGCGGCGGCGCGGCCAGGTCGGCAGACTCGTTTCACGGGCATCATGGTGGTCATGGCATGCCACGGATCTTGGGCGTCCGTGTTCTTGTCAATGAGAGTACTCCTCGGGCACGCTGCAAAACTTGATGGTGATCAAGTTTTTCATCCAAGATTGGTCGATCGCTCCAGATGAGACCCAGCTCATCGTGCTCGTCGCGTTGCATCGATCTCGCTGCGACGAGAGGTCACACCTTGACATGGGTCAAGGCCAAGTCGGGGTCGGCGGGTTAGGCTGATGCCTCGCTCGACGATGCACTGGACATCCAATCAAGCACACGCCTCACGAGACCGAGCCCAATGATCCAACATCCGACCGAGACGGGATTCGAGCGCGCCGCACACCCGGATGAGACCGCCGAGATCGAGCTTTCCGACGCCGACATCCTCGAGGCCATGCGCGAGATCCCGGGGTATCTCGACATCACCACGGGCGATTTCAGGGCGCTCTACCATCTGGCCTACCGTCATGCGCTGGATCGGCTCTTCCAGGGTCTGACTGCCAGGCGCCTGATGCGCGATGGGATCATCGCACTCAGACCCGAGATGCGGCTGGCCGACGCCATCGCGCTCTTCACCGGCCAAGGGCTGAAGGCATTGCCGGTCGTCGCTCCAGACAGTCGCCTGGTCGGGATCCTGACCGTCACCGATGTCTTGCGTGCATTCGGGGTGAGCGATGTGCTGGAGCTCATCGAGCAGCAACTCACCGCGTCCAGGGTGCTCGGCGCCGCGCCATGCGACCAAGCGGTCGCCCGGCTGATGACCACCCCGGTGGTGAGCGTACCACCGGATGCCGGGTTCCGGCCGATCCTGGCCGCGTTCAATCGTCACCCAGGACGCGCCATGCCCGTCGCGACTGTCACCGGCGAGCTCCTGGGTCTCTTGCTGCGCAAGGACTTCATGACCGCCTGCCACCTGGAAGGACCCGGCTGATGATGCAGGATTATTTCAAGAAGATGCGCGGCACCGCCCAATCCGCGCCGCCGCGCGTGAGTCACGCCGAGGTCATTTGGTCCTGGATCGGCGCATTCCTCGGGATCGCCGCGGTCGCCTGGCTGAGCCATTTGCTCTTCACCGGGACCGATCTGACACTGACCATCGGCTCGCTAGGGGCCTCGGCGGTTCTGGTCTACGGGGCGGTGCGCAGCCCGTTGGCCCAGCCGCGCAACCTGATCGGCGGGCATGTCGTCTCGGCACTGGTTGGCGTGACGGCCTGGCAGTGGCTCGGCGGCGACCCTTGGCTGGCGCAATCGGTCGCGGTCGCCACCGCCATCGCGCTCATGCATCTGACCCGGACACTGCACCCGCCGGGCGGGGCCACCGCGCTGATCGCGGTCATCGGCTCGGAGGAGGTGCATGCGCTGGGCTATCTCTTCGTCCTGATCCCGGCCACACTCGGACCGCTCGTGCTCCTCCTGGTCGCGCTCATCGTCAACAATATCCCGGCGAATCGGCGCTATCCCGAGGTGTGGCTCTGAGACCCAGACACTGGCCGAGTGTGTCACCCGATCGCCCCGACGGCGCGCTGCGCGAGCAGGCGCTCGAGGGGGTCGCGGGCTCGGCACGGATGGTCGGATCAGCGATCAGGCAAGGACTCGGCAAGCACCCGGCACTGCTGCTGGTAGATCCTGATCACGCCGATCAGGAGACCAAGCAAGACCAACTGTGACAGCACCAGCATGACGCCCGCTGGACGCGCCAGCTCGGGTCGCCAGAAGGCGCTGATCAAGAGTGCCACGGCGAGCAGATGCAGTGCGACCTGCGCGCGCGCCCAGGCCGCTGCAAGCAAGCGTCCCATGTGCGGGATGCGCAGATCGAATCGGCCAGTCGCCAGCTGACGGTGCTGGAGATGGAACCAGGCCAGGAAGGGGACGATCTTCAGCAGCATCCCCGCCGTCAGGCCGACCCCCAGCCCCAGCAACAGGATTGCGCCGATCAAGGTCGCTGAGGCCTCAAAGGACCAGAGCAAGACGGCGGCGATGATGGCGAGCATCGCCGCGAGCCAGTGCCAGAGTGTCGCATCGCCGGACCGCCGACCACGCCGAGCGAGCAGGGCCAGTGTGGCGAGGGCGAAGATCAGGAATCCCAGCGCCGACAATCCCAACAGGATTCGCGCCTGGATGTCCCAGCCGAGGATCCAGGCGATCGTGCCGAGTGCGATCGCGCCCAGGAGCAGGGGCGCCAGCAACCTGCGCAGGGGTGTCGGATACGCGGGGGTGACATAGAACATGGGCACCACCTGAATCCCGACACCCACGATCAGGCCGCCCACCCAGCCGAGCAGGCCCCAGGCGGCATGGATGTCGACCCAGCGCGTAAACTCGGGCAAGGGGATGCGCCCCACCAAGAAACCCACCAGGATGAGACCAAGCAGGAGTGTCATCAGAAGCGCGATGGCCGCCAGACGCAGCGCCAGGAGTGTTTCCGGTGCACCGCGCGCGCGCATGAGCGCCAAGGCGACCGGAATCAGGAAAACCATCAGGCCGAGCCCAGTCAAGCCGCCACCGACCCACAGCCAGACGGCACTGCCGAGCCAGAGGCCGCCAGCGAGCAGGCTGGCGCCAAGCGCGAGGAGCACATGGGTCAGTGTCCCGACCAGATGCACCGCGGGCACCGGCGCGCCCGCGACGACCGGCAGTATCTGCAGCAAGGCGCCACACATCACCTGCCCCAAATAGCCAAGCGCGATCAGATGGGTTGCCGCCAGTGTGACGGGTAGCCAGCGCGAGGTGAGCGGTGTGGCGCCCTCCCAGACCAAGATGAGGCCAACCGCGATCGCGAAGAGCGGGGCGGTGAGAAAGAAACGCGCTGGCACGGCGAAGGGCGGCGCCTGCTCGAGTGAAAGACCTGCGGTGTTGAGCATGCGTGTGGACGGCGGCTGGGTCGGTTGAGCGTCGTATGGCGATGGTGACCGAGCATCCGCTCGTGGTCGCATCGAGCAGAGACCAAACGCAGCGAGCCGGCGGATGCCGGCTCGGGTCATCGTGGATGAAGGTGGCGATTAGATCTTGTCGATCCCCTCGCCGATGGCCTCACGCAGCATCTTGATCGCATCCTGGCTGATCGTGATCGAGCGCGTCAAGGACTCCCGCGCCATGTCCGGATTGTGGAACCCATCCGAATTCTCGGCCGTCCACCATTCCCAATAGGTATGGGCCTCGTCGTGCGCGGCGCGCGCCTTGGCCAAGACCTCCTCGCTCGCGCCCTGACGCTTGGCCAGCGAGTAGATGTCGATGAAGCTCGCCAGCCAGAACTCGGCCTTGGTGATCTTGCCGCGGATGTACTCCTGGATGGCGTCGATCTGATACTCGGCCTCTTCGTCGCTCCAGCCCTCGTGACAGCTGACGCAGGTGTCCGCCTTCATGTAACGGGCGCTGCGCTGACCATGGAAGGTATAGGACTGACCGTCTGGGGTTTGCATCTTGGGCATGTGACAATGCTTGCATTCCACACCGGCACGCTCATGCTTGGAGCCCCAGTAGGTCTCGGTCTCGGGGTGCTGCAGCTTGGAGAGCAAGGCACCCGTGGCGGCATGCTTGAAGTCACGGAAATTGATCTGATCCGCTGCCGCGCGATAATCGAGCACGTTCTGCCAGAAGAAATGATTGGTCCGGCGATCGGTCATCTTCACGCTGTACTCGCCCGTGCTGGTGTCGAATCCCGGGTTACAGTTGTACTCGACATGACACTGGGCGCACATGACATTTGAATCCGGCTTGCTGAGCAGACCGATGGCGCGGAAATCCTCGCCCTCCTCGCCACCGCGCTTGAAGGTCACCTTGGTCATGGTCACCTCGGCGCTCTTCTCCGCATCATAGGGATAGGTCCCCATCTCGCGATCCACCACGGCATTGATCAGACCATCACGCACCACCCGGGGCTGCGCCGAGTGCGGGTCGTGACACATGAAGCAGTTCAGGCCATGGTTCAAGGAGCGCGCGAAGTCGACCACATTGGATGTGCGCGCCCACTTGGCGTTCTCGTTCTCGTCGCCCATGTAGGCCCAATCCAGGATGTGGTCCATCGTCTTGCAGTTGAGGCACACCGGATTGGCCGCGGTGGCGGTCTGCGGCAGGAAGGCCTTCTGCTCCGAGGTCTCGGGCTCAGCGTCGGTCAGGACCGTCCAGGCGCCTTGGGCCGCACCGCGCCCATCGGTGATGTGGGTCCAGTCCTTCAACTGGAAGCGCCCGCCATAGGCACGGTCGACGATGAAATGGTCGACCAGCATGAAGACATGACTGCGCGGCTCGGCATGCTCCTTGGCAAAGCCATGACCGGCGATCAGCTTGTCGAACATGGGCGAGCGGCTCTTGAAGGAGGCCTTCTCGACCCGTGCCTTGGAATGCAGATTCACCTCGACGAACGAGTTGTACTGCATCAGATGACAGCTCGAGCAGACATCCGGGTTCATCAGCGTGATCGGACGCGCGCCGATGTTGTCTTCCTCGGCCTTGTCCAAATGCTCCTGGGCATCGTGACAGTAGGCACAGTTGACGGTGGCATGACTGCCGGTGCTATGAAACTCCTCGATATTGGTGTGGCATGAATAACATTCGCTCGTGTTCACGAGCTCGACCGGCGGAGCCTTCTCCTCGGGCGCCGCGGGTTTCGACGGTTCAGTCACATACCCCAGGGCCGTGCCGCCCAGGAGCAACAGTGTCAAGCCGAGCCCAACGCTCAGCTGATTCTTGTACCCCATCATGCTCACCTCCGGTTTCGCGGTAACTCCGAGTGATGGAGCCCACTGCCGAGCCCCCTCGGAGACGGCGCGCGGCTGACATGGTCCGCGCTTTATCGTTGTCGCCCCGGATCCGGGTCGTTGCCCCCAGTGGGCTGCTCGAACCCCGTCCTCTCGCCGAGACAGCGAGCCAGTCTCAGGTGAATGCATCCGCCATCACGTTCTTGAACCAGCCGTCGGCATACTCCGCCTCCAGCTTGCGCTGGATCGGCAGCGCATCCACGGGTGAAATGCCTCCGGCCTCCTCGACATAGACGAATTGATTGTCTTCGACACGATAGACCTGGACGACCGAGACCCCATAGTCGGGCGCGACCAGGCTGTAGCAGGTATTGGCGTAATAGGGCACGGGCGGTGCCAGACCATTGAGCGCCGCGACGATGGCGCCGGCGGCGACCTTGGCTTGGGTCATGCCGATGTGCGCCGACTTCGGCATGGGGAATTCAGCCGTGCCACCGACACAGGCATCACCGACCACATAGATGCCGGGATGAACCGCCGATTCCATGGTCATGGGGACGACCTCGCACCAGCCGGCCGCGTTGGTCAGACCGGTCTCCCTGGCGATCGCGCCCGCGGTGTGACGCGGGATGAGATTGAGCACCGCCGCCGTGTGCTCGTCGAAGGTCGTCACCGCCGTCAAGGTATCCGCATCGACCCGCTCCACGGTGCCGCCCGCGGCGGCCGAGACCCATTCGATCATGCCGGGATAGAGCGCCGCCCAGGCCTGCTCGAACAACACCCGTTTCGCAAACGAATCATTGGCGTCCAGGATGAGGACCTTGCTCTTGGGCTTGTCGTGGGTCTGGCAATAGTGCGCGACCTGCGCGGCACGCTCATAGGGTCCGGGTGGACAACGGAAGGGACCCTTGGGCACCGAGATGACGAACAGCCCGCCATCGGGCATGGCCTCGAGCTGCTGCTTGAGCAGCAGTGTCTGATCGGCACCCTTGTAGGCATGCGGGATGCGCGTGGCAACCTCCTCCGAGTAGCCTTCCACGCTGGCATAATCGAAGCTGATGCCGGGCGCCACCACGCAGGCGTCATAGCTCAAGGTCTGACCGCCCTGGGTGGTGACGGATTTCTTGACCGGATCGATGGCTGTCACGGTCTCGTGCAGGAGCTCGACCCCCCGTCGGGCCAGGCCATCGTAGCCGATCTGTAGCGACTCGATGGTGCGATGACCGGTGACCACCTCGTTGGAGAGCGGGCAGGAGGTATAGGTCGTGAGCGGCTCGATCAGGGTCACCTGGATGGCCGGATCGAGACGGCGGAGATATTTCGCGGCGGTCGCGCCGGCGAATCCGCCACCGACCACCACGACCCGCTTGGGCGCGGCGCCGGCCGCGGCGACCGGGACACTCAGGATGGACGTCAATGGCGCGGCGGCCAGGATCTGCATGAAGTGACGACGATTCATCTTGCTCATCCGGATCACCTCACTCGCTCTCGCCTTGGCCGCCGGTCTGGCTAGCATAGAATACAGACACCGCGGGAACATCCTTCTCCTTGATCTTTCTCATGTTTTGAGTCATCTTCTTGTGCGGGAGGGTGATGCTCTCGTCGCGGTACTTGAGCGTCTCCAGCTCCAGATGACGCAGCCACTGACCGTCGAGACGCGGCGTATCCTCGCCGTCGGGCTCGGCACCGGTCTCGCCATGACATTTGGCGCACCGCTCGGTGGCGAATTTGCCTGAGCGCACCAGTTTGGCATCCAGCTCTTGAACCGCCGGCACCCAGGGCTTCTCAGCGAAATAAGCGGCCAGCGCGATGATCTCATCGTTGCTGTAGCCCGCGAGCAGCCGGCCCATGGTGGTGGAGAAGCGCTCGCCGGACTGCCACTCCAGCATCAGAGTCTCCAGGTACTCCCGGGATTGGCCAGCGATCGAGGCCATCGAGCTCCCGGCGCTGACGCCGTCCATCCCGTGACAGTTGTTGCAGGTCGCGGCGAGTCCAGCGATCTTGCCATCGTCGGCGAACGAAACGTTCAAGCAGATCAGCAACGAGGCCGCGCTGAGCGCGCGCACGAGCGGCGCGTGCAGACGGATCTTGCACATTGGAATGACTCCTCCACATCCTGTTTTTGTTATGTCCGTCTACTTGTACAGTCTTGCAGGTGCCTCATCCTTGACCTGGATCAAGGATCGGGCATCTTTGCGATCCGATTGATTTCGATCAATGCACTTCAGCGCTGGCTGGCGAAAAAGGTCGAAACGGCGGTGAGATCCTCTGCCTTGAGCTTGCGCACGCTCTCCTGCATCTTCTCATGACTGAATGTGAGTCCCTCGTCACGGTATTTGAGCAACACCAGGTCGAGATACTCGACCCGTTGGCCATTGATGTAGGGGGTCTCCTCGGTCCTCGGCTTGCTGCCTCTCAAGCCGTGACAGCGCGCGCAGCGGCCCGCTGGGATCTTGCCTTGGGCCACCAGATCCGAGTCCAGCTCCTGCGCGGCCGGGGTCCAGGGCAGCGCGGCGAAATAGGCGGCCATGGCATTGATCTGATCCTCATCAAATCCCGCGAGCAGTGACCCCATCACGGTCGAGAAGCGCGTCCCGGTCCGCCACTCCTGCATGACCATGCGCAGATAGGACTCGGGCTGACCAGCGATCGAGGGCATCGTCGCGCCGGCGCTCACCCCATCCTCGCCATGACACTGCTGACAGGTCGCGACCAATCCACGGATCTCGGGAGGCGCGGCCCGCGCCTCCAGGGCCAGGAGCCAGCACAGCGTGGCGGCGAAAAGGACCAGCCAGGACGCGTGGGGGGAATGCTCGCTCATGTCATGGTCTCCGCGCTGATGGCCGCAGACTCCGGCCATGCGTGTGGTCTAGGATCGATCGATCGACAGCGTCTGGTGTGCGATGGGGATCATTCGCTCAGGTCTCTCCGCTGCTGGGACGTCGACGGCCGAGACGCCTTGCATCGCGCGCAGTGGCACTGTCTTGCCATTGATCGTGAGCAGCCCATCGCCGAGACGCAGGGCCGTGGCGACGCGCCCATCCTGGATGGAGATCAATCCGCCGTATCGCCATTCATCGATCCGTGTCCTCGCCTCCTCGCGCGCGGCCGCCAACAGCGCCGCGTCGCGCGGCGCCATGCCGAGCAGGAGCAGTCGGCTCAACCAATCGAGCGCCTCCGTCTCGGGCATCGCCAGCTCGCCATCGATCCGCGCGCGTGTGAACACGAGTTCGGTGTCGGCGCGCGGTCTTGGCGACGACGACGCTGGATCAACGCGCAGGTCGAGTCGCCCGACCAGCGGACCGGTCGGCGCCACGAGACGCACCGGGTCGAGCAGCAGCCGCCCTTCGCCGAGCGCGCGCGCGAGTACCGGCAGCAGCGACTCCAGCGGATCAGTGACGGCCCCCCAGGATGACCAGCCAGCGGCTCGCGCCTGAACGAGTCGGGAGAGCGAAGCCACACCCTCGAGGAGCCGGTCAGGATCGAGTCGCTCGGCGACCAGTCCAACCTCGGCGTCGGCATAGTCGTGCATGCCCACCCCGCACCTGTCCGCGGTGAGCACAAGCCGCAGGTCGCGGAGTCCTTGGCGCGACGCCTGTTGCACGCGCATCGATAGCGCCTCGGCGCGCAGACCAGACCAGCTGCCCACGGTGTCATCCGCGTCAGGGGCCACCGGGCCCACGGCCCGCGCGGCATCCAAGCGGATCGTCGCGCCCTCATCCGCGTCCGGCTCGAGCGCCAGGCGCAGATCGGTGAGCGCCAGCAGCGGCGCGAGATCGGAAGAGACCTCCAGCTCGGGCAGGCTCAGCCAAGCCGAGCGCACCTCGCGCGCAAGCCCGACCCACAGCTCGCCGGCGAGCTCGCCATGTCGCACACCCAGCGACTCATGCGTCGCCTCGGCGCTGCCGGCCGGGGCGCGGACACTGAGCCGGACCCCGTGATCGAGATGCGCATCGGTCTGAAGCGACAGGATCGGCACGGCCAGCGGCCGTCCACCCAGGTGGACATCCCTGATCTCGGCGCGGGTCTTGATCCGCATGAGCGTGGGCGGCCAATCGCCGGCGAGCCAGAGCCATGGTCCTTGCTCGATGCGATTCTCGAGACGCACCCAGGTCGCGGCTGGGTCATCTGGCTGCGCACCCTGGATCAACAGCTCGATGCTGGTACCCGAGACGAGCCAGCCACGCCAATGACTCTCCCGCAGCACCGTCACCGCCGCCGGCTGGTCACGCAGACTGGTCAGGAGCGCCTGGTGGCCCATCATCGCGAGGACGCCCAACCCGGCGGGTCCCAGACCCAGGACCAGGGCGCTCGCCAGGATGAGGCCGATGATCCAGCCTCTCATGGAGCACCGGAGGTCGTCTCGGTGGCATCGGCGTCATCCCCGGCACGACGTGCCCGCTCGGGAAAGCGTCGCGCATCGGCCTCGCGCACCGCCGCGGCGATGCCCGCGGCATCGAGACCGCAGGCCGCGAGCTGCTCGGCATGCTCGGCATGCTCGACATACTGATCCGGCAGCCCCAGATGCAGACAGGATGCCGAGATCCCCTGCCCCGCCAGCCACTCGGCCACCGCACTGCCCGCCCCGCCGGCGATCGTGTTCTCCTCGACCGTGACCAGCAGGTCATGCGCGCGCGCCAGCTCAGCGATGAGCGCGCCATCGAGCGGCTTGACGAAGCGCATGTTGGCCACCGTGGCGCCCAGGGTCTCGGCGGCATCCAGCGCGGGCTTGACCATGCTGCCGAAGGCGAGCAAGGCGACCCCACGCCCGTGGCGGAGGATCTCGCCCCGGCCGATCGGCAGCGCCGGGGCGGTGGAATCGATGGGGACACCCGGCCCCCCGCCTCGCGGATAACGCACCAGCGCCGGCCCCGGATGCTCGTAAGCGGTCGTGAGCATACGGCGACACTCGTTCTCGTCCGCGGGCGCCATGATGATCAGATTGGGAATCGGCCGGCCATAGCTCAGGTCGAAGCTGCCGGCATGCGTCGCGCCGTCGGCCCCGACCAGACCGCCACGGTCGACCGCGAAGGTGACATCCAGCCCCTGCAGACAAACATCGTGGATGAGCTGATCATAGGCGCGCTGCAGGAAGGTCGAGTAGATGGCCACCACCGGCTTGAGTCCTTCGCATGCCATCCCGGCCGCGAGGGTCACCGCGTGCTGCTCGGCGATCCCGACATCGAAATAACGATCGGGAAAACGCTTGGAAAAGAGCGAGAGTCCCGAGCCCTCGCACATGGCGGGCGTGATGCCGACGAGCCGGGGGTCGCGCTCCGCGGTGTCACACAGCCAGGCACCGAAGATCTGGGTATAGCTCAAGCCGCGCGAGGCCGCCTTGCGCAGCTCGCCAGTGTTGCGATCGAACGGTGTGACACCATGGAAAGCGACTGGATGACCTTCGGCGGGTTTGTAGCCATGGCCCTTCTGGGTCACCACATGCAGAAAACGCTGGCCGGGCATGTCCTTGATGTTGCGCAGCGTCTTGATCAGGGCATGGACATCGTGACCATCGATCGGACCGATATAGTTGAAACCCAGCTCTTCGAAGAGTGTGCTCGGCATCAACATCCCCTTCATGTGCTCCTCCCAGCGACCGACCAGATGACGCAGCTGCGGCATGCCGCGCAATGCGCTCTTGCTGCCTTCACGCATCGTGGTATAGATCTTTCCTGAGAGGAGCCGGGAGAGATGATTGGTGATGGCGCCGACCGGCGGGGAGATCGACATCTCATTGTCGTTGAGCACGACGACCAGATCCACATCCATCGAGCCCGCGTGGTTCAGCGCCTCGAACGCCATACCGGCGCCCAAGGCGCCATCGCCGATGACCGCCACCACGTCGCGTCGCGCGCCACGCTGACGAGCCGCCAACGACATGCCGAGCGCCGCGCTGATCGAGGTACTGGAGTGTCCGACCCCGAAGGTGTCGTATTCACTTTCCGAGCGCTTGGGGAAGCCGGAGAGTCCGGCCTTCTGGCGCAGCGTCGCCATGCGCTCACGCCGTCCGGTCAGGATCTTGTGCGGATAGGCCTGATGACCGACATCCCAGACCAGACGGTCATGCGGTGTCTCGAAGACATAGTGCAGGGCGACCGTCAGCTCGACGACACCGAGCCCGGCCGCGAGATGGCCGCCGGTCTGCGAGACGGTATCGATCAACAAACCCCGTAGCTCGCTCACCACCTCGGGGAGTAGGTGCTCCGGCAGCGCGCGCAGATCCGCCGGTGAATCGATCGTGCCCAGCAATGAATGACGGTGCGGGGCGAGGCTGGGATCACTGGTGGTGCGATCAAGCATGGTCGGCATTCACGCGTGTTCGTTAAAGGGCGGATAGTGTAGAACAATCGCCGCGCGACTGCCTGATTGCAAGATCGCGCTCCACCAGCCTCGATGTGTCAGCCAGGCTGTGATGAAGCAAGCGGCGTCGGGGGCTCCAGGCCCCAAGTCAGGATCCTCACGCACCGCGCGCCTGGTTGCAATCCTCGCGGGCGTTTTTCTGACACGCGCTCCGTCCGGCGCTCGTCCTCCTCACGCGGGACGGGACGTCCCAACGCCTTCAGCGTGACGCACCCTCGCCGTTCTGGTCGGATCGATCCAGCTGGATGACGAGCAGCGTCACGCCACCGGCAAGCGCGAGCAGCAGCACCCCGACCAGGGGGTTGACGAGCCAGTCGGGCGCTCCCAGCATCACCAGCCCAAGGCACAGCATCATGGTCCCGGAGAGCAGCTTGAGGACTCGGCCCTGACGCTCGCTGAGCTTCCTCGCCCCCAGCGTGAAGGTGAACAGCAGGACGATCGCCAGCAGCGGCAGCACATAGACCAGGTTGTAGAGTGCAAGATAGGCATAGTAGTGCGATGCCGACAGGTCGTTGAGCGTGAGGATACGGGTGTAGACCATCGGGAAACCGGCCGTGCAGAGCAGCTCGTAGCTGTTCGCCGCCAACGCCAGGACGAGCGTGCCGAGCAGCATGGCCCCGAGCCGCTCGGCCGCGAGCAGCGCGCGCATGCGTGCGAAGAGTCCGGGCTTGGCGCGCTGCGGGATCGCCAGTGTGGGGCCTTGCCGAAACCAGAAATAATCCTTGATGTTCAGCGTCCCGATCAGCAGCGCGACCAGCCCGGCGAGGGTCGTCAACACGGCCGCGCCGCCCACCACCAGAAAGAGATTCAACCAGGCGGCCATGAAGAAGAAATAGACCAGCCCGGAGAAGAGCACGAAGGTGCCACCGACCAGCAGCATGCGTGCGCGGCTGCGCGCGTGCACCATCAGGCTCAACAGGAAGAAGAGGACGAAAAAGGCGCAAGGATTGAAGGCATCGAGTCCAGCCAGCACCAGCGTGAAGAGTGGGAGTGAAAGCTCGCCGAGATCGACCACACCCAGGAGCGGCAGCTGGACTTGGGACGGCGTTCTGGATGCCGACAGCTCCTCAGCCGCCGCGTCCAGCCCATTGTCTCCCGCGCACAGACGCGCCCAGGCGAGCACCTGGGCTCCGACCCCCTGGGCATGGTCGAACCCGGTGATCATGTGCCCACAGACCAGGAAAGCCGGCACCGAGCGCGCCTCCTCGCCCAGTGCACGCGCCATCGTGACATAGCGCTCGACATGGGCGCGATCGGCGCCCAGCTCATACTCGCGGACCTGGATCCAGGGCTGCTGCGACTGGATCTGTGCGAGCCAATGCAATGCCTTGGCGCAATGCGGACAGGTTCTCGACCAAAAGAGGTGGATCAGGATCCGCGTCTCGCCCTGCTCATCGACCGCCACCCAATCCGCGCCGACCGTGGCGTCAGGCGTATCCTGGCCGATGACCGAGAGCGGCACCAGGAGGAGCGCCAAGAGGACAAGACCTCGGGCAGTCGTGAGATTCATCGCACACTCCATGACTGATTCGAGCGTTGTTCACACCAGGCATCCACGTCGGGCACAGGACCCGCGTCCGTCAATCCAGGAGTCACGCGCCCGCGCTCGGTGACTGACCACGGCTCAGGCCGGACGTTCCACGATCACGGATGTCGCCTCATTCGTGACGCAACGCCTCGATCGGATCGAGCTGGGCGGCACGCCGCGCTGGAAAATAGCCGAACAGGATTCCCACCATGGCTGAAAAGCCGAAGGCCGTGAGCACGATCGCACCGTTGAAGACGTAGGGCACCCGCAGCAGCTGAGTCAGCCCGACCGACGCCACCAATGCCAGGAGGATGCCCAGCAACCCGCCGAGCGACGACAGGACCACCGCCTCGACCAGGAACTGCATCAGCACCTCGCGCTCGAGCGCGCCGATCGCCAGCCGGATGCCGATCTCGCGGGTCCGCTCGGTGACCGAGACCAGCATGATGTTCATGATCCCGATCCCCCCGACCAGCAGGCTCACGGCCGCCACCGCGCTCAGCAGGGCGGTGAGGATCTGGGTCGTCCCGGTCAGCATGGTGGCGATCTCCTGCATGTCGCGGACCGAGAAATTGTCCAGATCGCTGGGATGGACATGACGACGCTCGCGCATCAGCCGCTCGATGTCGGCACGCGCACGCTCCAGCGCAACCCCCTCGTGCACCGAGAGCTGGATCAGGGTCACGTCCTGGTTGCCGGCGATCCGCCGTTGAAAGGTCCGTAGTGGCATCAAGATGAGGTCGTCCTGATCCGCGCCCATGGCGCTCTGCCCCTTGCCCTCCAGCAGACCGATGACCTCGCAGGCGATCTGCTTGAGGCGGATGCGCGTACCGAGCGGATCCTGGTCGCCGAACAGCTCGCGCCGCACCGTGGCCCCGATCACGCAAACGGCGCGCCCGGCACGCAGCTCAGAGTCGGTGAAGAGACGCCCCTCGGCCAGCACCCAGTTGCGCACCGTGAAGAAGCGGTTGTCGGTACCCGTGACACTGGTCGACCAGTTGCGACTGCCGACGATGGCCGTCATGCCCTGCGCGGCGGAAGGGGCGATCGCGCGGATCGCCGGGATCTCGCGTTGCAGCGCCACCACATCCTCGAGCTTGAATGGCGGGGCATTGGCACTCGATCCTGGGCCCATCCGCTGCCCCATCCGAATCATCAAGAGATTGGTGCCGAGGCTCTCGATCTGCCGGGTGACCTGCAGTGTGGCCCCATCGCCGAGCGTCACCATCACGATCACCGCGGCCACCCCGATGATGATCCCGAGCATGGTCAGGGCCGAGCGCAGCAGATTGCGTCTGATCTCGCGCAGGGCAAGCAGCAGGCTGTTGAAGAACATCAGCTCAGCGCCTCGTTGACGACCAGTCCGTCGCGAAAATGGATCACCCGATGGGCATAGGCGGCCATGTCGGCCTCGTGCGTCACCATCAGGATCGTGAGACCCCGCTCGCGATTGAGCTGGGTCAGCAAGGCCATGATCTCGTGACCGCGCGCCGTGTCGAGATTGCCGGTCGGCTCGTCGGCGAGCAGCAGGCTCGGCTCGGTCACGATGGCACGCGCGATGGCGACCCGCTGTTGCTGACCGCCCGAGAGCTCGCCCGGGGTATGCCCTTCGCGCCCGCTCAATCCGACGCGCGCGAGGGCCTGGCGCGCCCGCGCGACCCGCTCGGACCGTGGCACGCGTCGATAGATCAGGGGCAGCTCGACATTCTCCAGCGCCGAGGTGCGCTTGAGCAGATTGAAGCCCTGAAAGACGAAGCCAAGCTCGTTGCGGCGCAAACGCGCGCGCTCATCACGGCTCAAGCCAGTGACAGCCAGACCACGAAAGCGATAGGTTCCGGCAGTCGGGGTGTCCAGACAACCCAGAATGTTCATGGCGGTCGACTTGCCCGAGCCGCTCGGTCCCATGAGCGCCACCAGCTCACCCGCCGCGATGCGCAGGTCGATCCCGGCGAGCGCATGGACCGCGGCATCGCCTTGGCCATACACCTTGGTGACAGCGGTCAGCTCGATCAGCGGGATCGGAACGCTCAGCCCGGCCATGCACCGCTCCCACGCCCGGACGGCACGGGCGCGGTGCGCCCGCGGACAGGCCGCGCGCCAGCCATGGCACGCGGTCCCCACTGGCCCACCCGAGCGGGCGCATCGAGGGATCGGCAGTCCGCGCTCATGAGGCGCCACTCGCGCGCGCCACACCGATCAGAACCGGCGTCCCGGGGGGGAGCTCCGCACTCAGCACCTGGGTCTGGATCCCATCCGTGGGGCCGAGCGCGATCGGCACCGCGCGGGGCTCGCCGGCCTCCAGGATCCAGACCTGACCCATGGCCTCCCCGCCGGTCTCGGCCCGGCGTGGACGTCGCGAGGACTGGGGTCGACGCGGCAGCAGCATGGCGAGCAGGCTCGGCGCATCGCCACCCGCGTTCTCGGCGAGCGGGGGCTGGAAACGCAGCGCGCTATTCGGGACCAGGACCGCGTCTTGGATCTCCTGGACCAGGATCTCGGCGGTCGCGGTCATGCCTGGACGCAGCGCCAGGTCGGCGTTGTCGACCCGCAGCAAGGCCGCGTAGGTCACCACGCCATTGATCGTCTCGGGCGCATAGCGCACCTGGGTGATGGTCGCCGGAAAGTGCCGGTCCGGATAGGCATCCACCGTGAAGCTGGCCGACTGACCCGCTTGGACCTGGCCGACGTCGGCCTCGTCGACCGCGACATTGAGCTCCATGTGGGCCAGTGTCTCGGCCAGCGTGAAGAGCACCGGCGTCTGCAGCGAGGCCGCGACCGTTTGACCGGGCTCGACCTGCCGGCGCAACACCATGCCCTCGATCGGCGAGCGGATGATCGTCTTATCCAGGTTCCAGCGATTCGCGTCGAGCTCGGCCTGAGCCTGCGCGACCTGGGCCTGCGCGACCGCGAGACCGGCGCTCGCCCGTGCCGCGGCGGCCGTGGCGGTGTCGAGCTCCTCGGGCGAGGCCATGCGCTTGGCCAGCAGATCACGGGTGCGCTGGAGCTTGCTGGCGGTCTCGCTCACCGTCGCCTCGGCCTCGCTCACCCGCGCTCGGGCCAAGGCGAGCGAGGCCTCCGACTGGCGCATCTTGGCGCGAAACTGATCTGGATCCAGCTCAGCGAGGATCTGACCCGACTCGACCCGATCATTGAAGTCGACGAGGATGCGCACGATGGTTCCAGACACCTCGGTGCCGACATCCACCTGGTTGAGCGGCTCCAAGGTTCCAGTGGCGGTGACCCGCAGTGTCAGATCACCACGCTCGAGGGTGGCGGTGGTGAAGCGGACCGGCTCCGGCGGCCGGTTGATGCCCCACCAGATCCCACCGCCGAGCGCCAGGCCCATCACCAGGACCACCAACCAGCCACGTGCGGCACGCGTGGGCATGGGCCTGGGCCTCCCAACAATGGGGTCGTCTAGCGGTGTCTGCGTCTGTGTCGTCTGCATCTGGCTGCTCGGAACTGGAGCGAGCAAAGCGGCGCGCATGATCCTGCTGGTCGGTCCAGGCCTAGCCATGCGTCGGATTTCGCCCGCTCACCAATACGAACGGGATCAAAGTGAAATCTATCAATTGACTCAGATAAAACTACCCACGGTTTCCTGCTCCCCTGCCCTGATCACCGGCCCATTCTAATGAGCGACCATGCAAGAACGATGGATCCGCCGGCAGGCGCGCCCAGATCAAGGGCTGCGACCGCCAGCACGGGCGATGCTCGAGAGGATCGGGGGTGTCAGCGCGGCGCCCTGAGTGAGGACGAAGTCGCGAAAGGCATTGGCCGCCGGGGACAGCCGCTTGCCCTGGCGGTAGGCCAGATACCATTGGCGCCGATCAGGAAACCCCTCGACATCGAGGATCACCAGCCGTCCAGTCTCCAACTCGAGCTCCAGGGTATGCAATGACACGACGCTCAGTCCCAACCCAGAGCGCACCGCCTGCTTCACGGCCTCGTTGCGGGTCATCTGCATGCCGTGGCGGAGGATCAGGCCCCGCTCGCTGAAAAACCGCTCCATCGTCTGGCGGGTTCCCGATCCCGGCTCGCGCATCACGAACACCTCCTCGGCGAGCCGTGTGGCCGGGATCCGCCGTTGGCTCGCCAGTGGATGCTCGGGCGGGGCGATCACCACCAATGGATTCTCCATGAAGGGCTCGGATTCGACCTCGACCCCGCTCGGAGGGATCCCCATCAGGACCAGGTCGACCGCGTTGTCGTGCAACAGTCGGATCAGACGCTCGCGGTTGGTCACGTCGAGCTGGAGTGCGATACCCGGATAGTGCGTCTGAAAGCTCGCGAGCAGGCGCGGCGCGAAATAGTTGACCGTGCTGGCGACCGCCAGATGCAGCCGTCCCCGACTCACACCCTTGAGCGATTCCAGGACCTCCTGCAGCTCCCGCAAGGCATCGTTGATGCCGCGACCATAGTCGAAGACCTCGCGCCCAGCCCCGGTCAAGAGGATGCGATTGCCGAGTCGCTCGAACAGAGGCAGACCGACCTCCTCCTCGAGTTGACGCACCTGCATCGAGACCGCGGGCTGGGTGAGATGAAGCTCCTCGGCCGCGCGCGTATAGCTCAGATGGCGTGCCACCGCATCGAAGACCTTGAGCTGCCGAAGTGAAATATGCATGCGTTCCGACCCGATCTGCTAGTCCCGGCAAGACGTGACCAGACCTCGACTTCAATACACTTATTGATTATTTTCTACTTGACCGATGAGTCTGGACCGATAGATATCAGTCTATACTTATCGATGCTATAAGCAATATTAACTAGTAATTATATGGTTTTTCCATATACTGCATTCCCAGGCTTCGGACGGTCAGTGAGACACCGCAAGGCCACAGATTCACCGGCCGGTCGAGACCGGCATTTTCATAACATCACTCCACGAGGACCAGCGAACATGGCGAAGACCTACAACGCGGGCGTCAAAGACTATCGCGAAACCTATTGGATGCCGGACTACACCCCGAAGGACACCGACCTGTTGGCGTGCTTCAAGATCACTGCGCAACCTGGTGTGCCACGTGAAGAGGCCGCCGCCGCCGTCGCCGCAGAGTCCTCGACCGGGACTTGGACCACGGTCTGGACCGACCTCCTGACCGACATGGATCACTACAAGGGCCGCGCCTACGCCATCGAGGACGTGCCCGGCAACGATGAGGCCTTCTACGCCTTCATCGCCTATCCGATCGATCTGTTCGAGGAAGGCTCGGTCGTCAACGTCTTCACCTCGCTGGTCGGCAACGTGTTCGGCTTCAAGGCCGTGCGTGCCCTGCGTCTGGAGGACGTGCGCTTCCCGATCGCCTATGTCATGACCTGCAACGGCCCGCCCCACGGCATCCAGGTCGAGCGCGACATCATGAACAAGTACGGTCGCCCGCTGCTCGGCTGCACCATCAAGCCCAAGCTCGGTCTCTCGGCCAAGAACTATGGCCGTGCCGTCTATGAGTGTCTGCGCGGCGGTCTGGACTTCACCAAGGACGACGAGAACGTCAACTCGCAGCCCTTCATGCGCTGGCGTCAGCGTTTCGACTTCGTCATGGACGCCATCGACAAGGCCGAGCGTGAGACCGGCGAGCGCAAGGGTCACTATCTGAACGTCACCGCCCCGACCCCGGACGAGATGTTCAAGCGCGCTGAGTACGCCAAGGAGATCGGCGCGCCCATCATCATGCACGACTACATCACCGGCGGTTTCTGCGCCAACACGGGTCTTGCCCAGTGGTGCCGTGACAATGGCGTGCTGCTGCACATCCATCGCGCCATGCACGCGGTGCTCGACCGCAACCCCAACCACGGCATCCATTTCCGTGTCCTGACCAAGATCCTGCGTCTCTCCGGCGGCGACCATCTGCATACCGGCACCGTGGTCGGTAAGCTCGAGGGCGACCGCGAGTCGACCCTGGGCTGGATCGACCTGCTGCGTGAACCCTTCGTGAAGGAAGACCGCTCGCGCGGCATCTTCTTCGATCAGGACTGGGGCGCGATGCCTGGTGCCTTCGCGGTGGCCTCCGGCGGGATCCATGTCTGGCACATGCCGGCGCTGGTGACCATCTTCGGCGACGACGCGGTCCTGCAGTTCGGCGGTGGCACACTGGGTCATCCCTGGGGCAACGCAGCTGGCGCCGCGGCCAACCGGGTGGCGCTCGAGGCCTGTGTCGAGGCGCGCAACCAGGGCATCGCGATCGAGCGCGAGGGTAAGGAAGTGCTCACCAACGCCGCCAAGAGCAGCCCCGAGCTCAAGATCGCCATGGAGACCTGGAAGGAGATCAAGTTCGAGTTCGACGTCGTCGACAAGCTGGATGTGGCGCACAAGTAAGCGACCAACGATGAGTGATCGGCTGTCGGCGATCGGCTCGGTGCGACTGGCTCACGATCCAGTCCCGAGCCGAGAGCCGACGGCGAACGACATGTACCCAATCTCGGAGAAGCATCCCAATGAGCACCATGCAGGACTATCAATCCAGCCTCGAGGATCCCAGCAGCCGTAAGTTCGAGACCTTCTCGTATCTGCCGGCGATGGATGCCGAGCGCATCCGCAAGCAGGTCCAATACATCGTCTCCAAGGGCTGGAACCCGGCCATCGAGCATACCGAGCCGGAGAACTCGTTCGACCACTACTGGTACATGTGGAAGCTGCCGATGTTCGGCGAGACCGATATCGACACCATCCTCGCCGAGGCCGAGGCCTGCCACAAGGCGCATCCCGACAACCATGTGCGCCTCGTCGGCTATGACAACTATGCCCAGTCCAAGGGCGCCGAGATGGTCATCTACCGCGGCACGCCGGTCTGATCTCACGCGTTGCCAAGGCCAAGATCGAGATGATCGGATGACTGAAAACCCCTGCTCCGCGCCGCGGCGCAGGGGTTTTTTCACGCTCCCAATCGGCCGTTCATGCCCCACCCGACAACAGAGGATCCCAAGCCAACGATGCGCGAGATCGACACAGACCAATATCTGATCCAACACGAGCCCTACTATTGCCCCGTCGCCAACGAGATCGCGCTGTACGAGGCCGCGTACGCGGCACGCATGCCGGTGATGCTCAAGGGCCCGACCGGGTGCGGCAAGTCGCGTTTCGTCGAATACATGGCTTGGCGGCTCGGCAAACCGCTGATCACGGTCGCCTGCAACGAGGACATGACCGCCTCGGACCTCGTCGGGCGCTTCCTGCTCGACATCAACGGCACCCGATGGCAGGACGGACCGCTCACCGTGGCGGCACGCATCGGCGCCATCTGCTATCTCGACGAGGTGGTCGAGGCTCGGCAGGACACCACCGTGGTCATCCATCCGTTGACCGACCATCGCCGCCAACTGCCGCTCGAGAAGAAGGGCGAGCTGGTCACGGCGCACCCTGACTTCCAGATCGTCATCTCATACAACCCAGGCTATCAGAGCCTGATGAAGGATCTGAAGCAGTCGACCAAGCAGCGCTTCGGCGCGCTCGACTTCGACTATCCCGCCACCGAGATCGAGACCGAGATCGTCGCCCACGAAGGTGGCGTCGATCGCGCCACCGCCGAGCGACTGGTGCAGGTCGCCCAACGTAGCCGCAACCTCAAGGGTCATGGTCTCGATGAAGGCATGTCCACGCGTCTGCTGGTCTATGCCGCACAGCTCATCGCCAAGGGCGTCGACCCGGCCTCGGCCTGCCAGATGGCCCTGGTGCGGCCACTGACCGATGATCCGGATATGCGCGACACCCTGGATGCCGCAGTGAACACCTATTTCTAGTGGCACGCGCGGCCCGATGCACTTCACCTGGGCCGTCCAAGGACGGACCGCCGAGAATCCTCGGGGCGCGGCGCTGACACTGGACGCCGCTTGCAAGGCACCGGGCTCGCCGCGAGCCACTCATTGAGTATGACGTAGGACTCAGTCGGGACGCACCGGACTGGAACGACCTGGATCAAGCCATGAGCATCGACTTCACCGACTCTCTCGCCTGCCTCAAGGCCGACGCGGGTCATCCGCACACCCAGGCGCTGGAGGCGAGCTACCACGAGGCCGCGCGTGTCATGTCCCCGCGTGGCCTCGAGCAGTATCTGAACGGAATCAAGGCCATGTGCGGGCTCAACAAGGGCGCCGACTTGGTCCTCACCTATGTGCAGGAGATGCCTGGGGTGTCCAAGGAGGTCGGCGAGGACATCATCCCCGATGTGGTGGGGGCGCTGATGAAGCTCGCCTCCCATACCTCCGGGACGGTGGTGGCATTGATCATGGCCAGCATGCCACTGGCGGCCAGCCGTCTGGGCGACGCCGAGGTGCTGCGCGGCTATCTCAACCTGCTGCACCAACTGGCTGGCAAGGCGCCACGCGGTCTGCGCCCGATGATGGAGAACATGGATGAGCTGCTCGCCAAACTGACCCTGGGTGGGCTGCGGCGCTGGGCGCTCTGGGGCGCGCAGGCCCATGCCCGCGACCTGGACGGTCAGATGGCCTATTTCGCGCTGCAGACCGAATCCGCGCGCGCGGTCCTGCAGAAAGAGCGGCGCGGCACCCTCTTCGTCGACAATCAGCGCAAGCTCAATTTCTATCTGCGCGCGCTCTGGGCGCGCGCCTTCTTCATGCGCCCGACCTCGGGCGACTATGAATCGCGCCAGGGGCTGCGACCCTTCATCGCGGACTTTCAGATCCATCTGCCCGATGCCTTCGACAGCTATCGCGGCCTCTCGGGCATCGAGACCTATCGCGCCGCGGCGGCGCATTGCGCGGCCCACATGGTCTACACGACCCGCCCGATCAGCGCCGAGCAATTGATGCCGGCCCAGATGAAGCTGATCGAGCTGTTCGAGGATGCGCGCATCGAGGCACTCGCCATCCGCGACTTTCCGGGACTGAAGAAGCTCTGGCTGTCCTTCTTCACCGCCCCGCTCGGTCCACTCGACGAGGCCATCGAGCTGCATCCCATGATGGATCTGATGCTGCGCCTGGCCCAGGCGCTGCTCGACGAGGACCATCGCGACGGTCTGGCGCTGATCGACGAGACCGCCGCCGCCTTCCGCGCCGCGCTCGCCGAGCGTGCCGAGGACAACCGCATCAGCTGGGATGCTGGCGTCACCTTCTACAACCAGATCATCCAAAGCGTCGCGCTGCCCAACCTGCGGGTGCTGGAGAACTGGCCGATCCCCTATCGCGACGACAACCGCTATGTCTGGGACTGCGGCGAGAACCCCTTCTTGAGCCAGGGTCTGGACTATCTGCCGGCCTCGCAACAGCAGGTGCGCAAGTCTGTCTCGGCCATCGAGCTGGCCAACGAGGTCGATGTCGAGACCGCTGGCGACGATGCCCAGGAGATCTGGGTCTGCGCCACCGAGTTTTTCCCTTACGAGGACGAGGGTGTCTCCTTCAACCAGATGGAGGGCAAGGAGCCGGTCTCCGAGCCCTATCACTACCCGGAGTGGGATTATCAGGTGCAGCTCTTTCGCCCCGATTGGGCGACCATCATCGAGCGCCGTCAAGGCCGCGGCGACCCGGAATCGATGGATGCGATCCTGACCAAGCACAAGCCCGTCGCCAGCCGCATCCGCCGCCTGATCGACCAGCTCCAGCCGCAGGGCATCGTGCGCCGCCGCGGCTACGAGGAAGGCGAGGAGCTGGATCTGAACGCGGCCGTGCGCGCCATGATCGACGTGCGCCGCAGCATCATGCCGGATCCGCGCATCAACATCCGCATCACCCGTCACATCCGTGATCTGGCGATCCTGGTCCTCATGGATCTCTCCGAATCGACCAACGAGAAGGTCGGTGTCAAGCCCGGCGAGCCTGGCTACGCGGAGGCGCCAAGCATCCTCAGCCTGACCCGCGAGGCCACCGGGCTCCTGTCCTGGGCGATCGACGCCATCGGTGACCGTTTCGCCGTGCATGGCTTCGCCTCGGACGGTCGTCACGATGTCCAGTACTATCGCTTCAAGGACTTCGAGCAGGCCTACGACGATGTCGCCAAATCACGCCTGGCCGGGATGACGGGCGGACTCTCCACCCGCATGGGCGCGGCACTGCGCCACGCCGGTTGGCACCTGAGCCGTCAACCGGCGCAGAAGCGTCTGGTGCTCGTCATCACCGATGGCGAGCCGGCCGACATCGACGAGCGTGACCCCCAGTATCTGCGTCACGATGCCAAGAAGGCGGTCGAGGAGCTGCGCATGCGTGGCATCCACAGTTACTGTCTCACACTCGATCCGTTGGCCGACCGTTATGTGGCGCGCATCTTCGGCGAACATCAGTATTCGATCGTCGATCATGTCGAGCGCTTACCCGAGCGACTGCCCGCGGTGTTCGCGGCGCTGACAGGCTAGCCCGGATCCAGCCTGCCCGTCCCATCCGCTCGACACGACCCGCACCCCCGGGGATCGCCGACTCGCCATCGGCGCCTCCAGCCTGCGCTTGCCGACTTGCAGTCGACAGCGCTCACTCGAATCTGGGGTCGCCGACTCGTAGTCGGCGCCACCACCGCCGCCCGCCGCAGGTTCGCAGCACCCATTCAGGGCCAGAGGGATGGCCCCGATGTGCGCGATATCGGACGATAGGCCCTCGAGTTTCACTCACCATGGAGACAGCCATGCAGCTCCTGTTCTTCACCAAGCTCTATCTGCTCACCGTCCCGGTCTTCTTCGCGATCGACCTGCTGTGGCTCGGCGTGATCGCCAAGGACTTCTATCGCGAGCAGCTGGCCCATGTCCTGAGCCCGACGGTCAACTGGCCCGCGGCCTTCTCCTTCTATCTGATCTATATCGCCGGAATCCTCTATTTCGCGGTCGCGCCCGCGCTTGCCGCCGATTCGCTTGGCCGGGCCCTGCTCAATGGCGCGCTCTTTGGTTTTTTCACCTACATCACCTACGAGTTGACCAACATGGCCACCTTGCCCGATTGGCCATTGAAGGTGGTGCTGGTGGATACAGCCTGGGGGATCACGCTCTGTGCCAGCGTCGCCGTGGCGAGCGTCATGATCGGACGCGCGCTCTCGCCTGGCTGACGGATCGCGGACCCATCGCCAGCCTTGCCCGAACGAGGGGTCGACTTGGCTCAGTCCTGCCGTTTCGACACCTCCAGTCGCCCGGTTGCAGTCCAGGCGCGACGTTGGGGTCGGTACATGTCCTCGACCGTGGCGGCCGGATGGTTGAAGAGACCCGGCGAGACCGCGCGCACCCGATAGGCGAGCTGGAAACGGGTCGGGTCGCTTGGACCACGCGTGAGCGCGGCGATGAATCGATCGGCACGAAACTCGGTGTGCTCGGCGCGCTCCTCCAGACCCAACCAGGGGATGTCGCGGATCTCGCCAGACTTGATCAGACTGGGATTCTCGATCTCCAGCCCGGCGGGCAAGGGGTCAGCGACGATGAGACGCGCCTGACGCTGCGCATCGGCACTGATCGTCAGCACCACCACCAGCCGATCCCCCTGGGTGAGGCGCGCCGGATCGATGCGTCGCCCTTCCAGATCATAGTAGGCCCGCTCGATCTGGTACCCGACGCCGTCGGCCGGCGCGGGGGTCAGGGGAACACCGGCGACATGCAGCATCGCCGATAGCGGTCGCGCCCCCTGATTGATCAGGGTCAAGGGCAAGACAGTCGCGGATTCCGGCCCAATGTGACTCAACCAGGGTCCACCCCAGCGCTCGCCCTGGATGCTCAATTCGGGTCGCTCAGCGCCTTGCATCAAGGCATGGGCGGCGAGCAGCAGCCAAGCATCATCTTGAGTGCTGGTCGAGGTGCTGGCTGACCACTGCTGGTCAAGACGCGCGGCCAGCGCTTGGCGGTCGACGACATCTGACCCGCTCTCGGCGGCCAGCGCCAGGACCGCGGCGGTGTCACGGAGCGCGGAGCCGAAATCGGTGCGCCAGGCGCCATCGTCCTCACGCCGGTCCAGATCAGCGACGGCGGCCGCGAAGGCCAGATCGGCCCGCGGCCGATCGCCGGAGAGCGCGAGCGCGGCGCCGAGCTGAGCCTTGGCCAAGGGTGTAGAGAAGGCAGCGAGCTTGATCTCGGCGTAATAGCGCAGATCGCCGATGGCCGCCCGAGCATTGCGCGCCAGGACATAGAGCGCATAGGCGACCGATTCGCCACCCGAGCTGAAATCGGAGACATAGGCAAGCTGGTTGCGCAGATTCTCGAGCGCCAGGTCGAAGGCGCGATCGGGTACCGCATAGCCCTCCTCGCGCGCGCGGGTGAGGAAGTCGCTGACATAGGCGTCGAGCCAACCGTCGCTGCCACCGACGCCCCAGAGCCCAAAGCTTCCATTGGCGGCTTGATTGGCCAAGACCTCGGTGATGGCCACGCGCACCCGCTCGTTGATCTCGGCATCGCCCCCGAGCCCGCTCGCCTTGGCGGCTTCATCGAGATAGAGCAGCGGCAAGGCACGACTGACCAGTTGCTCGGTGCAGCCGTAGGGATAGCGATCAAGCGCCATCACCAACCCGGCAACATCAAGATCGCCGGCCCCGGTGATCGAGACCCTGAGCTCGCTGGTGTCCGCTCGCAGCCCGCTCCAGAGTGTCTCGTCCAGCCGCAGCGCCGCACCCGGTGCGAGACTCACCCGCGAGACACGCGAGACCTTGGCATCATTGGCGCGCACCGGCACCCGCAGGGTCTTGGTCAGCGACTGCCCGTCCGGCGTGCGCAAACTCAGACTCAGCGTCTCGTCGCCGACCGCGACCGCCGCGAGCGGGATCTCGACCATCGCACGTGCGCCTGCCGCCAACATCAGGGTCTGCTCGCGCGCATGCGCCGGGATGCTCGCGTGGACCCCGCTGGTCTCGGCGCGCAGGAGCACCTCTCCCGCCGGCCCCTCGACATGATTGAGCTCGAGCAGTAGACGCGATTGATCAGCCGGCGCGAGCACCCGCGGCAGGCTCGCCATCATCACCACCGGATCACGGACCACACGCTCGCTCACCGCATGGCCGACACCACGCGCGGACCAGGCCATGGCCATGAGCCGCAGCGTGCCGTTGAAATCGGGCAGGTCGAATCCGATGCGCGCCCTGCCCTGCTCATCGAGCCGGATGATTTCGGATTGGAAGGCGACCAGGTCCTCGGTCGGCGGCGGTCCCTCCAGACGGATCAGCCCGCCGTCACCGCCCGAGCGCACCGCCCCTGGAACGCCCTGCATACGATCGATGAGCTGACCGTAGAGATCGCGGATCTCCATGCCGAGACGGCGTTGGCCGAAATACCATTGGTCCGGTGCCGGCGCGGGATGACGGGTGAGATTGAGGATCCCGACGTCCACCGCGGCCAGGGTCGCATAGACCGCCTCGCCAGGGGCGGCGTTGAGCACCTGGACCTCGATATCGAGTCGTTGACGAGGCCGCGCGATTGGCGCCTCCCCCCCCGCGGCCTCGTCGAGTCGGACCTCGAGCCGACGCTCGGCCGGATCCACCCCGGCCCAGGTCAACCCGATGGCGCGCCCGGGCATGCGTTGCGCCGCCAAGTCCAGCGGGCGGTAGAGTGTCGCGGTGACATAGGCGCCCGGCCCCCAGTCAGGGGTCACTGGCAACTCGATGGTCGCGCCCTCCGCCGGGACCTCCAGTGTGCGCAAGGCGATCAGACGCTCGTCCACCACCATCACCAGCGCCAGGCCTGGAAAACGCGGCTCGATGCGCGCCTTGAGGACCTCGCCGACTCGATACTCGGCCTTGTCGAGCGACACCTTGAGCAGATCCGGTGTGTCGAGTGCACGCGGCGCGACATACCAGCCGGCCTCGAAATCCAGATCCACGGGCAAGGCGCGGGCGTCTGGTCCGTCGACACGCAGCCGATAGGCCCCCCACTCGACCCGCGCCTCGATCGCGGCGACCGCGGTCTGGGCATCGGCCGCGCCGGGTGCCAGGGTGCCCGAGGCCACGCGCTTGGTCGAGACCACCGGCTCGTAATTCCAGGTGCCGTCCGCTTCGTACCATTGGAAGCTGGTGTCGAGACGCGACAGGGTCCAGCGCAGACCCGCGGGGTCCAGGCGGTGACCGTCGGGGTCGAGCAGCAGGATCTCGAAACGGGCGTTGCCACCCTCCTCCACCCTGGTCTCGAAGAGCGGCTTGACGCCGATGCGGGGTTGGTCGGGGCGCACCGGCAGGGTCAGGACACGCTCGACCGGACGTGTCTCGCCACCCAGTAGGCGCACCCGCAGCTGCGCCTCCAGGGGTCGGCTGGTGGGCGGCGCCACGGGCGGCTGCAAGAGCAGCGTCGCCGCGCCCTGGGCATCGGTCCGGGTCGGGGCCAAGGGCTCGAAGAGCGGATCGAGCGGCTCGCTCAGGAGCCCGAAGCGATAGCCAGGCAGGTCGGCCAGACCCGCGGCCGGCTTGAGCTGGATCTCACCCTCGACGCTCACCTCGGCGGCGGGCGCGCCGAACAGGTGACGGGCGGCCAGGGCGATCATGGGCGGCGCGGCCGGGTCCAGTGTCGTCACCGGACTGGTGAGCTCGAAGGCAAGCCGCTCCGGCTCGAAGTCCTCGACCAGAAAGCTCACCTCGGCCAGGGGCGCGGCCTGGGGGTCGGCATGGACCGCCGCGCGCCAGGTTCCGCGCATCGCGCTGCGGCTCAGATCCAGGGTCGCGCGATAGCCCCCCAGCCCTTGGTCGGTGGCCAGTGCCCGACCCTGCTCGACCCCATCGGGACGCTTGTAGATGAATGTGATGGGCAGCTCGCCGAGCGCCTCGGCCCGGTTGTCACGCACCAGGGCGGTGAGCTGGACGGTCTCGCCGGGGCGGTAGGCCCCGCGCTCGCTCACCAGATAGACATCGAGCGGTCGCGGTGGCGGTCGACCGATCACGCCGCGATCGCTGAGATCGAAGGGACCCGCGGTCAGATCGAGAAAGCCAAAATCACCATCCGCGCCCTCGGCGATCAAGACCACCGGGGTATTGCCACCAGTGCCACGCAGCAGGCCCGGCGCGAAGCGCGCGTAGCCCGCCTCATCGCTCGTCGCCTCGCCCAGGATCTCGTCATTGCGCGCGATCAGACGCAGCCGCGTGCCCGCCAGTGCCGCGGCGCTGGAGAGCGCGCGCGTCATGACATGCAGACCATCATTGCCTTGCAAGGTCGCCAGACCCAGGTCGGAGACCAGGAACCATTGGGTGGCACTCACCTCCGCGTCACGGCGCGCATTGTTGGGCACCGCGGTCATGGCATAGACGCCGGGGCGCAGCTCAGGGATCAGCTCGCCCACGGGGATCGCGGTGGTGATCTCGCGATTGAGCGCCTGACTGGCGGGGGTCGCGGGCTCGATCCAACCCGTCCAGATCATCTCCCCCGAGCGCTCGGCAATCTGCTTGGCATCCCAGGTGGAGAGCTGCTGGCGAAACGACCCGGTGGCGATCGTCGAGGCGAGCGCCCGATCGCCGAGCCGATAGACGCTCGCCTCGATGCGATCGGTATTGACCGAGATCATTGGAAGCGATGGCTGTCCACCCTTGGGCAGGACATAGGCACGCCCGAGGAATCGCACCATGGGCGAGCGGTCGCGCACGAACACGTCCAGATCAGCCCCCTTGCTCAAGACCTCGCCATCGGCGGCCGGCAATCCCGCGCGCACCTGAAGACGATAGCGTCCGCCGTGCACGACGCCGTCCACGCAGATCTGTTGGGCCTCGACCTCGATCGGCAGCTCGGCCTGGTCGATGACACGGACGAAATCAGCCAGCGCGCCGCGCTCACGGGCCAGTGGATCGCTGAGCTGGATACAGATGCGTGGGCTCGCGGCATCGGCATCGACCGTATGGCCGATGATGCGAAAACCCTGCTCGGCAACCAGACGCTCATAGTGCTGGCGCGCCGCGCTGTCCTCGACCAGCGCGAGCGAGTCGCGCCAGGCACGGATCGCGGGACGCCATTGCTCGCGCTGGACGAGCGTCCGCGCGAGCATGGCAAGCACCTGGGCACGCTGCTCGATCCCCTCGGACCGCCAATAGGCATTGATGGCGGCGCTGCTCGCATCCTGGGCCAGGGTCTGGCGCGCCGCCCAGTCGCTCGGCCGCGCCGCGAGCGCCGCGCGGGCCAAGGCGAGCCAGAGTGTCGCATCGTCGGGCGTGATGCGCAGCGCGGCGGCATACCGATCTGCGGCACGCACTGGATCATTGGCCGCGAGCGCGCGCTCGGCCTCGGCCAACAGGGCCGCGCTGGGGCGCTCGGGCGCGCTGGCCGCGGCGATGCGGCTCACCAGCGCGCGCGCGGCCTCCAGATCGGCACGTGGCACGAAGCCCAGCTCGGCGGTGCGGATCGCCTCGAGATCGGCGCGCGGCAGACTCGTTCGATCCATCTGGATACGACCGGAGACGGCACTCGGGAAGGGGCGCGGGTCGGCGGCCGATGACTTCAAGAAGCACCAGCCGACCTTGGCGTTGAAGGTGAAGGCCTGGCAGCGCGGATCATCGAGACAGGCCCCTTGGCAGGTCTGGAGATCGACCTCTTTGAGCGTGTCGTAGTCCGCGCCGAAATAATCCACGCCAGGGGTGAGCAGGATCGCGCGCGCGCTTGGCTCTCCCGCCCCGGCCAGCGCGGATGCGCACCAGAGGAGCAGGACCAGACCCCGGACGAACAGCGGCGCGCGCGGCGGCATGATGCGTGATTGGCGAGTACCCATAACGGCCCTCCGATGGTCCTGGAGATCGATCGACTCGACCACTCTAGACCGCGGGCGGGTGGCGGTAAAGTCGAGCCGGCACTCGGCGCGTGCCAGCGAGCGGCGTGCGCTGAGCGCCAAGCCGCCGTCAGGCCGGCGTCGACCGCCGCTCGCTGCGCCAGACAGCGGTGATCCGCGAGCCTTGAGGATCCTTCCGGTGATCTGGATCCTGATCACCCAGGCCTGGAATCATGGGCGCGATGGAATGACTGGTCGGCGGGACGACTGGCGCCTAATTGCGCCGACAGTGCTGCAGTTGGCCATAGTAGGTCTTGGCTTGCGCATCGACGCGACGAGCGGTGCGCATCAACCAGGCCTTCTGGCGATAGCTGCCACGCTCGAATCCACGATGACCCTCGTGATAGGCGAGATACTGGCGATAGCCATCCGATTTGGGGATCCCGAGCACACGTTGACTGACATCGGTGTACCAACCGACGAAATCGACCGCATGGGCGAAGTCGGTGCGCTTGGCGCGCCGGTTACCGGTCTGATCCCGGTACCAGTCCCAGGTCCCATCGATCGCCTGAGGATAGCCGAATGCGCTGGACACGCGCCCTGGTGGGCGGGCGTCGTGCCGGAAGCTGGACTCGGCCTGGATGATGGCCAGCTGGACATGGATGGGCGTGCCCCACTTGCGCTCGGCTCGCTTGGCCGCCTTGTACCAGCTCGGGCGCTCCTGGAAGATCGCGCAGGCATCGAGTGGGCGCGCGGGCGGTGGTGGCGCTGAGGCGCATCCCGCGAGGAGCAGGCTGGCGCCAAGGATCCACCCGAGCGCCCGCGCGATCGACCAACCCGGGCTGAAGACCCTGGGTCCGATGAGCGGATGGAGATCTGTTTCAGCCGGCATTCGCGTGGCCTGGTACGCAAAATCTTGACATCATCCACTAACACTTATCAATTGTAGGGGTTAATATCAAAAGGCTAGACGATGCGATGGCCGTCCCAGCCCGGGAGGACCATCTTGCTTAACACCACCTGAACCTCATCCTAACCGAAAGGGGGATTTCCGTGGACAAATCCAAGAGCGCAGCCTCGAGCGTCACATCAACAAAAACCAAAGGCGTCGCGCAAAGCTCCTTATCGGCAGCCCTGCTGCCAACGATCGTGCTCTATGTCGCCGCTGTCGTCCTCGTCATGTTCACGCGTGATGACCCCGCATCCACCATCGCCTACTGGGAGACCTTCATCCCAGTCGTGGCCTTCATCTCGCTGATGTCCGGCTTTGGACCGGCCTACGTGCGTGAACAATCCCACCTGGCCTACATCCTCAAGCAGATCCTGCACTGGGGGATCGTCATCGGCATGCTCTGGCTGCTGCACACCCACGGGATCCGCGGCGCGCTCAGCGACCCACAATACCTGCTGGTGCTGATGTACACGCTGGCTCTCACGGTGCTGCTCGTCGGCCTGCACCTGGACTTCAAGCTCATCTTCTTCGGTGCCTTCCTCGCCTGCTGCGCCTATCTGCAAGCAGCGCCCGAGAATGTCGCCCTCCTTGGGCTGATCGGCGATACCTTCGGCATCGCCAACGCCCAGGAAAAACCGCTCACCATGATCATCGGCATCGCGGTCGTCGCCTTCCTCGCCAATGCGCTGATGCTCATCGGGACACGCGGTGCCGTCATGTCAAAACGGGTCAGCGAAGCCAAGCGTTGACGGCGGCTCGAGGCCGCTCACCCCAATCCATGGTCTGGGACCTGAGCGGCTTCCCCGAATGACACGCAAGTCACGATCTGTTTTCAACACCCCACGCTCGGTGACAGCCACCCCGGCTCCTCTGGATCGCGCCAAGTATCCGTACCACGCCAACGGAGCCGGGGCATCGAGCCCACTGCAGCCCATGCGCAGGGGCCAGCGTGGGAGCGGCTGGCCACGCATCCCGGCGCGCTCGCGACTGGAAGCCTGACTCGAATTACCGGATCATTCGCGGGGGCAAGCCGTCCTAACGGAGATCACTCATATGGCAAAGACACGCGTCATCACCAAATACAACATCCTCGCACAAGCCTTCCACTGGGTCGTGGCCATCTTGCTGTTCGGCCTACTCGGCACGAACCTGCTGCGCGAGCTGTCCGAGCAGGGATCGGGCATGCGGGAGATCTGGCTGAACATCCATATGTCGCTGGGGATCCTGCTGTTCGGGATCGTGATCCTGCGGCTCGTTTGGACCAAGATCACCCGCCAGCCAGAGCCACTGCCCGGCATGCGCATCACCCAGCTCTTCGCCAAGCTGGTCCACGTCCTTCTCAACCTCGCGACCCTGCTGGTCCCCATCGGCGGCTATCTGCGAATCGCCTCCAAGGATCTTCCAGCCGACTTCTTCGGAACCGCGATCCCCTCCATCATCGGGGACGTGCCCTGGATCCACGACATGGCCAAGATTGGTCATGGCGAGTACATGGAGCTCTTCTTCTATGTGCTGATCGGTCTGCACGTGCTGGCGGCGCTGTGGCATCAGTACATCAAGCGTGACGGCGCCCTCGATCGCATCCTGCCTTGGGGCAAGCCACCCACGGTGGCCTGAGTCGCACCGACGCGCATGCGCCGCATGGCCGTCGGTCAGACGTCCAACGGCGCGCGCCGCCGACCACGTCAGCCGCGTCAGCGGCTCGCGTGACCCCCACCCGGTCCGCGCATCAGTCTGGATCAGCCGTCGCCTCGACCACGGCGCGCAGTGCGCCGCGTGCCAGTCGCGCCTGGATGCGGGTGCCCGGCTGGACCTGCTCAGCCGCGTGCAAGACCGCCCCATCGGACAATCGGGTGACGATGGCATAGCCACGCGCGAGCGTCGCCAGCGGACTCAGTGCCTCGAGTCCAGCCGCGGCACGCGACAGATGCTCGTGCCGTGACTCGGTCAATCGCGCGCCCGCGCGCGCGAGCCGCCGCTCCAGCATCGCCAAGGTCTCTCGCGGATGACCCAGACGACGCATCGGCGAGACACGCAGCAAACGCGCGGCCAACGGGCTCGAGCGCGCGTGCAGACGGGCCAGACGGCCCGCCAGCAGACCGAGCAGACGTTGCTCGAGTCGATCCAGACGTTGCGCGCGCTGCTGCAGGCGCGTGGCCGGATGCAGCAGCATCAATTGCCGGCCGAGCCCATCGAGACGCTGACGCAAGGCGTGCCGCCGCCGGCTGGCGGAACCGAGCAGACGTGTCCTCTGGACCGTCACACGCTGCCTCAGATGCTCAGCCGAGGGCGCGACCAGCTCGGCCGCCGCCGATGGGGTGGGCGCGCTTCGATCGGCCGCCAGATCGGCGATGCTCAGATCGATCGCGTGACCGATCCCGGTGATGACGGGGATCGCCGAGGCGCGGATCGCCCGTGCCAGACGCTCGTCGTTGAAGGCGCCGAGATCCTCGAGCGAGCCGCCGCCACGGGCCAGGATCAAGACATCGCACTCGGCCCGAGCATTGGCCAGGGCGAGCGCCGCGCACAGCGAGTCGGGGGCAGTGGCGCCCTGCACCTGGGCTGGATAGATGATCACCGGCAGGGCCGCGAACCGACGCCTGAGCACGGCGAGCAGGTCGCGCAGCGCCGCGCCGCTCGGCGAGCTGATCAGACCGACTTGGCGAGGATAGCTCGGCAGTGGCCGCTTCGCGGTCTCATCGAAGAGTCCCTCGGCGGCCAGTCGTCGCTTCAAACGCTCCAGCTCCAGTCTCAGCGCACCCTCGCCGCCTGGCTCCATGTGCTCGACCACCAACTGGAAATCACCCCGCGGCTCGTAGAGTGTCACGCGCGCGCGCACCACCACGGACTGGCCATTGTCTGGCGCGAACCCAAGCAGGATCCGCTTAGGCTTGAACATGGCACAACGCACCTGAGCGACCGCATCCTTGAGCGTGAAATAGAGATGCCCGGAGGAGGGTCGCGCGAGGTTGGAGATCTCACCCTGGACCCACAGCAAGGGGAAGCTGCCATCGAGCACGGCGCGCACCTCGGTGGTCAGACGCGAGACCGAATAGAGGTCGCGCGACCCATCAGACGCTCCGATCAGTGTGGCGGAAAAGGTCACATGGATTCTCCTCGATCACGCCTGGCCGAGCGGCGCAGACAGGCGGCGGCGGGGTGTCCCCTGTGGAGACGATCCTCCAGTCCCACCCTTGCCGGCCCGCTCGGTGGCGAGCGATTCACGGTTGACGGGCATCCCGGCAAGCTTGACACTGCCCGGTGCCTAGCCAGATGACGCGCCGCCACCAGGCCGGCACGCTCGGGACACGGGCCAGGTCGCGACCGCGGCACCCGATCCGCACCCAGCCGCGGGGCACATGATAACCACCCAGACTCGAAGAGGAGAGCAGCGTGGCAGACAGCATGAGTGAGATCATGAATCCGGGCGCGGTGGTCCGCGATCCCGAATTTCCGAATGCCCCACAGGATTGGACCCGCGAGCAGGCCACGGCGGCCGCGCATGCCGACGGGATCACCCTGACTGCCGATCATTGGGAGACGATCAAGGCACTCCAGGGTTACTTCGCGCGTCATGCCAAGCCGAACGTACGCGAGCTCCATGACGCGCTCGAGGAGTCCTTCCATGAGCGCGGTGGCCTCAAGCTGCTCTATGGCCTCTTCCCGGGCGGCCCGGTCGCGCAAGGCTGCCGTTTCGCGGGGCTCCAGCCACCATCCGGCGCCGTCGACAAATCCTTCGGCAGCGTGCAATAAGGCGAGCCGCGTCGGCCGGCCACCAGGGACCGGCCGACGCACCACACCCCGGACACTGCGCAAGCGCACGCCCCCAAGCCTCTCGGAAACGCACCCACGGCGTGACCCTTGACGCACACGCCGGCTGATTCCAAACAACCACTTGAGCACGAATTCTCGAATTCCACGAAGCCTCGAGACGATCGATGATCGATCCGCGCTCGACATCATATTCCATTCGTGCATTTGCTGGCGCGTGCCAACGACTTAAAAAAGCCCCTTGATCAGTGAGATGATACTCAGCGACTCCCAATGATCGCACCTGGATCACCATCCAATCCTACACTGCACGATCGGAATGCCGTTTCATCGCCAGACTGACAAGATATCAACTCGCTTCAACAATGAGTGCAATCCTGCTGACACAGCAATCTTTTTTGTTCGGATAAACCTTGTCAACCAGGATCTCTCGGCCTATTCTTGAACTCACCTGCACTGGCCTCTCCCCGACGGACATCATCAACACGAGCTGGTTGGCTCAGCTGCCGATCATCCGCGTCCGCCGGACCGGGCGCGGTGCACGACAACCGAGCTCGCAACGAGAGGGAGCCGCTGATGAAGCCATCGCAAGACGTCACACCCCATTCGATCATCACCGAAGAAGACCACGCCTTCTGTCGCGACCGCCGCAGTTTTCTCGCCATGCTCGCCGCGACCTCGGCGGGTCTGGTGCTGGGAGCCCCCAACTATGCGGAGGCCGCGTCCCGCCATGCCTCACTCCAACATCAGGTCGTCGATCTCGTGACACGCATGCGTCGCGAGGGACTTTTGCAGGAGGGCGAGAAGAGCTCCTGGTCGGTCTATGACTTCACCACCCGCAAGAAACTGGTCTCGATCAACGAGGCCTTGCCGCGCCAAGCCGCCAGCATGATCAAGCCGTTCGTCGCCCAGGCCTACTTCTTCCAGATGGAGCAATCGCGCGGACGGGTGCCCTACACGGAAGAAGTCCGCCATGCCATGGAGCAGATGATCCAACGCAGCAGCAACTCCCAAACCAACCGCATCATGGATCTGGTGAGCGAGCACCAAGCACATCGTGGCCCGGCCGATGTCGAGGCGGTGTTGAAGCAGCGCGCGCCCGACGTCTTCAAGGAGACCCAGATCGTCGAACGCATCCCGGTCACCGGTCAGACCTATCGCAACCGCGCCTCAGCGCTCGACTACAGCCGGTTCCTGCTCTCGGTCTGGGACGATCGTCTGCCACAGAGCCGCGAGCAGAAACGTCTCATGGGTCTACCAAGCGGCGACCGCTTGTCGAAGGGGCTCGCCGGTCTCCCCGAAGAGGTCCGCGTCTACAACAAGACCGGATCGACCGCCATGTGCTGCGGCGACATGGGCATCCTCGAGATCCCGGACCAGCGTGGCCGCTATCATGCCTACACCCTGGTGGGCATCATCGAGCGGCCAACCCGGGCCGAGAACTATGGGGCTTGGATCAAGAATCGGGGAAATATCATTCGTCGGGTGTCGAATCTGGTATATCTTGAAATGAAGAATCGCCATCGGCTGGTCTGACCCGATCGCCAGACCGCACCATCTCCTGTGCCCGCGCCCGTGGGCTCGGACCATCGAGCGTCACGCGTGCATCCAAGCTGACCGTGTGGCGGATCAGGAGACGATCACTGCCACAGGAGGACAGATGAATGCCCCGTCCGGTCACCCGCGCAGTCCGCTCGACCACGTCAGAGCCCCTCGGCGCGTCGAGTGGCGCGCCTTGACCAATCGCGCGCCACCACTCGCACTCCTCGCCATCCTGCTCTGTCTTTGCGCGATCCCGCTCCCGGCCAGCGTCGCCGCGAGCATCGCGTCAGAGGGAGCCGACACGGCTCATTCGCCCGCCGCCGCCGAGCGCCAGGCCTGTCTGCGTTGTCACGCCATGCCGACCCTCGCCTATCGCGAGCCGACGACGGGTGACATCGTCAGTCTCCATATCGACCCACACGCGCTCGCCGACTCGGTGCACGGCCAGCTTGCCTGTCTCGACTGTCACCGCCGCAGCTATCGGCGCTACCCGCATCCCGAGCGTGCCGCTCCGCGCGAATTCGATTGTATCGGCTGTCATCGCGACGACGACGCGGATCTCGGGCGTCAATGGCTCGGTATCGACGCCGAGTTCCAGCGCAGCGTGCATGCTGTCTCGACATCGCCTCGGGCCGCCAATTTCGATTGTCATACCTGTCACGATCCGCACCGCTTCCGCCCGGCCGCGGTCGGCGAGCCACTCACTGAGATCGTCGCGCGCCACAACGCGGTCTGTCTCTCCTGCCATCGGCGTCTGCTCGAGCCGCAGCGACGCAGTCATGCCTGGCTGCCCAATCGCGATGCGCACTGGCAAGCGGTCCGCTGCATCGACTGTCACACACCGCCCGCGCGCGAGGCCAACCATGAGGTCCTCGCCGCCGAGCAGACCGAGCGCAACTGTGTCGGCTGCCATTCCAGCGATCCAAGACTCCTCGCCGGACTCTATCGGTTCAGGTCCGAGGAAGAGATCGCACGCCGCGGCCTGCTCGCCCAGGCACTCTTCAACGAGGCCTATGTCATCGGCATGAGCCGCAGCCCCCTGCTCGATCGGCTCAGTCTGATCATCCTGGGTCTGCTGATCCTGGCACTCGCCGCGCATGGCATCGGCCGTTATCTGGTTCATCGAGCCGGACGTGATTCGCGAGGACGGGCATGACGACACTCTATCTCTATCCCCTCTGGGTCAGGGTATGGCATTGGCTCAACGCCATCCTGTTTCTCGTCTTGATCGCCTCCGGGGTCAGTCTGCATTACGCCGGAACGACTTGGTTGATGCCATTCGCGACCGCGCGCATCCTCCACAATGTCGCCGGCATCCTGCTCACACTCGGTTGGATCGGCTTCGTCATCGCCAATGCCCGCACCGCGAACGGGCGCCACTACCGCATCAGGCCGCGGACGCTGATCGGCGATCTGATCGCCCAGACACGCTACTATCTCCATGGGATCTTCCGCGGTGAGCCCCACCCCTTCCATGTCGAGCCCGAGCGCAAGTTCAACGCGCTCCAGCAACTCAGCTATCTGGGCGTGATGTATGGCCTGATGCCATTGCTCATCCTCAGCGGCTGGGGCTTTCTCTTCGCCGTCTATCTGCCTCCGACCCTGTTCGGGCTTGGCAGTGTCTGGGTCGTGGCGCTCACCCACGTGGCGGTGAGCTATCTACTGGTCCTCTTCCTCGTGACTCATCTCTATATCATCACCACTGGTGAGACGGTCTTCGCAAACCTCCGCGCCATGCTCACTGGTTGGCATCGCGCTGACTCATCGTCCACCTCCCGGTCCGAATCCTCATGAACGATCGTCTCTCCGCACTCCTCGCCTCACGGCCACTGCGGCGCCTACTGATCGCGGTCGGCGCGCTGGCCCTGCTCGGTGCACTCTTCAGCCTCCTCTACCCGCTGGTGTTCGAGACCTACGTCGGAAAGGTCAACGCACCCTTGACCTTCAGCAGCAGCCAGACGCTGAACGATGATGAATTCGAGGCACTGGCGGCCGAGTTGAGCTGGAGCGCGCGGCACGCGGCAGCCGCAGCGATCGTCGGCGGTGATCCCGAGAGCTTCGAGCGACAGGTCAAGATCGAGATGCTGATGCAGACGCCATCGCGGATGCGCGAGCATGAGCCCTCGCACATCAAATATTTCCGTGATGCCGGCATTCGTCGCTACGAGGGTCCAAAGACCTGCTTGGAATGCCACGCGACCATGCGGGTGCGCGACCAGGAGGGCCGAGCCCAGGTCGTCGACACCCTGGACGATCTCGTCAATTCAGTGCATTTCAAGTTTCAGAGCGACGCGGGTGGTGGCTTTTCGACCTTCGGCTATGATGGCCGTCGGGTCAACGCCCCGGGCACGCGTCCCATCCCGATCGGCAAGATCAATCGTGCCTGCGGGATCCCGGGCAGCTTCTCCTGGACCGGCTGGGCGGCACTCATCGCGGCCCGCCCCGAGGCGGCGCAGGGTGCCATCGAGATGCGCAGCGAGGGCTGTGGCCAGTGTCACATCGGCGGCAATTATCAACCCGCCACCGAGAAGATGATGCCGATCGGCGATGTGCCCGAGGTGGCCAAGGAGGGGATCGACTGTCTGATCTGTCACGCCGCCGAATATGACATGAACCAGCGCTACGTGATCGAGGACTCGGCGGGGCTGCGCTGGAACCAGGACCGCAGCCTGCGCGCCGCGCTCACCGTCGGCCAAGCGACGACCCGCAATTGTCTGCTCTGTCACCAACACAACATGGGCGGCGATGCCTACGCGCACAACGAGGCCGCCCAGGCACTCGGCGAGCACAACCCGCGACTGCTGCACAAGGGCGCCAAGCGTGGCAATCCATTCAGCCCCGAATCCGATGTCCACGCCGCCGCCGGACTGCTCTGCACCGACTGTCATGTCCCGCAAGGTCACAAGATCCCACGCGGTCTGATGGGTGTGGATCTGGTCGCCAACGACCTGCCCGAGGTCGAGGTCTCCTGCGTCAAGTGTCATTCGGAGGCCCCGCACAACCGCTCCCAGCACAAGGCGCTGCTCAACGGACACCTCGACCGGCTCGCCTGCACGACTTGCCATGTGCGGTCGTTGGAGGAGAACAACGTGGTCCTGCGCGACTGGGTCCATCCGACCTGGGACCCGGAGGAGGGCATCTTCAAGGCGACCGACATCTATCGCTCAGGCGCGGTCGGTCAGGGCTTCACCTTCCTCTGGTTCAATGGCAACGGCACCTTCCTTGCGAACGCGCTCGGCAATCATCCAGACGGATCGAGCACCTATGATCCATTGATGCAGCAGCTCGCGCGCATCGAGGATCCCGAGGTGATCGCGGCGGTGCGGGCGCGGGCCACCGAGCTGAAGGAGACCTACCCACACATCGACATCGATGACTATGTGCGGGCCGCGACCGATCCGCTCTCCCAGCTCACGCCCGAGCAGCTCGAGCAACGCCGCGCCCTGCTCGAGCGCAACCTGCGGGTCCACATGGACGAGGGACAGAGCAAGCTCTATCCATTCAAGCTCTTCAACGCCATGATGTACGAGGATCTGGGCAACCAAGGCCCCTTCGGCGCCATGATCCTACCCTTCGATTACGCGACCTATCACGAGACGGGCGACAGTCAGGCGGCCATGATCCAGGCGATCCGCGATCCGATCGTGCGGCGGATGTACGAGACGCCCTTCAAGCTCTACATGATGGACGAATTCATGGCCTATTTCGGTGTCGCCGAGGGCTGGCGCACCCAGTATCCGCTGGCCAGCGGCGAGCTGCGCGATGTAGAGCCGCGCTGGATGCGCCAAATGGGCTCGCTCAAGATCAGCCATGGCATCCAGCCAGTGGGCCGTGACTGCATCGAGTGCCACTCACCGAACGGTATCCTCGATTACCAGGGGCTCGGCTACTCGCCCGAGCGCGCCGCCGAGCTGCAACACCTGGATATCGTCGAGAATCTGCGCCCGGCAGGCTAGCACGGGAGACCTCCGACCAAGCGCCGGAGGATCCCGCGGGCACCATCGCGCCTTGTTCCCTGTCCCGCGTCCGACGCTAGCCGCGCTTGAAGAGCCGCTCGATCAGCGTCGCCATCGATCCACCACCACGCCCGATGAGGCGAGGCGCAAGCAGCAGAAGCGCTGGCGCGGTCAAGAGCGGCACCAGATAGACCAGCAAACCCGTCGGATCATCGAGCAGGGTGCGCTGAATCAGCGCGCTCAGCAGCTGCAGGCCGGCCAACGCCAGGATCATGGGTGGCCGGGCGGGGACTGGCATGAACCAGACGATGATCGACAAGATCAGATAGGGGATCATCCAGGTGGCCAGCAGCAGCGGATCGAGCCGATGAGCACTCTCGAAATGAGGCACCACGGCGACCAGGAATGACAAGGCAAAACCCACGACCAACGTCAGGAAGACCCAGATCTCATGGCCCTCGTAACTCTCCTCCATTGCAAGCATCCTCGTGTTGTCGTTCGATGACGAGATGCGACGGCCGCGATCGTCATGGCGAGTCCACCCGATCGCTGCACGCCATCCCTCCCGGCGGCTGACGGCTCAGCACTGTCGGTCAGCCTAGGATAGCCGCACTCGCCGCGCCAAGACACCCAGAGCAGCGCCACGCGCGGTCCTGGCCGACCCCGCGCAGGCCACTCCTAGCCATGCCCCGGTGGACTCGGAGACGCGCCGAGCGCGAGCGCCTTGAGCCGATAGATGAGCTCGAGCGCGGCCTTCGGTGTCAAGGTATCTGGGTCGATCGACTCGATCGCAAGCGCGAGCGGATGCGGCTCGGCGGGCGCTGACACTGGATCGGGATCGAGTGGAAAAAGCGTGAGTTGGACCGCGTCGCGCTCGGCATGGCGCCGCGCCCCGGCCTCGAGCTCGCGCAGTCGCTCGCGGGCGCGCCGAATGACAGCAGGGGGGACGCCAGCGAGTGCCGCCACCGCCAGACCATAGCTCTGGTTGGCCGGACCTTCGCGCAGTGCATGCATGAAGACGATGCGATGGGCGTGCTCGACCGCGTCGAGATGCACGTTGGCAATCCCGGGGTATTCCTCCGGCAGGGTGGTCAGCTCGAAATAATGGGTGGCGAAGAGACTGAATGCGCCGATGCGGGTCGCCAGCTCGACGGCGCACGACCAGGCGAGCGAGAGCCCGTCGAATGTGCTGGTGCCGCGTCCGACCTCATCCATGAGCACCAGGCTTTGGGCGGTCGCATTGTTGAGGATGTTGGCGGTCTCCTCCATCTCGACCATGAAGGTGGATCGTCCCCCGGCCAGGTCGTCCGCGGCCCCGATGCGCGAGAAGATCCGATCGACCGGGCCGATCCGCGCCGCGCTCGCTGGAACGAAGCTGCCGCTGTAGGCAAGTAGGACGATCAGTGCATGCTGACGCATGTAGGTCGACTTACCGCCCATGTTGGGACCCGTGATGATCAGCATGCGGCGACGCCGGTCCAGACGCAGTCCGTTGGCGATGAATGGCCCGTCGCGGACCGCCTCGACCACTGGATGGCGCCCATCGGTGATCTCGATCTCGATCTCGTCGGTCAGACGTGGCCGTGTCCAGTCCAAGGCTCGCGCCCGCTCGGCCAGATTGGTCAGCACATCGAGCGTCGCCACCGCCTCGGCCGTGCGCTGCAGCCCCACCAGCGACTCGGCGAGCCGCGCGAGCAGATCCTCGTAGAGCGACTTCTCGCGAGCCAGCGCGCGCTCACGGCTACTCAGCACCTCGTCCTCGAAGCGCTTGAGCTCGGGCGTGATGTAGCGCTCCACCCCCTTGAGCGTCTGACGCCGGCTGTAATCGGATGGCACCTGCTCGGATTGGGCGCGTCCCAGCTCGATGTAATAGCCGTGCACCCGATTGTAGCCCACCTTGAGTCCCGGGATCCCCGTGCGCACACGCTCGCGCGCCTCCAGGTCGAGCAGGAAACGATCGGCGTTGGCCGACAATGCACGCAGCCGATCCAGCTCAGGGTCATAGCCAGGTGCCATGACCCCGCCATCGCGGATCAACATGGGCGGCTGGGCGATGATGGCGCGCTCGAGCAGATCCAGGGTCTCTGGATGGGTGCCGATGCGCTCGCTCAGATCGAGCAACAATGGATCATCGGTGGCGCCCAGGGGCGCGCGCAGCGCGGGGATCCGAGTCAAGCCCTCGCGCAGCACCGCGAGATCGCGCGGCCGCGCCGAGCCCAAGGCGACACGCGAGAGGATGCGCTCCAGATCGCCGATCTCGGCAAGGGTCTCGTGCAGCATGGCGCCATCGCCCCGCTCGATCAGGGTCGCGATGGCGGCATGTCGTGACTCGACCAGAGCGCGCTCACGCAACGGACGGCCCAACCAACGTTTCAGCAGGCGACTACCCATGGCGGTCGCGGTGCGATCGAGCACGCCGGCCAGGGTATGCTCGGGACGACCGCCGAGACTCTCGGTGATCTCGAGATTGCGCCGGGTCGCGGCGTCCAGGATGAGTGATTGATCGCGTTGCTCGGTGGTCAGACCACGCACATGCGGGAGCGCGCCGAGCTGGGTGTCGCGCACATATTGCAGTAGACAGCCTGCCGCCCCCACGGCTAGATCGAGCCCGGCGCAGCCGAATCCATGCAGGTCGCGCGTGCCGAATTGGTCGCAGAGTAGACGCGTGGCGCTCTCCCGATCGAAGTGCCAGCTCGGGCGGCGCGTGAGTCCCTGCTCGAGTCGCAAGGTCTCGGGCAGTTGGCTGTCCTCCGCGATCAGGGTCTCGGCCGGTTTGAGCCGCTCCAGCTCGCTGGTCAAGGCCTCGAGGCCGCCCACCTCAAGGACCGAGAAGCGTCCGCTCGCCAGCTCCAGGACCGCCACGCCGTAAGCGGCACGCCCCTCGGCGATCGCGACCAGCAGACTCTCTCTCCGCTCATCGAGCAAGGCCTCATCGGTCAGGGTGCCAGGCGTCACCACCCGCACCACCTTGCGCTCGACCGGACCACGGCTCTGCGCGGGATCACCGACCTGCTCGCAGATGGCGACCGAGACCCCCTTGCGGACCAGTCGCGCCAGATAGGCCTCGGCGGCATGATAGGGCACGCCGGCCATGGGGATCGGGCGACCCGCCGACTGGCCACGCTTGGTCAAGGTGATGTCGAGCAACCGCGCCGCCCGCTCGGCGTCCTCGAAGAAGAGCTCGTAGAAATCGCCCATGCGGTAGAAGAGCAGCAGATCCGGATACTCCGCCTTGAGACGAAGATACTGCTGCATGACTGGGGTGTGTTGGCTGAAGGGATCGGACATGAAGGGCGCGTGTCACACTTGACCTGGGTGTCTGGATCAGGTCAACGATACCCCGAGTCGATGATGCGGGCCATGACCAATCCTCACCGCGGTCGCTGGCGCACTCGAGCGATGCCAATCCGCCTCTCGAGCGGGTAGAATCGCGCCATGCAACGCGACTTCAAGATCCCCAAGCTCTACAAGACACTCTTGATGCTGGCGCTCGTCTTCGGCCCCTTCTACTGGCTGGCCTTCACCGAGGACGGGCAATGGCGAACCGACCTGGCGCTCATGTTCTTGTTGGGCAAACCCGAGATCAACCTGGCCGTGGATACCCTGACACCCGCGGTGACCGAGGGCCAGATCCGCGAGACCTTCCCCAAGCTCGCGCTGGAATGCGCCGATGGACCCAATCCATTCGGCCAGCGACTCTGCGCCGCTGCGATCGGCGCCTTCAACGGGATTCCAGCGGCATCCCTGACGCTCTTCTCGCGCGAGGACCAGCTGACGGCGGTCAAGATCCAGTATCGCCGGGCCTATCATCAGCGGATGCGCGATTGGGTCGAGGCGCGCGTTGCCGAACACACCATCGATCAGCCAGCCGAGATCGCGCAGTCGGTGGCAAGCTGGACCTTGGCGCATGGGCGTCTAGTGATGCGCGACGGAGCGCTGCAACCCGATGAGGAGCCCGCGCTCTTCTGGCTGGCACGCACGGCACCGGGGCCCTGAGCCAAGCGGCGGGATGCGATCCCGCCTCGCCCGCGACGCCACCAGCAATGCGCCGCTCAGCCACCCGCAAGCTGATCCCACAAGAGCTTGGCCGAGATCAGGATGGACGAGACCACCAGGATCGGCCGCACCAGTGCCGCGCCGTGCTTGAGAACCAGGTGCGAGCCCAGCCAGGCCCCGATGAGTTGGCCGGCTGCCATCACCGCGGCCAGCATCCAGACCACCTGCCCGGCATGGGCGAAGAGGATCAAGGCGGCCAGATTACTGGTGAAATTGAGCAGCTTGGTGTGTGCCGTGGCACGCCGCAGGTTGTAGCCGAGCAGGGCCACATAGCCGATCGCGAAGAATGTCCCGGTCCCCGGCCCGAAGAAGCCGTCATAGAAGCCGACCCCGACACCGACCGTCAGTGCAAAGGTCGGGGTTGCGATACGCCGATGCGAATCCAGATCAGAGACCCGCGGCGAGAACAGGAAATAGAGCGAGAAGCCCAGGAGCAGCAAGGGGATCAGCTGGCGCAGCAGCGCGCTGTCGATCTGTTGGACCGCGATCGCCCCAAGCATCGCGCCCACGAAGGTACAAGCTACGGTGAATGACACCGCGCGCGGATCGACCCAGCCTTTGCGCATGAAATGGAGCGTTGCCGTCCCGCTGCCGAAGACGGCCTGGGCCTTGTTCGTCGCCAGACTCTCCACCGGAGCGAGCCCCGCCCAGAGGAGCGCCGGGATGGTGATGAGACCACCCCCGCCGGCGATGGCGTCGACGAAGCCAGCCAACAGCGCTAGACCAAAGAGCGGTGGCGCGAGCGCGATCAGGTCCATGGCGAGTGTTCTGCAGGCATCGGACGGATCTGCTCGGACTCGCTCACACGGACATCATGACCGCGACATGGCCACAGGTTTCGGGCCGCTTCGATCGAGCTGTCGAAGCAGGACCAGGCCGCTCTGGGCAATCTGCGCTCACCGCCAGCATCGCGCGCTTGACGCCACACAGGATCCAATCCAGCCTTGCGACACGTTGCAAGCAGCCGCTGATCGGCGTCAGGCTCTCATGATCCTGACCCTGTCGCGCGCGCCGGATCACCAGGGTCATTTTCCCGCTTCGCCGATCGGGTCTCGCATCGACTGCCATCGTTCATCTCGAGCGAGTGCGACCGCTTCTGGCCAATATAGAGCAGCTGGGTTCCGGCCCCGACGCGAGCGGGCTCGTCGTTGAGAAGCTGGTAGACATAGTCTGGGATCAGCTCAATATCATCATCGCCGGTCAAGATGACTCGTAGCGCTCGCCGCAAGCGCCTGACTCGATTGCCCAGATGCCACCTCAAGCGATCAAGCTTGGATAACCGCCATGCGTCCTGCCATGACAGAATCCGCGGCGGCAACTTGGCTTCGCCACGCAGAAAACCTCGATACCTCTCGAAGAATTCGCTCGTGAACTCGATCTGATGGATCACCACCTGATCGAAACCCGCGATCTCCATGTCGGCTTCCAGCGAGCTTGCCGTGAAGGACCGTTGATGCTGCCATCGGTGAAAAACCTTGTTACAGACTGGACATAATGCAGCATTCAATTCAAGATCTTCAGAATTGGGCGTCGTCACGATCAACTTTCCGCCTTCACGCACGTATTGACCGAGCCCGGAGAGGAATGCCCCATATTCATCCTCGAGGACGTGCTCGATGACTTCACACAGTAAAACCACATCGAATTGGGTCTGATCCAAGCGATCCACACATCCGAGAAACGCCACCTGATCGCCAAACCGACCCTCCAATCCCTTGCGACGTTCCTGTGATGGCTCGTAGGCGGCGATACGCAAGTTATTTCTGACCAGCTCCGCAGCCAAATCGCCATCACCGGCCCCAAGGTCGAGGTGTGTTCCGTGTGGGCTGAGATGCTTCCAGACTGCTGACACGACGCTCGGGGCCGCGGTTCTGCTGAAGCTCAGCTCAGCCAATCGTGTACTAGAGACGCCATCCCAGAATCTGTTGACGAGATCGGGAGTCCAGTCCAAGGGTTTGGGTCTTTCCGCCATGTCTACTCCTTCGATTCGGTTGGCCCGGCTCAGTCATCCGCCCAAGTCAGGATCTTGGATGACGCTGAGCACCCGCGACATCTCGGACTCCGCGTCAATCGCGATCAGCCTGCGTGGGTGGTCAGGGACCACATGAGCGTCATGAATCGAGCCTGCCTTCGATCGTGCCAATTCACGCGGGATCAGCCCCGGGAATCGCTGGAGATGTCCGAGCAAGGCTCATCGCGCTGTCGAGCGGAGATCGAGACGACGCATCAAGCTGACGCGGTCAGCTGGTGTCTGCTTGTTGCAGAACCTCGATGCGAAGGTCTGGGTCGAGATTGACCAGTGAGGCATCAAAGATTCCGTGTGGGCCAACGACCTTGAAGTGCAGCGCATCATCGATGAAGTCGATCATCTCATCACGGACCTCGTAGCCGAGGCCAAGATTGACGAAATAGTCTCCGCTCGCCAACCACATGGTGAGGTCTACCCGCGCCTCGATCAGGTCGTCGGGCTCCAGCGTTTGCGGCGTCATCCCCTGCAACGTCGTCGTGATCCCCCACATCACGAGACCACGGGCGTCTTTGATCGTGAATCCCGCGGACCAGCCCTCGACCTTCGCCTTGGCGCGTGCGCGCAGAAAGAGCGAATACTTTTTCCCGGATTGCGCGATCTTGACGCGTGCCCCGGATTCGTCCTCCAGGCCGTATTCGAGCAACCTGGCCTCTTGGTTGCCGAAACGCCGGGCACTGTGTCCAGGATCGACGCAGGGGTTGCGCATTTGATCATCCTGCCGCTGCGCCGTCCCGCCGAACATCAGCTCGAGATAAGCGGCGACGGCCGTCTTGGGGTGATCATCCACCAGGATGCGCCCATGCTCGACGATGAGCGCACGGTCGCAGAACCGCGTCACGGCATTCTCGTCATGGGTGACCAGAAGGATCGTCTTGCCCGCGTCGCGCAATCGGGTCATGTGCTCGAAACATTTGAGCTGAAAGCGGGCATCCCCGACAGCCAGTGCCTCATCGACGATGAGGACATCCGGATCGACGGCAGTGGCTGTGCTGAAGGTGAGTCGCGCCTGCATCCCGGATGAATAGGTCCGGAATTCGGCATCGATGAAGTCCTCCAACTCGCTGAAGGCGATGATCTGGTCGATCTTGGCCTCGATCTCGCGGCGTGTCATGCCCAGACAGAGACCACCCATGAGGATGTTCTCGCGTCCCGTGTAATCGGGGTGGAAACCGGTGCCGAGCTCGAGGATGGCGGTGACCCGACCGGCGATCTCGATCGTGCCCGAGGTCGGTGTCAGGGTCCCGGCGAGGAGCTTGAGCAGCGTGCTCTTGCCCGCGCCGTTGCGCCCGAGGATGCCCAGCACCTGGCCGCGCGGCACATCGAGCGAGAGCCCCTCGAGTGCGGTGTAGCGCTGGTGGCGCGGACGGCGGGTGATGACCTCCAGCACCAGATCGGCCGGGTGACGGTAGACGTTGAAGACCTTGGTCAGCTCGCGCACCCGGATGGCGACCTCGGATCCGGCCGCGGTGCTGATCCGCGTCCCCGCGTGCTTGGCCTTCGCACTGTCCGCGCTCACAGCCGGTCACCAAAGGCCAGCTTGGCGCGGCTGAAGGTGGTGACCGCAAAGCCCAGCAGGAAGGGCGCGCTCCCACAGAAGAGGATCCAGGACAAGGGATGCTCGATGCGTCCGAAGTAGAAGACATCCTGGAAGCACCAGACCATGTAGCTGAAGGGGTTCAGATGGAGCAGCAACTCGCCGAGCGGCGGCAGCAGCCCGGGATAGAGCAGGATGGGCGTCATGAAGAGGTTGGCGGTCGCAAATACGGTGACCAGATCCTTGATGTCACGGATGAAGACGCCCAGACCCGAGAGTGCGTAGGCGGCCGCGGCCGCATGCAAGAGCAATGCGAGCCAAACCAGCGGGATCAGCACATAGGTCCAGGGCAAGGCCCTGCTCTGGACGATCTCGTAGAGGATCAGGAAGAGCGTGGCCACGATCAGATTGGGCAAGGCGGCCAGCACGGTCTTGATCGGGAGGATCTCGATCGGAAAGACAATCTGCTTGACCAGATTGCGATTGGACGAGATGGTCGTGGTCGCGCGGTTCATGATGTCCTGGGCGGTCAGCCAGGGAATGAGTCCGGCCAGGATGTAGGTGGTCAGGTCGCGTGGCAGCTCGTAGGTGTCGCCCAGCTTGCCCGGGAAGATCACGTTGAAGATGACCGCGTACAGGATCATCAAAAAGATCGGATGACCGATGACCCAGGCCGAGCCCAGGACCTGGCCGACATAGCGATCCCGCAGCTCGCGACGTGACATCTCCCAGATCAAGAGATGATGTCGACGAAAAAGCGCAATGAAGTCATTCATCCCGTGTATACCTACCCTGCATCGGACGCCGTGGACTGGTCACCGAGCAGGATCGGCGCGTCAGTGACCTGGTCTCGAGCGGCCCTGGCGCGGCGACCCGCGAGCGGTCTGGGCAGCCAGGCACCGCTTGGGCCTGACCGGCAACCCCGAGCGCCGCCTCGCTGGGACGACCCGATGCGTCGAAGCAGGTGACGATAGCATGGATGACAGTGGTCGGATAGTTGGCCGAGCCGCGCGCGGCGGCATGGCCCCGCGATGTCTTCAGATGAACCGGCGACCCGGCTATACTTGCAACCCTTCACCACCGCCGCGTGCCGAGAGCGGGTGCGCGACCGGAGACCGACCCGCGCGTCTCCATCGACCGAGCCGCTCCAGCCATTGCCGCGACGGCGGTCGCGACAGACTGACACGCCCCGGTGAGCCATCATCGATCCTCCCTGCCGACTCGCAATCAGGACCCTTTCATGGTGAAGGATTCCAGTTCCGACCCCGAGGGCGCGCACGCGGATGATCCGCGCATCCGCGCCGCACTCCACTGGTGCCGCGATGCCGGGCTTGGCGAGCTGGTGCTGGCGGTGCCCTTCACTTTGCGAGCGGACGCGGTGACCGAGCTGCTGGGCGAGCCTGGGGTGAGTCATCTGGTCCTGTCGATCGACACCGCCCGGGACGCGACGGACGAGCGCTGCGCGACCTTCCTGCCCGCTGAGTATTCCTGGCGCTTGCCCGCGCAGATCCCCAGTACATTGGTGCTCATCGCCCCCCGCACACGCATCACCGCGCCGATGATCCGCGCGGCCATGCTGGCCGGCGTGCGCCGGATGATCTACTGGAGCGTCGACGACTGGGCCCAGGAGAGCATCTGGTCGCTCGCCGCGTCCAAGCTCGTCGGCAAGCTCGGTGCCGGTCTCCAGCTGATCGGCGAGCGCTCGGTCGGTCTGGTGCCGGCCGTGACCGATGTCCTCTATGCCCGCGGGATGACACGGGCGCTGCGCGCCAGCGCCACCCTGGGTGTCGGCTCGACGCTCCCCGGTCGGCTGTTGATCGCCTGTCCGACACTGGTGGCCGGGGGCGCCGAGCGCCAGATCCTCAACACGGCGCTCGGATTGCGTGACCGCGGGATGACCGATGTCAGTCTGCTGGTCGCCAACCTGAGCAGGCGCCCAGGCAACGACTTCTTTCTGCGCCCGCTCCTGGATGCAGGCATCCAAGTGAACGAGCCTCAGGGTCCAACCGATCAGTTGGAGGAATGGATCCACTTTCGTGACGATCCCAATTTGGCGCGCCGGATCCATCAGACCCGTAACCTTTTGAGCGGCCTGCCGGCACAGCTTCGCCAGGACATCCTCGATCACTATCTCGCGCTGCGCGAGCTCAGGCCCTCGGTGGTCCATTGCTGGCTGGATTACAGTAATGTCCGCGCCGGTCTAGCGGCCCTGCTCGCTGGCGTGCCCAGGGTGGTGCTCTCAGGGCGCAATGTCGGACCCAAGCACTTTCCATACATCTTCGACGCGACCATGCGCGCGGCCTACCGAACACTTGCAGCCCATCCTCAGGTCATCCTGGTCAACAACAGTCATGCGGGCGCCGCGGACTATGCAGACTGGCTCGGGCTGCCAATCGAGCGCTTCCGTGTCATCTACAATGGGATCGATCTCGATGCGGTACGGCGCCCCGAGCACGCATCCATCCGTGCCTTTCGCGCCGGGCTCGGGATCGATGACACCAACCGAGTCGTGGGCGGGATGTTCCGATTCTCGCCCGAGAAGCGGCCCCTGCTCTGGCTGGAGACGGCGATCCGGCTGGTCAAGACCGACCCGGCGGCGCGCTGCCTGCTCTTCGGGGAGGGACCGCTGGAGCCCGAGATGCAGCACCTGCTGAGCTCGGCCGATGTCGGATCCCGGGTGAGGATCCTCGCGCCGACCCGCGAGAGCACGCTCGCGCTGGCCGCGCTCGATGTCCTGCTGCTGACCTCGCGCTGGGAAGGCACGCCCAATGTCGCGATCGAGGCGCAGACCCTGGGCACACCTGTCGTGGTAACCGGTGGGGGTGGGGCGCGAGAGTCATTCGCGCCTGGCGTGACCGGCCTGTTCGTCGAGACGGCAAGGGCTGAGACACTCGCCAGCGCGGTCGAGCAACTGCTCGAGGACCGCGATCTGCGCGAGGGGATCGGCACACTCGGACGACGCTTCGTGCAGGAGCGCTTCGGCATCGATCGCATGATCGATGAGACACTCGCGCTCTACGAGACACACTGACCGATGTGGCGCTCGATCCTGCCCTGCTGCGGAGCGGTCCAGGGTCATGCGATCTCCCAGGCAGGCGATCATTGTCCGATCCAGTCGATCAGATCCCAACGCGCTCGGCCGCGGGGACGAGGGCATCACGCATCGATAGTCAAAGAAGGGATCAGGGTTGTGGCACACCGCCTCGGTCAGACCTGGCTCGACCCTCGACGCATGCGCAGGGTTCGACTGATCGACCCGTTCAATTCAACCACGAGGCAGCGCTGACATGTGCGGGATTGCTGGACTCCTGACGACACCCGGTCTCTGGGATCGGACCGACCTCGAGGCCATCGTGCGAGCCATGCGCGACACCATGGTCCATCGCGGTCCAGATGCGGCCGGGGTCTGGCTCGACCCGGCGGGCGGTTGCGCACTGGGTCATCGGCGGCTATCGATCATCGATCTCTCGGACGAGGGTCGCCAACCCATGGGCAACGCCGACGGCTCGGTGCAGGTGACCTTCAACGGCGAGATCTACAACCATGAGTCGTTGCGGGCCGATCTGATCGCACAGGGTCACCGTCTGCATTCTCGGACGGATACCGAGGTCATCCCGCATCTGCTCCAGGATTTCGACATCGAGCAGGTCGACCGGCTCGACGGGATGTTCGCATTCGGACTCTGGCACCGGCCCAGCCGGCGTCTGCTGCTCGCCCGCGACCCCTTCGGCAAGAAGCCACTGTATTACGCCCAGGGTCCAGGGTGGTTTGCCTTCGCCTCGGAGCTCCAGGCGCTCACCCGGGTGCCCGGCTTCGATCCGACCATCGACCACGAGGCCCTGGCCTACTATCTGCTCCTGCAATATGTCCCCGCGCCCTTCAGCATCTATCGCTCGGTGCGCAAGCTGCCGCCCGGCTCGACCCTGGTGGTGGAGACCGCCGATGACCGTCTGAGGGTCGGCGAGCCGCACGGCTATTTTCGCTTCGAGCCGCGCGAGCCCAGTGCGCTCGCCGCGCCCTCGCTCGCGGAGCGCACCGAGGCGTTGCGCGAGCGGGTGCTGGAGGCGGTGCGCAAGCGACTCATGAGCGATGTCCCGTTGGGGGCCTTTCTCTCCGGCGGGGTCGACTCGGCCCTGGTCGCGGCCATGGTGACCCGCGAGATCGGACGACCGCTCAGCACCTTCTCGATCGGCTTCGCGGGCACCAGCGAGACCGAGCATCACTACGCCCGGGAGGTCGCCGACCATCTCGGGACCGATCATCACGAGGAGATCCTCAGCCCAGACGCACTTCAACTCGTCCATGAGATCGCCGACCGTCTCGACGAGCCCAATGGCGATTCATCCTGCCTGCCGACCTATCTGCTCTCTCGGTTCACGCGCGAGCATGTGACCGTGGCACTCTCGGGCGACGGGGGCGATGAGCTCTTCGGCGGCTATGGGCGGTATCGCGACACCCTGATGGAGCAAGGCAACTGGCTGCAGCGTCAGCTGCGCGCGGTGCGCACCGGGCGCCGCTATACCCCGGCGGATGCCTATCTCTCGCCTCGCTGGCTGATCTTTCAGCCCGAGCAGATCGGTGGGCTCACCGGAGGACTGCCACCCGCGGTGGCCGCTTCACTCGCGCACTGGCGCGCGGCACTGAATGATCCGGCGCAACCCCTGCTGCACCGGATGCGCGCCCTAGATGCCGCGACCTATCTGCCCGGGGCCGTGCTTCCCAAGGTCGACCGCATGAGCATGCAGGTCTCGCTGGAGGTGCGCTGTCCGCTGCTCGACCGAGGCGTGGCCGAGCTGGCGCATGATCTGCCGCTCGCGGCCTGTTGGGATCCACCCGCCGAGACCAAGCGCATCCTGAAACGGCTGGCGACACGCTATCTGCCCGCCGAATGGATGCATCGACGCAAGATGGGGTTCGGTCTGCCATCCAACACCTGGTCGAACCAGCGGACACTCCAGCTTGCTCGAGAGCTCCTGCTGTCATCCGATGGTCGTCTGCGAGGTCTGCTGGATCAGCAGGCCTTGGCAAGACTCGTCGCTCAACAGGCTCGGCCTGAGCACTTTTCGGTGTATCAGCTCTGGCCACTGCTCATCTTGGAGCTTTGGCTGCGGCGTGCGGCGAGCCGCTCGAGTGCGGGATCGACATGAAAAGCAGCCGTGCATTGAGAATCATTTTTCACATGACGCTCATCTGTCTCGCGGGGTGCTATGGCGTATTGGTTGGAAAATTTCAGCTACCTCCGTACTCAATGCTGAAGGCCGGATACGAAATGATGGCCGGGGTTGATCATCATCAATCCGAGGTAGCGCATCCTGAAATACCGGCGCAAACCCCTAGCCAATAAGTCGTTGACATAAAATTTTCGGCATCAGTGACGGCAGGACTCGTTTGCGGTCAGTTGTCGGTTCGTACCGTCATCGAGAGTCGTGAAATGCCCC